>JBBKXI010000054.1:0-9565 GCA_037969415.1 Acidimicrobiia bacterium | reverse complement strand
AGTCAACACGGTGCTCCAAACCTGCTTCTTCCATCTCACCGACCTATTCGAAACTGAAGATGCAGTCTCGATGATCAAGGATCAAATCCGCAAGACCTACGGCAAAAGAGGTGAGGTTGTGGTCCGGCGGAATGAGGAGGCAGTCGATGCTGCCGTGGCCGGATTGATTCAGGTGGTACCCATAGACACCGACATCATCGCGCCTTCGATCGCAGATCCGGTTTCTCCAACGGCTCCAGACTTCGTGAAACGGGTGACCTCGATGATCCTGGCGGGTCGGGGCGACCTGCTGCCAGTGTCGGCGCTTCCCATCGACGGGGTGTTCCCCACTGGAACCGCCAGGTGGGAGAAACGATCAATCGCCGAGGAGATTCCGATATGGGATGCAGACATCTGCATTGATTGTGGTCGTTGCGCTTTGGTCTGCCCCCATGCCGCCATTCGTTTCAAGGCATTTGAACCCGATATCCCGATTCCGGAAGGATTCCTGTGGAAGGAGTCGACCGGAAAGGATCTCCGCGGCAAGCGAATCACCATCCAGGTGGCTCCCGACGACTGCACCGGGTGCGGAGTTTGCGTCGATGTGTGTCCGGCCAAATCGAAGGAAATGGTCAGGCACAAAGCGATCAATATGGAGCCAAAACACGAACACCTGGAGCGGGAGCGCACCAACTTCGACATCTTCCTCTCTTTGCCCGAAATGTCGCGCAGCGAGGTCAACGCTCAGTCCGTTAAAGGTTCCCAGCTACTCCAACCCCTTTTTGAATTCTCTGGTGCCTGTGCCGGATGTGGCGAAACCCCCTATCTCAAACTTCTCACCCAAATGTTCGGCGATCGCATGATCGTCGCTAATGCGACGGGGTGCTCATCGATTTACGGAGCGAATCTGCCGACCACACCATGGACGGTTGACGTCAACGGTCGCGGGCCAGCCTGGTCAAATAGCCTCTTCGAGGACAACGCCGAGTTCGGTTTGGGGATGCGGCTGGCGCTCGAGTCCCAGCGCGACGACGCAGTTTTGTTGCTGACGGCCCTCGCCCCCGAATTAGGCCAGGTGGCGGTGGACCTCCTCGAACTCACTGAAGACCCCGACCTCGAGGATGTCGACGCACTGGTGGAAACCCAACGGCGACTGATCGTGGAACTCAAGGAGAAGCTGGTTTCGCTCGAAGGACCGCTCCCCCGACGATTGGAGGGCGTAGCCGACGCGCTGGTCGAAACTAGCGTATGGATTGTCGGTGGAGACGGTTGGGCTTACGACATTGGATTTGGAGGGCTGGACCACGTGCTTGCGACAGGCCGAAACGTAAACATCCTGGTTCTGGACACAGAGGTCTACTCCAATACCGGCGGCCAAGCCTCGAAAGCTACGCCGAGGGCAGCGATCGCCAAGTTCGCGTCTTCGGGCAAGGAAACCGGCAAGAAGGACCTGGGACAAATCGCCATGTCTTACGGCAATGTCTATGTAGGTCAGGTGGCCATGGGAGCTAATCCTACCCAGACCGTGAAGACCTTCGCCGAAGCCGAGGCCCATCAGGGCCCGTCGATTATCCTCGCCTACAGCCCGTGTATTGCCCACGGCATCGACATGTCGACCCAGATGAGCCATCAAAAGGAAGCCACCGACTCGGGATACTGGCCGCTCTTTCGATACGACCCGAGCCGGGAACTTGCCGGAGCACCGGGACTGCGACTTGATAGCAGGAAGCCGACCATCTCATTCAAGGAATTTGCGTCCAAAGAGGCCAGATTTGCCATGCTGGGCCTCGCTGACCCCGATACGGCTTCCAGATTGATGGCCCGAGCACAACAGGACATCGATGACCGCTGGCATCTTTACGAACAGATGGTCGAGATCCACCGAACTGCCGAATACGTGGAGGTTGAAGATTGAGCGCTGACCTCACGACGACCTATCTGGGACTGGAACTTGCCCATCCCATAGTCCCGTCTGCGTCGCCGCTCACTGGAGACATCGACCATGTGCACGCACTTGTCGCAGCCGGAGCTCCCGCGGTGGTGTTGCCCAGTCTTTTCGAGGAACAGATCGAACACAACGCAATGGCAATCCACGACAGTCTCGAACTGGGGGCGGATGGTTTCGCCGAGGTCCCCGATGGGTTCTTCCCTCAGCTCGACGACTACAACACTGGAACGGACGACTACCTCAACCTGATCCGTCAGATCAAAAATGAGATAGGAATCCCGGTCATTGCCAGCCTCAACGGAACCAGCCCGGGTGGGTGGACTCGATATGCCAGGATCCTCGCCGACGAGGGAATTGACGCGCTCGAGGTCAATACCTACAGCATCGCGGCCAACCCCCAGCTAACCGCCCTGGAGGTAGAGGACACGCACCTTCGCCTCGTCGAACAAATCAAGAAAACGGTCGACATCCCCTTGGCGATCAAGATCGGCCCGTATTTCTCCTCAACCGCCAACATGGCGCAGAAGCTGACCGACGCAGGAGCCGATGGTCTGGTCATCTTCAACCGCTTCTACCAGCCCGACATCGACATCCATACCTTGGAAGTTGTTCCCAGCCTGGTTCTTTCCGATCCGAGTGAGCTCCGACTGGTCCTACGATGGCTAGCCATCCTCCATGGTCGTACTAACTGCGACCTCGCCGCCACCACCGGGATCCACGAGGCATCTAGTGCCGTGAAGGCAATCCTTGCCGGGGCCACTGTCACGATGATGGCGTCGGCCCTACTCCGCCATGGTCCAACCCGACTCGCCGAAGTCCGCGGAGGACTTCAACAGTGGCTCGACGATCGAGATTTCGAGTCGGTGAGCCAGGCTCGCGGATCCATGAGCTACACCTCGGTTCCCGACCCCTCCGCCTACGAGCGGGCCGGATACATGCAGACGCTGACATCGTACGTCCCGACCTAGTAGCAAGAACGACGGTCTAGATCGGCTAGAACCGGCGGCACCTGTGCCGCCGGTTCTAGCTTAGGTAGTCAGCCTTTTCGTCTGACCCGAGCCAAAAAGATCCCCAAGGCCGGTCCGATCACAAGGATTACCAACACCGCCACAGCAACCATCGGGTTGAAATCGAACACCTCAGAGATGCTCGATTCGTACCCGGTATCGATACCGGAGAAGATGACCAGGTTCACCGCGATAATGCCCGCAAGAACTAACCCCAGGGTGCCGCCGACAAGACAATCGACCAGCCAGCCACTGGCGTTCGACTTCGTCATTCGGTGAACTCCTCCTCGCTAGATGAATATGGTCTGGGCGCCCTCCGACAACTCCATGAAATCGGTGGCGCTGATGATCCCCTCAACCCGGTCATATAAGTCGGCCTCGTCAAGGTGCATCATGTCGGCCGACATCCGACAGGCCCAGAGATGGCCACCGGCGTCAGTGATCATTTCGAGAAATTCAGGTACGTCTGGAATGTCGATTCCCTCGATCTGCTTCTTCATCATGTGGGTGGCGAAGGCCGTCATACCTGGCAGCCCCATGAGCATCGGCGGCATATGAGTCGCCGGGTTACCCAATGGCGTGAATTGGAGATGGCCCATCGTCTCTTTGTTGATCATGTCGAAACCCCAGAAGGTAAAGAACAGATGCGTTTCTATTCCTTCTCCTAGGGCGGCATTCGCAAGGACCAAGCCCGGATAGGCCATATCCAGTGAACCTTTCGAACAAATAATCACGAGTTTCCTGTCAGTCTCCTTGTCCTCAAACACCGGGATCGGTGCTTCCTTTGTGAGCGTCATGTCGTAATCCTTTCAGACGCAGCCGACCGGCTTTGGAAGGCCGGCGACATACGCCATCTTCTTTGCGGGCTTCTTGGGGAACAGTTGGAACAGCTCCTTGGTGGGGATTCCGCCAACAGCGGTAACCCGACGCAACGTCGGGGTCTCGCCAACAGCTAGATAGTCCTCTCTGAGGAACCGAATCGCATCCAGATGTCTTTCAGTGAGATCAATGCCGATGTTGATGGCAAGCTGCTTGGCCAAGCCATCGTCCCATTCCTCGTACTCGGTCATGAAACCCTCGTCGTCGACATGGACTTCATGACCGGCAATCGTTGCCAGGGTCATATGTGACCCTCCTTTCTTTGAATACACTTTTCGTAATGTGACCGGATAAGTGTCAGCGGTTCAATTGTCACGATTCGTCGGCCTCTTTTTTCCCAGCCATGGACATCAGGGCAGGGAGAGGTATCTTCCGTCCCGGGAGTAGTGCGTTCCAATACATCCACTTGAACATGAGCTTCCCGTAGTGATTCACCGCGGTTTCTTCCAATAACGAGAAGGGACCGACAACAGGAACGGGATACTTCCCGGGCAGGGGCTGGACTTCGTAGTTGAAGTCCAGCAACAAAGCCTTTCCGTCGCCGGACTCGACGAAGCAGTTGGCATGTCCATCGAATTTCATCGGCATCTCCTCGCCCCGGATGTGGGGAAGGAAATTGTCGATGAATATGTCAACGGCAAAGTGGGCCACTGAGCCAGCCTTCGAGGTCGGCAGGTCGGCCGCGTCGCCAATGGCAAAGATGTTATTCCAGTCTTTGGATAGGAAGTTCCCATGGTCGACCGGTACATGATTGAGCTCATTCCCCAGTCCGCTACGTGCCACAAAGTCGGCACCCATGTTCAGTGGGACCGTGACAAGGAGGTCAAACGAAATCTCCCGCTCATCGAATGAGACAACTGTCCTTTTCTCGTTGTCGACCCGCTCGATGTAGAAATCGGCTTCCAATCCGATCTTTCTCTCGTCGAGCATGTTGCCGAGTAATTTGGATGCCACCGGCTTGGTGAATGCACCGTCCAGTGGAGTCACATAAATGAGCTCGACCCGGTCCCGCATCTCTCGTTCCCTGAAATAGGACTCAGCGAGAAAGGCGAATTCAAGTGGAGCCACCGGGCATTTGATCGGCATCTCGGTCACGTGGACCAGGATGCGACCACCCTCGAACTCGTCGAGGGCAGCCCGGAGACGAGTAGCTCCTTCCAGGGTGTAGAAGGTGTGGATCGACTTGCCCCACTCGGGCCCATCCAAGCCCGGCGTCTGGTCGGGCCGGGGGGAGGTTCCCGTCGCAATCACCAGTTGGTCATAGTCCAGGATCGTGCCGTCGACCAGCTTTACCTGGTTCTGGGGAGGGATCACCTCATCGATCGTCCCTTCAATCCGGGTCACTCCATCGGGGATAAATCCTGCCTGCGGTTTTACAACGTCGGCGGGGGTGTATCCGCCGAAGGGGATAAACAAGTAGCCAGGTTGGTAGTGATGCTCGGAGCTTTGGTCGACAACGGTTATTGACCACTCATCTTCGGCGAGGAGGGGTCGCAATTTGTTGACCAACGTCGTCCCGGCCGTTCCGGCTCCAAGTACCAGCAGATTCTTCATGCCTCTTTCCTTTGATAAAGAAGTGGATATTCCACACCCTCATCATCCAGGCCTTGGCCGAACCTCACCAGAGGCAAAGGACCCAATGGGAAATGACGATCGCTGCAATCTGTGCAGCTGGCCCAAGCCCAAATATCGCGGGAATCGGAATGGGAGTCATCGACGCGGCGCAATGGAACTCAGCCGGGTCCTACCGCGCGAGTTGGGTCACCGAGAGGGCTACGTTCTCGACCCTGACCACCATGTCCTTGCCTTAGCTGGTCCCGATAGCCAGTCTGACTTCGATATAGGCCAGTCAGGCGCTGTCAGGTCGGCCTGAATCAGCGGCAGACAATGGGCGCAATCCTCAGCCCCGATCCAAGCCTCGCGCGGCCTTCAATTGTTCGCCGGTACCGAGAATGATCAAGACATCGCCGACGCTTGGTCGCACGGAAGGGTCTGGATGACCGTTGAAGGACCCATCCGAGTGGCGAATTGCCAGCACGGTGACTCCGGTGGCATCGACGAGGCCGGAGTCCTGAATGCTGGTTCCGTCGAGAAAAGAACCGGTTCCCACCACAATCTCTCGTAGCTCGACAGCAAATTGCTGGTCATGCATGGCCTCGCCGAGGAAATCGGCGACATTGGGCTGGGTTACGAATGCCGCCATCCTTGCGCCACCGATTTGGTGCGGATTCACAACTCGGTCGGCTCCGGCCTGACGGAGCTTTGGCACGACCCCGGGCCCATTGGCACGTGCCACGATATAGAGGTCAGGGTTCAATGAGCGACCGCTCAGCGTTACATATGTGCATTGAGAGTCGTTGTCGAGTGCGACGACCAGGCCACGGGCTCTCTTAATACCGGCCTGAAGCAGGATTCGATCATCGGTTGCATCACCTACCAATGCGGGGTGCTCGGCGACCTCAAGCAGGTCGTCCCGAGTATCGACGACGGCTACCGACTCACCTTGAGCTTTCAGTGCCTGACCGATGGCCTGGCCCACTTGCCCCCACCCGCACACGATCACATGACCATCGAGCTTGTCTAATACTTTCTGCATTCGTGACCTCCCGAATTGTTCTGTGAGTCCTCCCTCAATTACAGCCTCAAAAGCCGCAGCGAGCGTATACAAAGCAATTCCTACACCAAACATAATCAGCAACGATGTGACCACCCGATATCTGGTATCAATATCAGAACCGAACTCGCCGAAACCGACGGTCGAAATGGTGGTGAGGGTCTGGTAGAACGCCTCGAACGGACCCAATCCGAGGGCCATGTACGCGAATGACCCAACGACCTGGACTGTTGCCAGCGCCACCATGCCATACTTGACGTTCCGCCATATGTCCGAAGATTCGACGCGCGATCGACTTCGCCTCAAAACATCATCTCATTTCCGAACAACACTTGACTTCAGCGCGCGACTCTAGGTGGTGGCCAGCACGAGTTCACTTCACCGCGTCGCGGACTGGACCCGGATGGAAAGGTCGCTCGACGATACGCGAGGGAGGTGACCAGCCTCCTCGATGGCCAACCCGGGAAGGGCGGGCAGAATATGGAGGATCGCTTTCCCCTTGTCGCTTGACGAATCATCTGGGCGCCCACTGGCTACGACAACTTCATCTCTCGGCTGCAGCCGGTATGAACCTAATATGGCAGAATCGTCCGCAATGACGAGGTCCACTTACACAATCAAGGCTCTAGATGGGTCGACATGGGACGCACTTGCGGCGCTCGTGGAAGCCAATAACGGCATTTTCGGCGGCTGCTGGTGTATGGGATTTCATCCCAAGCAGGAAAGCACCAAGTCCAAACGGGAACTGAAGGAAGATCTGGTGTGAAGCGGAGCAGCTCATGCAGCGCTCGTCTTCGACGGTGATGGCTGCCTCGGATGGGCTCAGTTCGGCGAGCCGGAAGAGGTTCCGAGGATCAAGAGTCGGGCAGCATACGAAAAGGGGCTGACGACTCCCCCTGACTGGCGGATCGCATGTTGCTTCGTCGGTAAGGGACATCGACGTAAGGGAGTGGCCGCAGCCGCGATCGGTGGAGCACTCGACTTGATCGCTGAACTCGGAGGGGGGATGGTCGAAGGCTACCCCGAAAGCGCCGACTCCGTGCCTGCTGGATTCCTCTACAACGGTGCCCTTTCGACCTACGAAAACCTCGGGTTTGAGCGGGATCGCCAGATTGGCAAACATCGGTGGGTCGTCAGGAAACTGGTCAAGCCAGGAGCGATGTCCCCATAGGAAGGGAGGCCAATATGTGGATGGAATGTTTCGGTGGTGACGCCCGGATCGAGTCCGACAGCGTTGAAACGATTATTGATCGGTTTCTTCAACACGCGGCCCGAGCGCACAACTGGCCATATCCGGAGGACGCCCTCCGCAACTACGCACGAAACTATGCCGAAGCGACGGTGCGACTCACCGGCGGGACCGAACGGCTGGCGGATCTCGGGGAGGTCACGATTCATCCGGTGACCGAGGACCGCATTGACGATTGGATCGACTTCTTTGACCATGATGCCTTCGCCGGCAACCCGGATTGGGCATCCTGTTATTGCTTATCGCCTCATGTCCCGGAAACCGACGAGGAGTCGGAACTACCCTGGCGAGAAGTCCGGGACACTATGAAAGCAAGGCTGGAATCCGGCGGCACATTCGGATACCTCGCCTATGTGGATGGAAAGCCGGCGGGGTGGGTCAACGCCTCGAGACGCACTGATTACGGAAGGTATGCGACAGTCGACCCGGGCGGGCCCGATCCGGCTTCAGTCATCGGCGTTTCTTGCTTCATCGTCGCTCCTCCCTACCGGCACCATGGAATTGCGGGATTGCTCCTCGACAGGGTGATCGCCGACGCCGCCGTCGGCGACGCCGAATGGATCGAGAGCTACCCTCATATCGACCCTGACGAATCCGACGCCGCACATTTTCGTGGATCGAAGCGAAGCTTTGAGACCCGCCGATTCGAGACTATCGAAGACCGAGACGAAGATACCGTAATGCGCCGCCCTGCGCGCGAATAACCGCGAGCGGTCTTACCCCAGGGCCCTTTCGCCCTTCGCCGATTTTGCGACAATCGTTGCTATCCGATTCGCCTGGGTGTCTTCTCTCGCTGCGCTGATCACCCACCACAACATCATCTTGCGTGCGCTCGGTGGAAATCCGTCCCAAGCGACGCGGGCCTTGTCGTTCTTATCGAGGGCGAAGGAAAGCGCATCGGGTTCGATGAGGTCTTCAACGGGGTCGTAAATGGTCCACCAACCGTTCGCCCTCGCAACATCAGCAGCGCGGCGTCCGGCGTCGGTCATCAAACTCGCCACCTCCATATCTGCATAACGCTGCCGGTTGAGCCGGGTCCAACTGCTCCTCGTCTTTCTTGGAGTAAAGAGCTGTAGATCCCGGTCATCGTCGAGAACATTCACAGTGGAGTCAATCCAGCCAAAGCAGATCGCCTCTTCGACCGCCTCGGGATATGGGCATCTCGGCTTTTCCGTGAGTGAACGCCAGGAACACAACCAGACACCCGGTTCGTTCTGGTGGTTGGCATCGAGCCATGCCCGCCATTGCTCACGTGTCTCGGCGTCGTAGATCGGGTATCCGAATTTCCAGATCCCCGGGTGATCAGAAGGCGACGGGGGAACAGACTCCATCGATGTTTACGCCGAGCCGACGTACTCGGCGAGGTGTTGGCCGGTGAGGGTCGCGCCGTCGGCAACGAGATCGGCAGGCGTCCCCTCGAAGACGATGCGGCCACCATCATGGCCCGCACCCGGGCCGAGGTCAATGATCCAATCAGCATGGGCCATCACAGCCTGATGGTGTTCGATCACAATCACCGACTTGCCGGAATCGACCAGTTCGTCAAGAAGGCCGAGCAGATTGTCGACATCAGCGAGATGGAGCCCGCTGGTGGGCTCGTCGAGGACGTAGATCCCACCTTTTTCCGCCATCTGAATCGCCAGTTTGAGCCTTTGCCGCTCACCACCAGACAAAGTTGTCAGGGGTTGACCCAGCGTGAGATATCCAAGCCCGACATCCGCCATTCTCTCCAGGATCTTGTGGGCTGCCGGATTCTTCGCCTCCCCATCGCCGAAGAACTCCAGTGCCTCGGTGACCGGCATCGCTAGCGCCTCACTGATGTCTTTCCCGGCGAGTTTGTATTCGAGCACGGATGCATCAAACCGCTTTCCCTCGCACTCCTCACACAT
>JBBKXI010000053.1:0-11775 GCA_037969415.1 Acidimicrobiia bacterium | reverse complement strand
ACATAGATGATCGCCACGATCATCGCCAGGAACACCAGCATGATCACAATGAAACGCATTGGTAGTTGGACAGCAACAGTCTGACCCCAGATCTGACCGAAGATGAACGGGAACTGGCTCAGAATCGAAACGAAGATGATCAGGGACATCCCGTTGCCGACACCACGCTGGGTGATGAGCTCACCAAGCCACATAACCATGGCTGTACCGGCGGTCATGGTGAGGACGATCAGAATCACCCGAGCCGGCGAATATTGCGGGATCAGGTCGATTCCGTTGGTGAACCGTCCGGAGTGGAACAGGAATGTGAAGCCAGTCGACTGGATCAGGGCCAGGACAACGGTGACATACCGGGTCCATTGGGTGATCACTTTTCGACCCGATTCACCTTCATCCTGGAGGCTCTGCAATTTGGGGATCACAACCGTCAGCAATTGCATGATGATCGAGGCCGTGATGTAAGGGATGATTCCGAGTGCGAATACAGAGAATTGTTCGAGCGCCCCACCGGAAAACAGGTTGAGAAGCCCGTAGATCCCACCCGCCGATTGTTGGGTTTGGAACAATGCAACAGCGTCGAGATCGATCCCGGGCACCGGGATGGTGGCACCGAGCCGGTAGACCCCGAACATGGCGAGCGTGAAGAAGATCTTCGCCCGCAAGTCGGGGATTTTGAACATGTTTCTGTAAATGGAAAGCATTGGTTACCTTGAGTTTGGCATTTAGCCCGGTCTAAAGAACTTCGACCGTACCGCCAGCCTTTTCAATTTTTTCCCGGGCGGCACCACTGAAAGCGTGAGCCTTGACCGTGAAGGCGCGGTCGAGTTCACCCTCGGCGAGGACCTTGACACGTCCCTTGTGACGAATGAGGCCTTTCTCACGCAACGACTCAGGAGAAATCTCCTCACCCGCGGCGAATCCGTCGAACGCTGCGAGGTTGACTACGGCAAAAACTTCTTTGTTGGGATTGGTGAACCCACGGAGCTTGGGAAGCCGCATAGCGAGAGGAGTCTGACCACCCTCAAAACCGGGGCGAAGCGTGTTTCGGGCCTTGAGGCCCTTGGTGCCACGACCCGCAGTCTTTCCACGACGTCCACCCTCACCACGGCCCACCCTGATCTTCTTCTTTTTAGATCCTGGAGCAGGTGAGAGGTTGTGCAGCTTCAGCTGTTCCTTCTTTTCTTCACTCATAAAAACTCACTCAGCCTTCATCGATTTCGACCAGATGGTTGACCTGGTTGAGCATGCCCCGGAGACTCTTCGAATCGGTGTGGGTCACGCTCTGGCGGATCTTTCTCAGACCCAGTGACTCAACAGTCGCCCTGGTCTTCGGTTTTTCGCCGATGAGTGAGCGCTTCAGAGTCACAGTGACATTCCTCTCTTTAGCCATCAGTTGCCCGCCTTGGAATGGGCGCGCAACGACTCGGTCGACCGATAGGCGTTGAGCAGTCCGGGCGGAACGATGTCCTCTGCCTGCTTGCCACGCAACTTGGCAACCTCGTCGGGGCGACGCTGCCCGGTAAGGGCATTCATCGCTGCCTTTGCGACGTTGAGGTGCGTGGGCGAACCGAGCGACTTAGCAAGAGCATCCTTGATACCGGCTGCCTCGAGAATCTGACGGGCTGCCCCTCCGGCAATGACACCGGTCCCCGGAGCGGCTGGCTTCACCAGCACCCTGGAAGCACCATGTTCGCCAGTGATCTGGTGGACAATCGTCTGGCCGGCCATAGGAATTTCCACCATCTCGCGGCGGGCAATTTCCATGCCCTTCTGGATGGCGGCAGGAACTTCCTTCGCCTTGCCGTAACCGATTCCGACCTTCCCGTTGCCATCTCCGACAACCACAAGGGCTGTGAAGCTAAAGCGACGACCACCCTGGACAACTTTCGCCACCCGGTTGATCTGGATTACCCGTTCGTCGAATTGGCTTTGCTGTTGATCATCTCGTGCCATGAATGCTCCGTTTCGTAAGGGACGTGCGATGCATCGTCGAGGCATCGTGGCTCGAGGCCAAAGACGCAGGACGAAGGCGCACCCATTGCGGTGCGTCTAGGACGAGGATGCCGGCCTCGACCACGAGGGCCGACGAGGGGCGTGCAGGCTCTTCGAATCGGGGCATCAAAACTCCAATCCTCCTTCTCTGGCCGCATCGGCGAGAGCCTTGATTTTCCCGTGGTATTTATATCCGCCACGATCAAAGACCACTGAGCTGATGCCAGCACCTTTGGCGCGTTCTGCTATCAGCTTGCCGACTTCCGTCGCGGTTCCCTGGTTGAGGGCGCTCGACCGAAGGTCTTTTTCCTGTGATGATGCCGAGGCCACAGTGTGACCGGCGACGTCATCGATTACCTGGACATATATGTAGCGATTGCTCCGATAAACCGCCATGCGCGGCCTGGCCGCGGTTCCGGACACGTTCTTGCGAACCCGGAAGTGGCGGCGGGTGCGGGCTTCGGTACGGGTACCAGCCATTACTTACCTGCCTTTCCGGCCTTACGCCGAACATGTTCTCCGGTGTACCTGATGCCCTTGCCCTTATAGGGCTCGGGTGGTCTGACCTTTCGGATATTGGCGGCCACCTGGCCGACCATTTCCTTATCGATCCCGGTCACGATGATCTTGGTTGGCTCGGGTACATCAAACGTAATTCCATCAGGGGCTTCGACATTGACCGGATGGCTGAACCCAACCAAAAGCTCGATGTCTTTCCCTTTCAGGGAGGCCCGATAACCGACGCCTTGTATTTCTAGTTCTTTGCTGAAGCCATTTGTAACACCTTCGACCATGTTGGCGAGCAAGGCGCGACTCAAACCGTGGAGGGCGCGTGACTGCGGGCTATCGCTGTCGCGAGTAAGGGTGATTACCCCATCCGCCACACCGAATTCGACCCTGTCCGTGAACTCCCGGACCAGCTCGCCCTTCGACCCTTTGACCACGACTGTGCTGCCATCGAACTTGACGTCTACTCCTGAGGGCACGTCGATCGGCATCTTTCCGATTCGGCTCATTTCACCAAACCTCACAGAGTATTTCGCCACCGAGACGACGACGTCGTGCCTCCCGATCAGGCATGATGCCCTGGCTGGTCGAAATGACCGCCACACCTATTCCACCTTGAACGCGGGGCAACTCAGCCGCCCCTCGGTAAATACGGTGACCGGGCTTGGATATCCGCTTGATGCCCTCGATTGCCGGGCGGCGCCGATCTCCGTAGCGAAGGACCAGCAACAGTTCCTTGTGAGAACCGTCAACGACCTCCTCATATCGATCGACAAAACCCTCGGAAACGAGGATGTTTGCGATTCCAACTTTGAGCTTTGACGACGGCATTGTTACCCGCTCGTGCCCCACAGCGACGGCGTTGCGGATCCGGGTCAGCATGTCGGCGATTGGATCTGTATGCATTACCAGGACGCCTTTCTGACACCAGGCAACTCGCCACGTGAGGCAAGTTCGCGGAAACAAATTCGGCACATTCCAAAGTCGCGGAGGTAGGCACGTGAACGCCCGCATCGTTTGCAGCGGTTGTAGCCACGAACTTTGAATTTTGGTTTTCTGTTCGCTTTTGCAATTAGAGATTTTTTAGCCATTGAATACTTACTCCTATGACGCCGTGGTCTTGCGGAACGGGAAACCGAAGGCCTCCAGCAGCGCCCTGGCTTGTTCATTGTCGGGGGCGGTCGTGCAGATGGTGATGTCCATCCCACGAGTCGCGTTGACCGAGTCGAAATCGATTTCCGGGAAGATCAGCTGTTCGGTTACGCCAAATGTGTAATTCCCACGTCCATCAAACGACTTGGGGTTCAACCCTCTGAAGTCACGGACACGGGGAATGGCCACCGCAAGCAACCGGTCGAAGAATTCCCACATCCTCGCTCCGCGGAGTGTTGCTGAGACGCCCACAGGAGTTCCTTCCCGCAGCTTGAATCCGGCAACCGACTGCCGTGCCAGATTGACCTTGGGTTTCTGACCGGTGATCAAACTCAGCTCGTCAACCGCCGAGGTAACAACTTTCTTATCGTTGCTTGCCTCACCGATCCCCATATTGACGACGATTTTTGCGATAACAGGAACCTGCATCGGGTTGTCTAACCCGAGGTCTTCCTGCAGTTTTGACGCAATTTCTTCGCGGTACTTGGTCTTTAAACGTGGTGTGGTCACAGCTCACCTCCACACTTCACACAAACGCGATGTTTGGTTCCGTCGTCGTCTATTCGGGCGGCAATTCGCGTCGGCCCGCACTTCTTGCAGACAATCATCACATTCGAGGCATCAATGGGCATGTCCTTGTCGATGATTCCGCCCTGCATGGTCTGTCCGGTTGGCCGCGTGTGACGCTTCGCTGTGTTAACCCCTTCAACGAGAACTTTGTTCTTATCGCGCAGCACCTTGGTGATATGCGATTCCACTCCGGCATCCTTGCCGGAAATCACCATGACCGTGTCACCCTTCTTGAGTTTCATCACAACACCTCCGGGGCAAGTGAAACAATCCGCATGAACTTGCGGTCGCGGAGCTCCCGGGCCACCGGTCCAAAGATGCGGGTACCACGAGGCTGCTGGTTGATATCGATGATCACGCATGCATTCTCATCAAAACGTATGTAGGTGCCATCGGCGCGGCGGGATTCTTTCTTGGTTCTGACCACAACGGCTCGAACCACTTCGCCCTTCTTGACGGAGCCACCGGGCGTTGCTTCCTTGACCGCGGCGACAATCACATCGCCGACGCCTGCATAGCGACGCGACGATCCACCGAGCACCCGAATGCAAAGCACTTCTCGGGCCCCGGTGTTGTCGGCCACCTTGAGGCGAGATTCCTGCTGGATCATCGAGCACGCTCGACAATCTCGACCACGCGCCACCGCTTCTGCTTGGAAAGAGGACGTGTCTCCATGATCCGAACGGTGTCACCCATATGGGCGTCGTTGGTCTCGTCATGGGCATGGAATTTTGAGCTGGTCCGCACCACCTTGTCGTAGCGGGGATGTACGGATTGGTGGGGCACCTCGACGGTGACGGTCTTGTCCCGAGCATCGGAGACAACGACGCCGACTCGAATCTTGCGCCGATTTCGGGTTGTTTCTTCAGCCATCAGGCACTCTCCTCGTTGGCAGCGGCTGGAGTTCCGACAGGAACTCCGACTTCTTCCGCTTCAGCGGAAGAAGCGGCATCGGCCATTTCGCGCTCGCGCATCACGGTCAGGAGGCGAGCAATGTTCTTCTTAACGTCAGTGATCCTGGCCGTGTTATCCAATTGATTGGTTGCCACCTGGAAACGAAGGTTGAACTGCTCCTCCTTCGCCTCAACGAGGGCGTCCACCAGCTCATCGCCGGTCATTTCGCGCATGTCAGAAAGATTCATGAATCCTCCCTGGTGACAATCCGCGTTTTGATAGGCAGCTTGTGACTGGCCTTACGCAACGCTTCTCGGGCCAGATCTTCGGGAACGCCCGCAAGTTCAAACATGACGCGGCCTGGTTTCACCACTGCCACCCAGAATTCGGGGTTTCCCTTTCCTGAACCCATGCGGGTCTCAGCAGGCTTTTGGGTGACGGGCTTGTCGGGGAAGATGGTGATCCACACCTTCCCTCCACGTTTGACAGCACGGGTAATGGCAACACGGGACGACTCGATCTGGCGGGATGTGATCCAGCCGGGTTCGAGGGCCTGCAGTCCATACTCACCGAAATTGACCGATGTGCCACCTTTGGCAACACCAGACATACGACCTCGGTGCATCTTGCGATGCTTGGTCCTTTTGGGCATCAACATGGTTCACCACGCGATGCAATTTTGAACGGAGTGTTCATTCTTCCTCCGACTTCTCCTTGGCCGTGGACTCAACGGAAGTATCTCCGTCGGTCTCCGCAGCCTTTGTCTCAGTTTCAGCAGAAGCCTCGGCTTCTGCAACGGCTTCGGCCTTGGCCGAAGACGCAGCATCGCCACCGACAGGTGGCGCCTCGACCTTGTTCTCTATCTCTTCAGTGACTTCTCCGGCAGCAGAAACGTCAGTTTCTGCAACCTCTTCGGCGCCAGCCGAAGAGGCGTCGGCATTGGCCGAAGACGCAGCAACGTCACCGTCAGGTGACGCAGCGTCAGCTGCTACTTCAGCATCCGTTTTGGATTCCGGTGTCTCTATTTCTTCGCGAGCGGTCTCGTACTCGATCTTCGCTTCGGCCGCGGTGGGACGTCGTCCTCCTCCTGCCTCGATGACCTTCCGGCCCTCTTTGGGGTCGGTCGATTCGACGAGACGCTTGCCTCCACCGGCCTCGATGAGACGCGGCTTCGCACCAGCACCTGCAGCCTCTTCGGCCCGGGACTTGATGCTCTTGCGGGTACGGCGGGCGGGGCCGCCGGTAGCCAAATCGGCCTCGGCAGCAATCCTGTCCGTCGAAGCGGGGCCACCTAGAACGACCTCGCCCCGGTAAACCCAGACTTTGACCCCAATGGCGCCCACCGTCGTGCGGGCGGTGGCGGTTCCGTAGTCGATGTCGGCGCGCAGGGTGTGGAGAGGAACGCGACCTTCGCGGTACCATTCACGCCTACCCATGTCCGCTCCACCAAGACGGCCTTTGCACTCGACCCGTACCCCTTCGGCACCGGCCTTGAGGGCCGATTGAACGGCACGTTTCATGGCCCGGCGGAACGCAATACGGTTCTCCAATTGATCGGCAATCCCGCGAGCAAGCAGGGCCGCGTCGAGATCGGGGTCCTTGACTTCATTGATATTGAGCTTGACCCTTCGATCGGTCATCTTCTCCAGTGCGCCGCGAAGCCGCTCGGCTTCAGCGCCTTTACGACCGATGACCACACCGGGCCGGGCAGTGTGGATATCCACAATCAACCGGTCACGGGTGCGCTCGATATCGATTCGAGACAACGCGCCGCGAACCAGGTCATCCCGGAGAAACTCGCGAATTTGCCAATCTTCATTGACAAAATCGACGTAGTCCTTCTTAGAAAACCACTTTGACTTCCAGTCTGTGGCGATGCCAAGCCGGAACGAATAGGGGTGGACTTTCTGACCCATCAGTTGAGCTCCTCTTTTCGGTCCGAAACAATGATTGTGATGTGGCTGGTTCTCTTTCTTATTTGGGTGGCGCGACCTCGAGCCCGGGGGCGATAACGCTTCAATGTTGGCCCTTCATCGGCAAATGCCTCAGACACCACTAACTCTTCGGCGTCGAGGGCGTGGTTGTGCTCGGCGTTGGCAATGGCCGACCGGAGCACTTTGACAACCGGTTCGGTAGCGCCACGCTGAGTGAGACGAAGTACGTGTTCTGCCTCGCCCACGGGTAGCCCACGAACCAGGTCGAGAACCCGGCGCACCTTGTACGGTGACTGGCGGACAAATCGAGCCTGTGCTTTCACTCTCATGATCTCTTGGCCGCCCTCTCAGCATGACCACGGAAAGTCCGTGTTGGGGCGAATTCACCAAGCTTGTGGCCAACCATCGATTCAGTGATATAGACCGGCACATGCTTGCGGCCGTCGTGAACGGCAATGGTGTGACCGATCATTTCTGGGATAACTGTGGAACGACGCGACCAAGTTCTGATCACACGTTTGCTGTTGGTGTCGTTGAGTTCGTCGACTTTCTTTACAAGATGGTCGTCGACAAAAGGACCTTTCTTCAATGAGCGCGCCATTTAGCGCCTCCCCTTCTTGGTGCGGCGGCGCACGATATATTTGGACGAAGCCTTTTTCTTGCTGCGGGTGCGACCCTCTTTCTTGCCCCAGGGGCTAGAAGGATGGCGGCCGCCAGAAGACTTGCCTTCGCCACCACCGAGAGGATGGTCCACCGGATTCATTGCAACACCACGTGTTTGGGGACGAACCCCTTTCCACCTGTTGCGTCCAGCCTTCCCGAGCTTGATCAATTCAGACTCGGGGTTACCTACCTGACCGACGGTTGCCCGACAGTCCAGTGGTATCTGACGCATTTCACCCGAGGGAAGACGGATCAGGGCGACGTCGCCCTCTTTGGACATCAATTGGACGCTGGAGCCGGCAGAACGGGCCATCTTGGCACCACCGCCTGGTCGCATCTCAATAGCGTGAACCACGGTACCGGCAGGGATATTGCGAAGGGGCAGGGCGTTTCCGGGGCGGATATCAGCCTTAGATCCTGATTCGAGACGATCGTCAACCTTGATCCCGAGCGGAGCCAGGATGTAGCGCTTCTCGCCATCGGCGTAGTTGAGCAAGGCGATTCGCGCTGTCCGATTGGGGTCGTACTCGACCGTGGCTACCCGGGCAGAGATCCCGTCCTTGTCACGTCGGAAGTCGATCACACGGTAACGCTGCTTGTGGCCCCCACCACGATGGCGGGAGGTGACACGGCCGTAGGAGTTGCGGCCACCCGTGCTCGTCTTCTTGGAAATCAAAGACTTCTCGGGCCGATCGGTAGTGATCTCGGCAAAGTCGGACACGGTCTGGAATCGACGTCCTGGTGAAGTTGGTTTGCGTTTCTTTATTGCCATCTCAGACTCCGAATACGTCGATCGAGTTGCCCTCGGCGAGGGTGACCAGGGCACGCTTAGTGTCCTTGCGCTTACCGAAGGTGTTCCCCTGGCGTTTGCGCTTTCCCTTGCGGTTCATGGTGTTAACCCGCACAACCTTGACGCTGAAGATCTCCTCAACGGCATCACGGATTTGGCCCTTGTGGGCGCGGGGGTCAACCTCGAAGGTGTAGGTATTTTGAAATTCAATGAGGTCGTAGGACTTCTCCGATACAACCGGGAAACGGACGATGTCGCGTGGGTTCTTCATCAGGACTCACCGCCATCCGAAACAGGCTCGTTGACGGACCCACCCTCACGATCTTCGCCGGAGGCGAAGTCGTTATCTCCGATTTCATCTTTGATGAAATCTGAGGCGGAGATCTCGTAGCTACTGGCCTTGCCGACGGAACCCACGGTGTGTGAAGTGAATACCACCTGGTCCGACCAGAGGACGTCGTACGGAGTTATGTGACCAGGCTCTGACATCCGAACTTCAGGAAGGTTCCGGAAGGAGCGCCCAGCAACACCGTCTAGCGAATTGAGGACAATGAGTGTCTTACCCGCTGCTCCCATAGCGCCGAGCAGGGCAACAGCCTGCTTCGTCTTGGGCGCCGCCCAATCGATGTCGTCCACCACTAAAACGGCATCCTCGGATGCGCGCGCAGATAACGCACTCTTCAGTGCGAGTCGCTTCATCTTCTTGGGTGTCCGCTGGGTGTAGTCACGGGGCTTGGGGCCATGGGCCACGCCACCGCCGACCCAGTGGGGGGCACGGATTGAACCCTGTCGGGCACGGCCGAGGCCTTTCTGACGCCACGGCTTGCGTCCGCCACCTCGCACTTCGGCACGGGTCTTAGTCGAGGCGGTTCCCCGGCGACGTGCGGCGAGTTGTGCCGTGATGACCTGATGAAGGACGGCCATGTTGGGTTCGATACCAAAGATCTCGGCGTCGAGGTCGAAATGCCCCTTGGCCGATCCATCGGAGGCAAACAGTTGAGCTTTCACATCAGCCATGAGCTTTCACCGCCTCTCTCACCAAAACGACGGAGCCCTTGGGGCCAGGTACGGAACCTTCTAGAAGAAGCAAATCACGCTCGGCGTCGACACCGAAAACCTGCAGGTTGAGAGTGGTGACCTGCTCGCCGCCCATTCTGCCTGCCATTCTCATGCCTTTGAACACGCGGGCCGGGGTGGCGCAGGCACCAATCGAACCGGGGGCACGGTGCTTCTTGTGCGTACCGTGCGAAGCGCCCTGACCCTTGAAGTTGTGACGCTTCATGACTCCCGCGAAGCCCTTACCTTTGGAGACACCGGAAACATCGGCCTTGGCTCCAGCCTCGAACACATCTGCGATCTTGAATTCCTGACCGATCTTGTATTCCGTGACATCGTCTACCCGCACTTCGATGAGAGTTCGCGATGGTTCCACACCGGCTTTGGCATAGTGGCCTGCGGTTGGCTTGTTGACGGTTGAGATCTTGACATCGCCAAAGGAAAGCTGGACGGCGTTGTAGCCATCCTTCTCCATGGTCTTTATCTGGACAACGTGACATGGCCCGGCCTTGATGACGGTGACGGGAATCGCTCGTGCCTCCTCATCGAAGACCTGGGTCATGCCCAGCTTCTGTCCGATGATCGTGTTCATAGCTTGATCTCTACTTCTACTGCCTCACTATGCGGGGGGACGACCCCCCTGCACCCCCCGCTCAGGGCGAGGTTGAAGGAACTTGAGAAAAATTCAGCGCTCATAGCTTGATCTCTACTTCTACGCCTGCAGGCAACTCGAGACGCATCAAGGAGTCGACCGTTTTCGGGGTCGGTTCCAGGATGTCGATGAGCCGTTTGTGGATCCGCATCTCGAAGTGCTCCCGCGAGTCTTTGTCGACATGCGGACCACGGATCACGCAATAGCGGTGGATCTCTGTGGGGAGAGGAATCGGGCCCTTGATCTTGGCCTGAGTCCGGAGCACCGTCTCGGTGATCTTCTTGGAGGACTCATCGACCACGTTGTGGTCGTAGGCCTTCAAGCGGATCCGGATTTTCTGGGAGTCGGTCATGTTTCCTTAATACCTATTTGAGAATTTTGATGACTCGTCCGGCGCCTACGGTCCGTCCGCCTTCGCGGATCGCGAACCGGAGCCCTTCGTCCATAGCAATCGGTGCGATCAGTTCAACAGTCATTTCAGTGTTATCACCAGGCATGATCATCTGAGTGCCCTCCGGCAACTGGATCGACCCGGTCACATCAGTAGTCCGGAAATAAAACTGAGGACGATAACCAGGGAAAAACGGGTTATGACGACCACCCTCCTCCTTAGTCAACACATACACCTGAGCCTCGAAATCAGTATGAGGAGTAATACTGCCTGGTTTAGCGAGGACCTGACCCCGCTCCACATCATCCTTACCAATACCACGAAGAAGAACACCCACATTGTCCCCAGCCCGGCCCTCATCTAAGAGTTTGCGGAACATTTCAATACCAGTAGCAACAGTCTTCTGCGTCGGGTGGATACCAACAATCTCCACCTCCTCATTCACATTCAAAATCCCCTGCTCAATACGACCAGTAACCACAGTCCCCCGACCCGTAATACTGAACACGTCCTCAATCGACATCAAAAACGGTTTATCAGTATCCCGGTCCGGTTCCGGAACAAAGCTATCAACCGCATCCATCAACTCCATCACCTGATCAGAAGCAGCCTCATCACCCTCAAGAGCCTTCAACGCCGAACCACGAACCACCGGAACATCATCACCAGGAAACTCATACTCAGTAAGAAGATCCCGAACCTCAAGCTCGACCAGGTCCAACAACTCCTCATCATCAACCATGTCAACCTTGTTCAAAAACACCACAATCGTCGGAACCCCAACCTGACGAGCCAACAACACATGCTCCCGAGTCTGCGGCATCGGACCATCAGCAGCCGACACCACCAAAATCGCACCATCAACCTGAGCAGCACCCGTAATCATGTTCTTGATGTAATCAGCATGACCCGGCATATCCACATGCGCATAATGACGGGCCTCCGTCTCATACTCCACATGAGCAATCTGAATCGTGATCCCACGCTCCCGCTCCTCAGGAGCCTTATCAATCATCGCAAACTCAGTCAACGTATTCGAACCACCAACACGATCCGCCAACACCTTCGTAATCGCAGCAGTCAACGTCGTCTTCCCATGATCAATATGACCCATAGTCCCAACATTCACATGCGGCTTATTCCGCTCAAACTTCGCCTTAGCCATCCTCGGCTC
>JBBKXI010000052.1:0-16417 GCA_037969415.1 Acidimicrobiia bacterium | reverse complement strand
GTCAACCGCTCACCGCTGCCCAGGATCACCGACCCATCAAATACCAAACGGTTGCGCGCGGACTCGTCCCGTAGCGTCCAACCTCCCAGCCTAATTTCTTCGTTGCCATCGTTGACAATGACGATGTACTCGTCGTCGAGAACATCGTTGTCCGGCCCGCGCGGGTCAAACTGCGATGCATCGATATCGAATCTCACGTCGGCTACCGCCCCTCGTTGCCGCCACATGCACCGCTCGACCACAGACCCTGCCCGGAGTCGAAGGCTTGTTCCTCGGCGGCGAGCAGGATCGAGCCGTGGGGGTCGGAGGAACCCGGGGTCATTGCAATGGCATACCCCTCCTTCACCAATGTGAGATTGATGAGTTCGTCGTCGAGCCAGACACTGGTGAGGGTTCGTCCGAATTGGTCCTCGTCGGCTATCTCCAACCCGACGGTCTCACCTTTGATGTTGTCGATGAGGTATTGCAACGGTTCATCGCCGTAGCACTCGTCTTTCTCGGGTGTGTTCACTCCTAGGAACCTGACCTCGACGACGCCGTTCTCCGTGTCCACATCGATTGTGTCGCCGTCGGCGATCCAAGTCACCTCACCGGTGGTGATGCCGACCGGACGGTCAGGTTGGTCGATTTGTGTGGGTATATCGGGGTTTGTAGTTGTTGGACGTCGTTCGGGTGAGGTACATCCCGATAAGGCCACCGCTAGGCAAGCGATGGCCGCCACGCCGCGTCTCAGTTCTTAATTGCTTTCGCCGCAATCTTCTTCCGCTTCCTCCGTCTCCAGAAGAGACTCACAACCTGGTCGGCGATCAGTGTGAATAACACGATGCCCATGACCACGATCCATAGATTGAGCGAAAAGTCGTACCAGAGAAACCGGACGGGAATTGCCTCGTTGTTTTGGAAAATGAAGATGGCTACGACGGCTGCAAATATCAGAAAGGCGACAAAACCCCAAGCAACACCAAGCGATTGAGGCGGATTCGGTTTGAGTTCATCGATCGGAGCGTCAGGGTTGTATTTCTGCTCAAATCCGTCATTGCCTGGTTGATCGCTCATGACAACAGCATAGAGTCGTTGAGCTTTAGGGTCTCCGCGCAAAACTTGATCAGCCATAACATGGAGCCATGAAAAGAGTATTGGTCTTGCTGTGTTTGCTGGGCGCCTGCAGTTCGCAGCAGCAACTGGCACCTACCACCGAACTGGCTTCCTCAAGTTCTTCGACCGATCCGGCCACTACAACTACTCAGCCTCCCACGACCACCACTACCGAGCTCGAGACCGCAACCACGCTCGCACCGCTGCAAAGTCTTTCCTATGAGTCGGTTGGGACCTTTCCCTATCCGGTACAACTCGTAGCGTCACCCGGTGCAGAACATGCTTACGTGGTTTCCAAGGATGGGACGATCTGGTATGTCGAAGATGGCTCAGTCGACGAAGTTCCGGTCCTGGATATCTCCGACCGGGTGCGAAATAGTGGAGAGCAGGGTCTTCTGTCAGCGGCGCTACACCCCGACGACCCGTCGCGGCTCTTCGTCCATTACAGCGATGGCGGAGGAAACACCGTCGTCGCCGAGTATTCACTTTCCGATCAGCGGACTGCGGATCCGACCAGCGAACGGAGACTCCTGGAGGTCACTCAACCTGCCGGCAATCACAACGGCGGCATGATCCAGTTCGCTCTCGACGGATATCTGTATGTAGGGCTAGGTGACGGTGGTGGTGCAAACGATCGTTATGGAAACGGTCAGAACATTGCAACCCTTCTTGGTGGTTTGGTCCGGGTCGATATTGAGTCGGGCGAAGCATTGCTATACAACTATGGATTGCGTAACCCATGGCGATTCTGGATCGATGGACCTGTGATCTACATCGCCGATGTCGGACAGAACACCTTCGAAGAGGTCAACGCGGTGTCGCTCGTGAAAGATTTGAATTTCGGGTGGCCGATCACTGAAGGCTTGCACTGCTTTTCGCCCAGTTCGGGCTGTGATACAGCGGGCCTCACCATGCCAGTCGTCGAGGTGGCTCACGGCGATGCCGGCACCTGCTCTACCACCGGCGGTGTGCTCTACCGTGGTTCCCTGATCCCGGAAATCGCCGGCCAGTTCTTCTACTCAGATTATTGCGGCGGCTACCTGCGGAGCTTCTCCTTCGACGGCCAGTCAGCCACCAATCAGGTCGATTGGACTGAACAAGTAGGGGTGCCGGGCCGGGTCACCGGCTTTGGCGTAGATGGGGCTGGCGAGATGTATGTGACTACCGAGTCGGAACTGCTCCGGGTAGTCGCCGTCCGTTAGCCAGCGCGGAGTTTCTCTGGTTTAGTCTCTGGTATGCCGACCATCTTCACCCGGATCATCAAGGGAGAGATCCCCGGCACTTTTGTGTGGCGTGACGACAAATGCGTCGCCTTCATGTCGATTGCACCGCTCCGAGCAGGCCACACCCTCATTGTTCCCAATGCTGAGATCGACCATTGGCTCGACCTTCCCGACGACCTTCGGACCCACCTCCTAGATGTGTCCGCAATCCTCGGCCACGCAATTCAGCAGGCATTTCAGCCGGACAAAGTGGGTTTGATGATCGCCGGCCTCGAGGTTCCCCATACCCACATTCACCTGGTGCCAATATTCTCGGTACACGATCTTGATTTCGCCAACGCCGACCCCTCAGCGGATCGCCACGATCTCGAGATCGCGGCCGGTCTGATACGGGAATCCCTCCATGAAATGGGAGCCTCCGGGGTAACTGAATAGTGGAAGTCCTCCTCGGAGGTCTTTCATCGATCCTCTACGGTTTCGCCGACTTTCTCGGGGGAGAGGCAGCACGCGAAGTCACAGCAGCGACGGTGGTGGTTTGGTCGGGCATTTTGTCCTTTCCGATCCTCCTGATTGTGGGCATTGTTATTGGCGGGGATGCGGGGCCGACTGACTATTTCTTTGGTGTTCTTGCCGGCATGTCGGGTGCGATTGCCCTCGTGATGCTGTTCGCGGGACTGGCCCAGGGCAGGGCCGCAGTCGTAGCGCCCCTGTCGGCGACCCTCGGGGCAGTGGTGCCTGTCGTTGCCGGGATTGTTGCCGGCGACCGGCCATCGTCGACGGCGTGGCTGGGAGTAGCTCTAGCCCTTCCCGCAATTGCGCTTTCGGCTTGGGTGAAGGATGCCGGAGGGTCCGTTCGAGCGGGAGCGATATACGGGTCAGTTGCCGGAATCGGGTTCGGTGGGTTCGCCACGTTCATCAGCCAAACCGACGCCGCATCGAACCTCCTTCCGCTGATTGCGGCGCGCGGTAGCCTCGTTGCCGTTGTTCTTGCGCTATCGCTGTTCGGCGTCTGGAAGGTGCAGTCTTTTTCAAGCGCACCCCGCGCCTTGGTATTCAGTAACAGCATCCTCGACGTAACCGCGAATGTCTCCCTGTTATACGCTCTCAGGGCGGGTTCCCTTGCCCTGGCCGCTGTCGCCGGGTCGTTCTATCCGGCGATAACGGTCATTTTGGCCAGGACCGTGAATGGAGAGTACTTGCGAAAGCGACAGATGGCTGGAATCGCTTTGAGTCTGCTCGCCTTAGCGCTGATCGCCCTGGGCTAGGTTCGCCGCACTCTCATATTGATCGATCGTGTATTGCAGATAGCTGAGGGCATGTTCGTAACCCTTAGCTGCGTGGGTGGTCGTGTAGTTGAGTACCCTCCCCACCCACAGTCGGAAAATTAGGTCGGCTATCGCCGGGTCGGCTTCGGACTGTCCTCCAGAGAATTGGGTCAGAATTGCGTGCCACACGGTCTCGTTGAGAAACCCATGATCTCCAGTGTCCACCATTCGCTCTAAAGGGATGAAGACTTCATCTGGCATCAATTTCGCGGCACATTCCCGCTCGCCCTCGCCCCACGGCGCAACGAGCAGGGGGAGTGTCGCCGCTACCGAATATCCGGACTGGTTTCGGAGGTCGGAGGGGACACCCGTTGCTGGCTCGGCGAAATGGTCCACATCCGGAATTTCGATTGCCGGCAGGTGGGCGACAACATCAAAACACTCAGCCACCATGGTTTTGAGTTCAGCCAGGGACCCATAGAGCGAATGTCGTTTTCCATCGCCGACGTGATGCTCATATAGCGAATGGCCAGAAGCGACACCTGTGAAGGTGAGCGCAGTGTCGACACCCCAGTCCGATCGATCTCGGACCAATCGGGAGGTGGCCATCGATTCGATCGCCCGCGATGTGAGTAGCAATTCGCCTCCAAGTGGTTGGGCGATTCTTGGAAGGATTGTCCCCGGGTATTTCATTGCCAGCAATGGCTTGGTGATCATCCACGTGACCATCGCGTCGGTTGCGGCCCTGGGAAAGCTATGGCGTACGATTTCGTAGCCGAGGTCTGCTCCCGCCCGCGCGCCGTCGATCCAGCTATGGTCGAAGTTGGTTATGTCAGCATCGTAGAAGTAGAGCCGCTCGACGCCCCGTTGGAAAGCGAGGTCGATAGCTGTGTTCATGGCATCGCCCTTGCCCGGCCTCCTGTCTCCCATTCGTTCCTGGTGCAATATGTCGACGGAACCTCTTTCGGCGGGTCCGTCGACCCCGAAGGTGCCATCGCCGGCTATTCCCCAAACCCTGTCGATCGCGGGGTGAGATACTGCTATTCCCAGGTTCTTCGTCACGAGAGCCGGGTTCTCGTCGAGAAAGGGGATAGCAATCACGTTCATCGGCAGACCCTAAATGATCATCGCTCCTTTGAGTCAGGATCTGTCCTTGCCTCCGTCTACTCTCCGGTGTTGTGGAAGATTTAGTTGGCAGGGTCATTGGAACTCGTGATTCGACTCCTCTCGAATTCTGGGTGGGGGTTGCCGAAGGCGAGTACATGCAGCTCGACGACGTTGTTGCGCTGGAACGAGTCCTTCCGACCGGAGAGATCGTGAAACTGTATGGCATGGTGGGCCAGGTCATCGCCCGCCATGAAGGGGCGCGATTCGACTCCGATGTCTTTTTGATCGAAGACGGAATCCTGCCAGCGCAAGTCTCCGAATCGGCCCAGGTAACCACCACCCGTTTCGAACCCGAAGTCTTTGTTCCGCCGAGCCCGGGTCAAGGAGTTCGGATCGCCACCGGTGACGAGCGCGACAAAGCCCTCTTTTTTGACCAGATGGAACAGAAGTTTCCTGTTGGTCTGGCCCGCAATGGCGAGCCGCTCTGGGTCAACTTCGAATTCCTCAATGGAGATCGGGGGGCGCATGTCAATATCTCGGGGATCTCCGGGGTCGCCACAAAAACCAGCTATGCGACGTTCCTGCTCCACTCGCTTTTCACCAGCGGAGTTCTTGGCAATGCAACGGTGAACACGAAAGCGTTGATCTTCAATGTCAAGGGTGAAGATCTCCTCCATCTCGACCGAGTCAATAGCCGTCTCGACGACGACATGAGGTTGGGATATACCGCGTTAGGTTTGCCATCGACTCCTTTCGAATCGGTGGGTCTCTTCGCCCCTCCCCGGATCGGAGATCCCCGTGCCACCGCTGATGTGGCGTCGCGAAACGATGTCACTTCGTTCTTCTGGACCGTCTACGAATTCTGCAATGACGATCTAATGCCTTTTCTCTTCGCAGATGCAGAGGACGATCGTGCCCAATACACGACGGTGGTCTACAACGTGATGGCCCAGCTCCGCAGGGCAGAACCCACCGACTCTGGTGCGGCCATCGTCGACGGGGTGACCGTACGAACCTTCTCAGAATTGGTAGACCTGGTGACCGAGCGGGTGCAGGCCGAAGACAGCCGATACAACTGGGCTGGCCCGGCCATGGGAATTGGGACAATCAACGCCTTTGTTCGCAGGCTCCTTGCCTCCCGCCAGCACATTGAACGATTGGTCCGCGCCGATGTGCCCAACGCTGGAAAGCACAGTATTCGACTTGATGAGAATCAGGTGACGGTCGTCGATCTTCACAACCTGAACGACCGTGCCAAACGATTCGTAGTGGGGGTGACCCTCCGTCGTGCTTTTGCCGACAAAGAACGTGCCGGCCAGAGTGAAGAACTCTTGATGGTGGTGCTCGACGAGCTCAATAAGTACGCGCCACGGGAAGGGGCGAGCCCGATCAAGGAGATCCTGTTGGACATCGCCGAGCGGGGGCGTTCGCTCGGTGTCATCCTCATCGGCGCCCAACAGACAGCCTCAGAGGTGGAACGTCGAATTATTGCCAACTCCTCGATACGGGTGGTGGGACGACTCGATTCTGCTGAGGCATCCCGAGAGGAATACGGATGGCTTCCGGCGGTTCATCGCCAAAGGGCAACAATCGTCAAGCCGGGGACAATGATTCTCAGCCAACCCGAGCTTCCGGTGCCGTTGGTCCTGGAATTTCCGTTTCCTGCGTGGGCTACGCGGGCATCGGAGGCACTGGTTCCTCGTAGCACATCAGATGACGGCAACCCATTCGACGGGCTCTGAGCCGATCCGGTAGAGGTAATCCAAGATCTGTCACAGCCTCGCTTTACGATCGTCATCGTGACAGTGAAGATTCTCCATACATCCGATTGGCATGTCGGAAGACGGATTCGGGGGCGCGACCGATCTGAAGAACACCGTGCCGTTTTGGCAGAGATTGTCGACATCGCGGATAAGAATGAAGTCGGGCTCACGTTGGTGGCTGGGGACCTTTTTGACACCGCTTCACCTTCTCCTGAGTCGGAATCTATCGTCTGGCGGGCGTTGTTAGACCTCGCCGAAGTTTCGCCGGTGGTTGTTGTCGCTGGTAATCACGACAACCCGGGGCGTCTAGATGCGGTGGCGCCTCTCCTCAGAATGGGTCGTATCTCGGTGGGAGCTATTGCTGCACCGGCTGCAGGCGGGGGGGTGTTGGACTTCCCCGAAATAGGTGCGCGAGTTGCATTGCTCCCGTTTGTATCACAGCGAGGGATCGTTCGAGCCCAGCAGATACTCGACGACGATCCCGATCAACATGCCGGTGCTTATGCGGACCGCATGCAGCGCCTGATTTCAAAACTGACCGGGGAAATGACTTCCGACACGGTCAATATCCTGCTCAGCCATCTCACGGTGTATGGGGCGTTGGCTGGCGGCGGGGAGCGGACTGCTCATGTGTTCGGCTATGCAATACCCACTTCATCATTTCCCGGACATCTGTCTTATGTGGCGTTGGGCCACCTCCACCGCCAACAGAAGATGCCTCACGGCGGAGCCGTCTGGTACTCAGGATCTCCTTTGCAACTCGATTTTGGCGAAGTCGATGATCAAAAAGGAGTATTGGTGGTGGAAGCGAATCCAGGGCTTCCATCCAAGGTGACCACTGTTCCGTTAGCAAGTGGCCGCCGGCTGGTATCGCTCAGTGGCAGTCTGTCGCAGGTATTCGCCGCCGCCGACAGGGTTGGAGACTCCTACGTCCGAGTCGAGCTCCAGGAGTCGGCGCGGGTAGGTCTGGCTGACGAAGTCCGGAAGGTGATCCCCAATGCCGTCGAAGTGACGCTTCGCGAGTCTGAGGAACGGAAGTCACGGAGTTACGAAGGCCGTACCACGGTGTCGGGGCCTGAGGCGTTTCATAAGTATCTAGCAGAGAGCGATGCCGTTGATGACGATGCTGAGGCTCTCTTCGCAGAGTTACTCGATGAGGCCAATTTGTGAGGCCGATACGCCTCAGCATCGATGGATTCTCGGCCTACCGCAAGCGCGTCGACATTGATTTCACGGATGTCGACTATTTTTCGTTGAGTGGGCCGACCGGTTCGGGAAAGTCCAGCCTTGTCGATGCAATGGTTTTCGCTCTTTACGGTCGTATCCCACGACTTGGCGGGACGACCATCGCCCCGGCCATTTCCACGGGTCGTGACCAGGCGACCGTCTCCTTCGACTTCATGGTCGCGGATCAGACGTACACAGTGATTCGAGACCTTCATCGAACCAAGTCTGGCGGCGCCTCAGTGCGAGAAGCCAGATTGGAGCGGGGCGCGGAAAGCCTCGAGTCGGGAGCGAACAATGTGACCAGGGCTGTCGAACAATTACTCCGACTGAGTTTTGATGATTTCACTCGGACAGTGATGCTCCCTCAGGGCGAGTTTGCCCAGTTCCTGGCAGCGACACCTTCGGAACGTCAACAACTACTCCGGGGACTGATGGGCCTTGATATATACGGGGAGGTGGGGATTCGGGCTCGAGCTCGGGAATCAGTGGCTAGGACGGTGGTCCAGGAGGGCCAGGCCAGACTCGATTCGCTGGAAGTTCCCACCGAGGAGTCGATGCTCGAGGCCAGGGAGCGTCTCAGGATGATTGAAGAGCTTGCGGTAGCGGTAACTGAAGCAGAGAAATCCATCCTCGAGAACGATGCTCTGACGGCCAGCCTCCAGGAGAAGGTCGACCACCTGAGTGGGGCGATCGTCCGGCTCAAAGATTTGAAGGCTCCGGATCGACTTGACGAGTTAAGCCAGCTGCTGTCCGACGCCGCCGAATCAGTCGAGGTCCTGGCAAATCGCCAGGACCAGTTGGTTGCAGAGGAAGGCTTGGTCGCCACCCGGATTTCAGAGCTTCCATCAATGGAGGCCATTACTCGCGCCGAAACCATTCAGGCTCGCCTTGTCGCGGTTGGCGAGGAGTTGGCGAAAACGGAGATCAGCCGTTTGGAGGTCGAACTGAAAGAGGCCGAAACCAACGTCGCCGCCTTGCTGGCTGCTGTTGACCTGGCAAAAGCGGAGCTTGAGACATCGCGAATCGCCCATGCCGCCCACGAGCTATCGAGCAAGCTGGCCATCGGCGATGTCTGCCCCGTTTGCCATCATCTAATCGAGTCGACACCTTCGACGGGCGAGCCTGGCGATCTCGAGGAGGCGAGAAATGCTGTCGCTGTTGCTGAAGGTGAACTTGAGGCCGGTCGACTACTTGTCTCCGGGCTCAGCGAAAAGATCGGCGTGGAACGTTCTCGGATTGTGGCATTGGAGAAGAAACGTGACGAGCTGATCGATGACGCTCCCGACATCGCTCTGCACTCGATCGAAAACATCAAAGAGCAACTCGTTGAAATGGTCGGGCAACGGTCAGCGATCCAGGCACAGATTTCCGAGGTCGGTGGGGCACACAAGGATGCACAGCGGAAGATGGAAGATCTGGCCGAACAGCAACGGTCGTTGGGAATCCGGCTGATGGCACAACGGGAGGCGATCGCCGATCTCAAGCCGGTCCAGAGTGATAGCGACGATCCGTTGGTGCAATGGAAAGAGCTATTTGTCTGGCGAGACTCCGAACTGGCCAAATCTGGAGATGCGTTGGTGGCGATGTCACAGCAACTCGACTCGGCGACAGACGCCCTCCTTGGCAAAAGAAAGGCAGTCGAAGCTTCTCTCGAAGCCCTCGATATTGAACCCGGAGGCAATTACGCCGTCGCGGTAGCCCGCGCCGAGGAACAAGCGAAACATCGCGTGGTAGCCGACACGAAACTAGTCGAGGACTCAAAGGCACTTATCGCCAAGATCGAAGTGGCAGAGCATCAGGCAGCAGTTGCTCGCTCTTTGAGCCTGCATCTGCGGGCCGACGGTTTTGAACGTTGGCTGATGGTTGGAGCGATTGCCGATCTGGTCGGTGGTGCGAATGAGCTTCTTGCTCGATTGTCAGGCGACGGATATTCGCTGGTCGCTGATGATGGCGGACTGTTCAATATCGTCGATCATCGCAACGCCAACGAGTCCAGACCGATTTCGACCCTCTCCGGCGGTGAGACGTTCCTGGTGTCCCTGGCGCTGGCTCTGTCCCTTGCCGAGACTCTGTCGGCAGCGGGTGGGGCAGGTCTCGACGCCGTGATTCTTGATGAAGGTTTCGGGACACTCGACGACGAATTGTTGGAAGTGGTCGCAACTGTGCTGGAAGACCTGGCCGATCGGGGATTGATGGTCGGAATTATCACTCATGTTAAAGAACTCGCGGGCCTCGCCCCGGTCCGGTTCCGGGTGAGAAAAGACCCTGATGGCGCCCGGGTAGAGAGAATATCGTGAAGTTCACCGTAGAGAATTGGGATTCGGATTATGGGTCCCCGTCGTCGCCCGACATGGACGATGGGAGTGAGAACGTCGATGTCTCCGTGGAAATCCCACCCGATCGGTGGGAGCCGATGCTTCCCGATGCTGCCAAGGCTCAAGACGTACTCTTTATCGACGGAGTACGTAGAGTTGATGCGAGCCTATGGATCGACCAACCCCCCGACTTCCCCGGGTTTGGCCTTGCTGCGACCTACGCCGCCGGGGCGGTTCGATCAAATGGTCATGCGGTTCTGGAGTCGGCGCTCGTTGAACGTGGTCTTTTTACCGCAGCCAACGCATTCGATATCGATACCCGGATAGGGACCTACCAGGTCAAAGCGACCAAAGGAGCGACGCCCGAAGAGTTGTGGCTGGGTATCCAGCAACGGATGGGAGACCTCGAGGCCCGCGCAGCACGCGAAGTGGGCGAAGCCGAAGTCGTTGTTGTCGACGGGCCCCTATCGCACCATCGCGAGGTGAAAAATGCCGTTGGATATGTGAAGACCCAGAAAGTGCAGTATCTCCCGATCGAGTTGCGAGGCGTCTTGACATCATTATTGCCCGGTTTTCGTACACCACTCTTTCTGACCACGACGTCGTGGAGTCGCTTTTCGTGGTATCTGCGGTTGGCGAATCATTCCGGTCCGGCCGGGGGACTGGTGCGGTGCGAGATCGACGGGAACACCGACATCGTCGAGGCGGTTCGCACCGCCAACAGGGTTAGTGCGACCTTGCCGCGGTTTGCCTCCGAACGCCATAAGGACCCACGCGCCCCGCAGAACCTTTATCCGATAGGTGGTTTAGAGCGAGCCTTGAAACACCGGTTGGGAGATCGGGAACTTGCAGTGAGGGCTTTACGAATCGCTTCGGTGTGAAATGCAATCGGGGGGTGGGATTACACCCCCCGACTGCCGGTGTGGAGGACCACGGATAAGACCGCGGTCTGTCGGCGGGTGGGCTAACCATTACGCCGACTTTTGAAAGCATTCAGGGAGGAATGCGATTTCGAGGGTCTATTCCATGTCGAGAGTGACAATGTCGGAATTGTCGGGTTTCTGAACAGCCAGAACGTCATCAGCTGGCAAGAAGTCGCGGAAGGTGGAGTCGCTTTCGACCAGGGTGCGTACGTCCGGGGCAGCAAGGGGTGCGGCGCTCGGAGTCTCGTTATCACCAGGCGTGGCAGCCGGGGTAGCGCTTATAGCAATTATCACCACGATCGCTGTCATCGCCATCGCCCCTGATTGGAGGAGGGGCTTGATAAACATTCTCAGATGGTGGACGAGGCTGGTCGCGAATGACGGGAATATTGCACGTCTTTGCCGAGAAACCTCGATTCGTAGTCGGGTATCAAGACTCGACTTGAAATCCTCCATCGATGGGACCTCAGGAATACGCATATCAGAATGCATACTCGGCCTCCTCCTGGGCAACACCCACCGGAAGAGCTGCGTCAATATGAGTTCGAACCGAACGACGCGCCCGGGAAAGTCGGAGACGCGCCGCGTTGGGGCTGATGTCAAGGGCTTCGGCCGCTTCGGAGGGGCTGAGGCCATCGTACGCAACCAATTCCAGAACCTCACGCTCTGAGCGTGTGAGGCGGCCCAGGGCCTCCTCGAGGATTGGCGCTTGGTTAGCTGCGTCGATTGCAGATGCGACTGCGTCGTCCTCGGCCACGGTGAAAACAGGGAAGGAGTTGGAGACTTTGATCTCGAGTCTCTTGTTGCCAACGTATTTTCTGCGCTGCTTTGCGAGTAGGCGCCGGGCGATTCCGAAAAGCCAGGGAAGTGCGGTATCTGTTTCTGGGACATATCTATGCGCTGCCTGAAGAGCGACGAGAAAACACTCGCCGACCAGGTCTGCTACATCGTCGGGGCTCGAACACCGTCGAACGGCGTAGCGGGTTATCGGGTCGACATGTCTCCGGAAGAACACGGAGTATGCCTCCGCGGATCCGGCTGACGATGCCACCAAAAGTTCCGCGTCAGATTGGTCCACCACAATCCCATTATGCCCGCTGTTGGCCCAGCATGTCAGATTGTTAGCCTCCCGGGCGACAATCGGGCGCGACTGGGTCCCAGTTATAGCTCTACTTGGAATCCGTGTTTTTCGCCGAGGTCGATCAGGTGTTTGCGTTCGTCGGCCTCCAGGATGCGGTCTATCAAGACGGATCTCTTTCGACTGGTTTTGATCAGAAGCAGACCGCGGCGGCGGGGCTTGATGATCACGCTGATGTCGGGATATGGGACGGTCGGATGTCTCACCAGGCAAACCCTCGTCAGGCCGGTGTCGTCGGTCTCCACCGCGAGTGGAAAATCAAATAGCACGATTACGGCGAGCACCGTCCCCAGCCCGCCAAACACAATCGGGACTGCAAGGGGTGATTCGACGATCAGCGTTAGAACCGCCATTCCTATCAGCAGTGGTGGAGTAACCAGGGCGAGGACAACACGAATTTTTGATTCTGGTATGCGCATTCCGTTTCCCGAGTCGTTGATCAGGGCTAGAGCCTAGATCTCACGCCGAGATGCGAGGAATGCCCCGACGATGACGAGGGCGACCCCGAATACTGCAATTACCGAAATCTGCTCCGATCGAAATACCACGCCGAGAATCAATGCGACAACGGGGATCAAGTAGGTGACGAAGGTTGATCTGGTGGGGCCGACACTTCCGATGAGGTCTCCCATGAGTACAAATGCCAGGCCGGTTCCGAGGACGCCAACGGCGAGCACTGCAAGAAGCGACGAGATGGCAAAAGTCGATTGACTAGCCCCCCAGAGCCCGAAAGGTATGACACCTATGGTGGCAATCCACTGGACGCGCGCCATCACAGGAATGGCTCCATACTTTTGTTGTAGAGGCGCAACGATATTGGTCGCGAGCGCATAACCTGTCGTGGCAATCAGAACCAAGGCCACTCCCACGGCGGCGGTCGTCCCTCTGTCCGCAGAGGGCAGAGCAATTGCGACGATACCGACAAACCCGATCACCAGGCCGAACAGTTGTCGACGACCTGGCAGTTGTTTCAACATAACTGACGCAACAAGCGCGGTGAAGAGCGGAGTCGCTCCGTTGAGCATTCCGGCCACGCCCGAAGCGATCCATTGCTGGGCAATCGGGAACAGTGTGAACGGAATGACAATCCAGGCGATACTTGTGGTGACGATTCTCGGCCACTCTTCCCGCGGAATTTTAATGTTCCTCGACTTGGGAAGGGCGAACATGAAACTCGCACCAAACACGACCCGGAGCAACGTGACCAGGCCAGGGTGGAAATTGTCGAGGCCTATCGCCATGAATAGGAACGAGCTCCCCCATATCCCGCTCAGGGAAATGAAAAGGGCCCAATCTTTGGGGTTGAATGCTTCACAGTTTGTGCCGACAGTCGTGGTCAGAACGCTATTAGTCATGCTGATTGAACCCCAGCGTCGGAAGACGGTTGCACAATTTTCGGTCGTCTTGTATTGAGGTCGGCGGAATCAGTCAGGGACTAACGCATAAATGGGCTCAAATAATCCGGGAGGTCGATTCCCGGCCTGAGGTTGGGGTCGGGTTCGGGCTGACCGTACTCCTGCCGGACCGGGATCACCCCTGCCCATACCGGGCTGTCCAGGTCGGCAGGGTCGTCTTCGGGTGGTCCGGTTCTCATCTTCGTGGAGACTTCGTCGAGCGATAGAGCGACCACGGCAGTTTGGCGGACTTCGATGTCATGGTTGGGCCGGACATCAGTACGTCGGCCAGGGATGAGATGGTCAGTCACCTTGTTGAGTGCGTTGGCGTGGGCATCGCCTTTTAATAACTCTCCGTAACCATGGATGACCACACTCCGATAGTTTGCTGACGACTCGAAAGCACTACGGGCGACGACCAACCCGTCCAGGTGGGTGACGGCAACACTCAGCGGCGAGTTGTTGCGAACTGCCCGAATGATTCCTGACGAGGGCGATCCGTGGAGCAGGATCGTCTCCTCATCGCGGGCGTAGAGCGTCGGGATAACCACAGGACGGCCTTCGGTTAGATAACCAACATGACACAGGAAACCCTCGTCCAGGATCTGGTAGACGATTTCCCGATCCGAGACACTTCGCTCCGGGATTCGTCGCAGTGCAGTCTTATCCGTCGCCATCAGTTCTCCGGCTTTGCGTCACGCGTCATCAGGCTGAGCATTGCCCGATGCGGGTCCATTCCCTTGTATAGGACTTTCCCGACGTGGGTGGCAATCGGTACGTCGATTCCTTGTTGGGCAGCGAGGTCGAGAACTGCTCGAGTCGTCTTGACCCCTTCGGCGACCATTTGCATTTCATGTTGTATGTCGTCGAGTGTTCTGCCCTGGGCCAGTCCCGACCCCACCTGATGATTACGACTCTGAGTGCTAACGCAGGTCGCGATTAGATCTCCCATGCCGGCAAGGCCTGCGAAAGTGACGGGCTTGCCGCCCAAACTTGTGCCAAGCCGGGTGATCTCGGCAAGTGCCCGGGTAATCAGGGTGGCGCGGGTGTTGTCACCAAATCCCAGCCCGTCGGACATACCCGCAGCGATTGCCATCACATTCTTCAGAGCACCACCCAGTTCGCATCCCACGACATCGTCGTTGGTGTACACGCGGAACAAAGGCGACATGAAACAACCCTGGATATCGCGGGCGGCGGCCTCGTCTACCATTGCGATTACCGCGGCGGTTGGCTGTTCCGCAGCGATCTCGCGAGCGAGATTCGGCCCGGTGAGAACTCCTACACGCTCCGGATTTCGACCGGGAGCAGTCTGCATTACCACTTCAGACATTCTGGCGAGTGTGGATTGCTCGATTCCCTTGGTCAGAGAGATCACCGGCGTGTGTGGGGAGATCCGGTCGGCTATTTGGGAAAATACTTCCCGGAATCCATGAGACGGAACAGCGATGGCAACCAGGTGGGCCCCCTCGACGGCGGCCTCAAGGTCGTCGGTTGCAGTCAAGGTTTCGGGTAACGGGCACCCTGGTAGATACCGAGCATTCCTGTGCGTGGTGTTTATCTCTTTGGCGAGCTCAGATCGACGTGCCCACAGCGATACTTCAGTATTGGCGGCTGCCAGCCGGGCTGCAGTGGTACCCCACGATCCGGCCCCGATTACGGCAATCCTTTCCATCCGCGGCACGCTAGTCACCTACCTTTGCAGAGTCTCTAACCTTCGGCGCTGATGAGCCTGTCTATAGGCATCGTCGGACTCCCGAATGTTGGCAAATCAACTTTGTTCAACGCTCTAACCAACGCCGGGGTTCTGGCTGCCAACTATCCATTCGCGACGATCGAACCCAACACCGGCGTCGTGCCGATCCCCGACTCGCGCCTGCAAGTTCTCGGAGAGCTCTTTGCGACCAAGAAGATCGTCGCGGCGACGGTCACTTTCGTAGACATCGCAGGATTGGTCAAAGGCGCCAGTGACGGCGAAGGGCTTGGTAACCAGTTCTTGTCCAACATTCGCGATGTCAATGCCATTTGTCATGTGGTTCGCGCATTCAGGTCAGAAAATGTTGTACACGTGGCCGGCGAGACTGATCCACAATCTGACATCGCAACCATTGAAGCCGAACTGGCCATTGCCGACTTGCAAACCATCGATAAACGTCTGCCGAAGCTGGAGAAAGAAGCGAAACTCGACAAGACATTGGGTCCGCGTCTGGAGACGCTGCGCCGGGTCCACGAAGCGGTAGGGGCTGGTGAAATGATCTCATCTCGAACGGACCTGATGGCCAAGGTGGAGCACTTCTCCGATCTCCACCTGCTCACCGCCAAACCAGTGATCTACGTTTTTAACTCTGACGAGGCGATCCTCGGAGACGAGGGGGTCAAATCACAATTGGCCGGAATCGTCGCTCCCTCCGTGGCCGTGTTTCTGGATGCACAGATCGAGGTTGAATTGACCGAGATCGATGCGGACGAGAGAGCCGAACTTCTCGCATCGGTCGGGCAGGATGAACCAGGCCTCAACACGGTGATCCGGGCGGCCTATGAGACGTTGGGTCTGCAGAGCTATCTCACGGGTGGGGAGAAAGAGGTAAGGGCATGGACGATCACTTCCGGCTCAACCGCACCCGAGGCGGCCGGTGTCATTCCATACTGATTTTCAGCGGGGTTTCATCGCCGCTGAAGTTGTCGATTTTGATGACCTGGTCGGTGCCGGCTCCTGGGTTGCCGCTCGATCACAGGGACGGGTCAGGACTGAAGGCAAGGCGTATGTGATGCGTCCCGACGATGTCGTCGATTTCCGGTTTAACGTGTAGTGGTGCCGCTCGGTCTCACGCTGCTGGCCACCACCGAATCTGGATCGGGGTCTTTCTCAGCTCCATTGAGTGAGCACGAAGTACTGGTTTTTCTGGTCCAATTGTTCCTCCTCGTGGCTGTGGCCCGACTGATGGGTTGGGAATGAAGAGCATCGGG
>JBBKXI010000051.1:0-6638 GCA_037969415.1 Acidimicrobiia bacterium | reverse complement strand
ATATATAGGGTGAGGGCCGCCTTGCGGGGCGAGAACCCGACCTTTAGATAGTCGACTTCACGCCCACTCTCATAAGTCATGTGGACGTCGCCATAGCCAACGATGCTGGATCCCCACATTTTCGGCGACTCCCCGGTAACTCTCTCCATGATCTCGGCCACGGCCACCGCGTCCTCGCGACGACGGTCGTGTTCGATTGAATTGAGGAAGTCGCCGACGCTCGCGTCGGTCTTCTTTGTCTTATTTTCTACCATGAGCTACCTCCGCTTATGGTTATGCCGCTATTGCTCGTTGGATGTCGCGATTCGCCCACCATCTCAGGCCGAGGCCGATGAGGAGAATCGCCAGCAGGACAACCACCGATCCGACCGCCACCTCCCCATATGAGTGCGGAGGGCGGGGATCGAGGAATGGGTACGGGTACCACTCAACTACAGGCCCGCGAATCAGTGTGTAGACAAGGTAGATGGCGGGGAAGATAAGCCATTTACCGAAATCGCCCCATGTGATTTTGTTCTCCGGACGGTTCACGATCCAGTCGATGACCATGAACAGGGGGCCGATACCGTGGATGATCCAGTCGATCCATGGTTCACTGACGCCTACGTCGGTTTCGAGCGGGAGAAGAACTGTGACATAAACCAAAAATGTCACAGCCATATACAAAGTTGACGCTCCTCGCCAGACAGCGAATCCCGGGCTCTGTCGTGGGCGGGCAACAAGCATGATGAGGATCACGACCGCGCTGATGTTGGAGAGGACCGTGAAGTAGCTGAAGAAGTTGAAAGGTGAGAACAACGGGTTCTCGGCGGCCAGGATCAGCTGTGTTATTAGGGCGACAATGATCGCCGCTGCTATCACTGCTCGTGCTACCCGCCATACCGAAGACCCTGAACGACCCATCGGTGAAACTTAGCGTGGAGATCTTCCGGTCGTACGATGTCCGCTGGTATAGCCTGAGGTGATGAAACGTATCGTCGGTGTATTGGTCACGGCGCTCGGAATCTGGATTGCTGTGGCCATCGTGCCCGGTCTGGACTTCACCGGTAGCTGGGTCTTGTTCGGATTGGTTGCCCTGGTTCTTTCGGCAATCAACACATTCGTCAAGCCCATTCTGAAGATCCTGAGCCTCCCTTTCGTCCTGGTTACGTTTGGCCTTTTTCTCCTCATTGTCAACGCTCTGATGCTGCAACTGACGCTCTGGTTGGCCTCACCGGATGTTTTGGATCTCGGCTTTTCATCGGATGGGTTTTGGTGGTCCACGTTCCTCGGGGCCGTGGTGATAAGCCTGGTCCAAATGATTGTCAACACTTTTCTGGGCACCGACGCAAAGTAATTCCGGCTACTTCAGGCGAAGAGTTTTCGAAGAGGACGGTGGCAGGTCGGGCAACCTGTAGTGACCATGGTGTGCACCCCACAACGCACGTCGGCAGCCACTAATTTGGTGTCGTGGTCACCAACACCGAATCGGGACGTCTCGCCAAGATGATTCTTTCGGCGCTGATTTTCGTGCTGGGCCTGCAGTCGATGCGCTTCCTTTTCGCCTCGTTGACCTGGTACTTGCGGGACACCCTCGGCATCGGAGTGCTCGACCTGGTGCCGATCGCACTCGCTCCTTTCTTGCTTTCCGCGTTGATCCCGATTGTTTCGCGATGGGCCGGGGGACGAACCATGCTTTGGGCCGGGACCGCAGTGCTGATCTTGTCGCGACTCGCTCTGCAGATATCAACCGCCCCTTCGATCGACTTCTGGGCGGCGGCATTAGGGACGTTTGCGTTCGTCGGTCTGCTCCCTCTGCTCCTCGGTGTAGGTCGGGTTGGCCTAGTGGGCGGCCTGATTCTGGGCCTCGCTATCGATTCTGCGATTAAGGGCCTCGGGCTCAGTCTCGACCTGGCCTATCAGCCCGGGTTGATGCCGGTGATGGCTGTTCTCGGAATCAGCCTGGGAATAGTATGGGCCCTGGTCAAGGCGTCGCCGGGTAGGTTGGTGGGTGTGTCCTGGGGAAGTGGGGCGCTCTTGCTTTCGATCGGACCGTTCCTATTTGCCGAAACCCTCATCCTGCAATCGCAAGGCTGGACCAGTGCCGTTACCGGAATCTCCGGGCCCGTTTCGCAGCTCAGAATTGCATTGCTAAATGTTGTTGCCCTATTTCTCGCTTATCTGTGGCAGGGAAAAAGGTGGGTGTTCGCGATCTCCGTACTTGTCGTTGCTCTGACCGTTGTTGCCGCGGAGGGCGATGCGACCATGTTCAACGTTCTAACTTTCGCTGCTGTTCCACTGGCGGGAGTGGCATGGGCAGGACTTGTGCCCGGTACCGATTCGACCAGGACTGTCGCCTCCGGGTTCTATCTCATCGCGGGAATGACGATTTATCTGATTCTTGGCCTCGCCTACTACCTGCCGCTCGATATGAATCTCGGATTCAGCCAGGCCTCTGTCAGAACCACCGTCGCAATCTTGCTACTTATCGGCGGCATAATTGGCCTGGTCAATCTTCGCTCACGGGAGGCAATAGGACGCACCGACTGGGTGTTTGCTGCGGCTGCATCGGTGCTGTCACTTGCAGGCTTCGGGTATGTCATCGCTGCTGATTTCGTGGCCGAAGAAGGCCCCGAAGATCCCGTCCGATTCATGACTTACAACCTTCATTCCGCTTTCAACACTGAGGGAGCGATGGATGTCGAAGCAATCGCACGCGTCGTCGAGGATTCGCGGGCAGATGTGGTGGCGTTTCAAGAAATGCCCCGGGGAAGACTGATCAGCGCCACCACCGATCTGATGACTCTGCTCCAGGTCCGGCTTGGGTTCGAGTATGTGGCGTACTTCGGGACCACCGACCCGGTGTGGGGGAACGCTGTTTTCAGCAGGTTCCCGATTACCGGATTCGGCACCGATTTCCTGCCGCTGGTCGGAACGCCGATGCAGCGGGGATATCTGGGTGCGACGGTTGACCTCGGCGACCTTGACGTGTTGGTAATCAGTACTCACCTACAACATGTCAACGATTCGGACACCCACGACGACGACCCCGAGGCAGATCTACTCCCGGTCCACACCGAACAGATAGATGCGATTCTTGCCAGTTGGGGCGGGCAAAAACCTGCAGTCCTCATGGGTGATTTCAACGCCCGCCCCGACTGGGCCCAGATCGGACAGATCGAGAACGCCGGATGGATTGACTCCTGGGATGAGGCAGGGCGAGGTGATGGCCTGACTTCCGGAGCGGCCGATCCGATGTATCGAATTGACTACATCTTCCATACGGTCGATTTGACTGCTCTCGACGCTGGCGTCATCCAGTCGACAGCTTCTGACCATTTTCCCGTCGTCGTCGATCTGAGTTTTACCAAATAGTCGCTAGGGAAGACGTGAAGAAACCAGTAGCGCGGCGGCAAGCAGCGACTCCTCGGTAACCGGCCCGGAAATCCTTGAAATCGAAACCGTCCAATCGTTTTGGAGGAACTCCACGGACCCGACCTCAGAGAAACCCTTGTCACCGACATCAATGGGCTGTGAGTCGGGATGGTTTTCGAGATTGTCGCCCCCGTAGTAGACCTCACCGTCGTACACCTGAAGAAGGATTTGAGTTTGGGCTCCAGGGCTCTTGTAGACACACGTCGGTTCCGGGTCAGGGCCGGTATACGGGGCAGGAGGATCGACAGGACCCCCCAGCCAAGCTTCAGCCTCCGCGGCCGTGATCAGCGAACATGGCTCAATACTTCGGCCATCCTGGCCCCCAGCACTTTCGCCACTTCCCCCGCACGCGAACAGCAAAATCGACAGTGCAAAGATCATCACCGCAATCGAGCGCTGGGATTGCCTGTCCATACCGTGCGAGTGTACGCCGATGAACGTTGTGCCTGCACGGCATCTAGATTCAACGGCGTGGACGAAGAAACTGTGAAGACCACGCTGGTCGAACGTCGTGTTGCGCTTTCTGCTGAGCTGGGGCGACTGACGGCGCCACCCGAACAGGGTGTTGGAATTGGTTTCGGTAAGCGCGTGGGCGACGGGACGACCGAGGCGGTGGAGAGGCTCGCGACGACTGCTACTGCTCGGTCGATCGCTAAGTCGATCAGCGAGATCGATCAAGCCCTCTCCCGGTTGAACGACGGTTCGTATGGGCTCTGCCAAATTTGTGGTGAGGCGATTCCCCGGGCGCGGCTTGACGCCCGCCCCGCCACGGTCAGATGTGTCGGTTGCTCCGGAATCCAGGACTGAGGTAAGGATGGAGTTGGGCATAACAACATTCGCTGAAGTGATTCCTGGCGCCGGCCCCGCAGTTGGTTACGGCGAACGGGTTCGCCAGGTTCTTGCTGAAGCGGAGATGGCAGAATCGGTTGGACTACATGTGTACGGGGTGGGTGAACACCACAGGCCCGACTTTGCTGTTTCGGCCCCCGCGATCGTGTTGGCAGCCATCGCAGGTCGCACGTCCCGGATACGGCTCACGCCGGCAGTTTCGATTCTCAGTTCCGACGATCCGGTGCGAGTTTTTCAGCAATATGCCACGCTTGATCTCGTCTCAGACGGGCGCGCCGAGTTGCTAGTCGGCAGGGGGTCGTTCATCGAGTCCTTCCCCCTGTTCGGGTATTCGCTTTCTGACTACGACGAATTGTTCGCTGAGAAGCTAGATCTACTACTGGAGATCCGTGACACTGAGGTGGTCACCTGGTCGGGTCGGTTCCGGACTCCCCTTGTCGACCAAGGAATCTATCCGCGTCCGGACCAGAATCCACTTCCAGTTTGGATCGCGGTAGGAGGCACACCGCAGTCGATAGTGCGAGCCGGGGAGCGGGGCCTGCCTGTGGCTCTCGCTATCATCGGTGGTGATCCCACGAGATTTGCCGTTCTGGCCGATTTACATCGTCGCACCCTGGTTACTTCCGGATTCCCCGTCGAGAACGCCCCTCTCGCGGTTCATGCCCATGGGTTCATCGGTGAGGATTCAGAGCGAGCAGCTGATGAGTACTTTCCTTCTTATGCCAAGGCGATGACCCGTATCGGTCGGGAGCGGGGGTGGGGGCCAATGACCCGGGATGCTTTCGACATGATGCGGGCACCGGGTGGTTCGCTCGTGCTGGGCGATGTTGAAGCCGTTGCTGCCAAGATTTCATTCATCAGAGATGTGTTGGATATCCAGCGATTCATGCTCCACATAAGCGTTGGGAGTCTGCCTCACGACAAAGTCCTGCGGGCGATAGAGCTTCTCGGGACGGAAGTCGCTCCTCTACTCGAGTCCCAGTAACCCGCGATACCTGCCGCGATAATGGATCAATGGGTCGGGGTCGGGGTCAAAGTCAACTCGATCGATGGTGCCCGTGAGCAATCCCGACCAACCCACGGGGTCGATCGTTGCAGCGGAGCAGTAGGCGCGCGTAGGTATCGATTCGATCATCGGTCCCCACTCGGTGTGATCCAGGAGTAACCCGGCGAACAAACCTCCCGGATTGGGTCGAATTCCGGCGAAGACATCGGCGAGCCCGGCGTGCTCGCGTTTACATACATGGACTATGAACTTTCCCGATTCGCTCGCGACGTCGTAGAGGTCGGAATTCGGTCCGACGACGGCGATTACCTGCCCCGGACTTCCCTCCACAACCACCAATGACGATACGGTGAGTCCGGTTTGCTTTTCCGGTGAACCAGAAGTGATCACGGTGACTCCGGATCCGAGCCGACCACGGAGGCGGCGCGTTGCGTCATCGGTTTGTCCGAAGGGATTGTCGCTATGAATCATTGCTCGATTCTGCCATACCGGAGACTGGCCGACCCCGAAGTGGCCTGGCGCCGCTAAGTTTCAGCGCACACGTTTGTCGATTGGAGTAAAGAATGGCATTGGAAAGTACCGGCAGGGCACATTGGGAAGGCGACCTCGCCAGCGGAACCGGCACAGTCGCCCTCGAAACGGGTGCAGCCCCTGTGATGAACGTCACATGGAAGGCAAGGTCGGAAGACCATGGTGGTCTGACCAGTCCCGAAGAGTTAATCGCCGCTGCCCACGCGTCCTGTTATTCCATGTCTCTCTCGGGAGGCCTCACCCGTGCCGGTCACCCACCAGTGTCGCTCGACACTTCAGCCACCGCTACGTTCGTCCCTGGCGAAGGAATCACCACAATGGCGTTGACCGTCAAAGGCGATGTGCCCGGTATTTCCGAAGAAGACTTTCTCGCCGCAGCTGAGGCCGCAAAGGAGAACTGTCCGGTTTCCCAAGCATTGAAGGGCAACGTCGCCGTGAGCCTGGATGCTTCCCTCGCGTAGCGCCTGATGCGTTTGGGGGTTGCCGCGGCCATTGTCGATGGCAGTCTGATCGCAGGCGATATTGAAGTCGAAGACGGCCGGGTCAAAGCCGTCGGCTTGTCTGCCAGGGCTGGCGGGGCGATCGCTGTGCCCGGCTTCGTGGACGTCCATACCCACGGCTTCGGCGGCGTTGACTTCTCATCGGCCGGCGAGATTGACCTCGAACGGGCCTCAGTGGCATTGGCGGAAACAGGTGTAACCCGGTTTCAGCCAACCTTGCCGACGTTGGCACCGAACGAGATGCAAAGGGCCGTGGAACGTCACGCCTCGGCAAAATATCCAGGGGCGAAGTTTGGCGGCTCTCACCTCGAAGGACCTTTCCTGTCTCCTCTCTATCC
>JBBKXI010000050.1:0-4930 GCA_037969415.1 Acidimicrobiia bacterium | reverse complement strand
GGTCGACGTAGATTCCGACGGTACCGATGAGTTGCTGTTCTACAGGTCGACGGACGGTGTCTTTAAGTATTACCGAACGAAGGTCAACGGCGGTCTAGGAACTCTGATCAAGTCCGGGCTTTACGAGACGGGTTTGACCCGGTTGACGGCAATTCAGCTGGGGTTCATTGACTGATCGATAATGGTCTGATTTCGAGAATCGGCTCATACCTCAAGAGTGGGCTTATACCTCCGATATTCAGGGTGTGCCTGGATCAATGTCTTTATCCTCGAACCGAAGGAAGTGGTGGCTCTCGCTTCTAGTGGTATCGGTGTTGCTTCTGCCAAACTTTCCTTCGGCAGCTCTGGGTGTCGCGGACGACGTTGTCTTCGAAGGATCAGGATGGGGCCACGGCGTCGGAATGTCCCAGTACGGAGCATGGGGGATGGCTGTCCAGGGATCGTCTCACGGCATGATCCTCGGTCATTACTATCAGGGTGCCGACGTCGCTCAGGCAGTCAATCCACAACCTATCTGGGTGAATTTGGAGCGGGACTTCGTGACGAAAACATTGACCGTCGGAAATACCGGTGAAGAGGCTGGCACACCGGTATCGATCGTCTCTTCGGTGGGATCCTTGGAAGCTCTTTCGGGAGCAGCGATCGTCGTCACCCAACTGCCGCCGCCACCGGGCTCAACCTATCCCGGTTGCGCCGTCGCTGTAACAAATCCGTCTCAGCCCGTTGTGTCGTTGAATGACCCTCTCTGCTCATTCGACTTTTCTTGGTATGACTGGATGACGGAAGAAGCGGTTCCCAGCACAAAACTCACAATCAGCGGGTGCACTAATACCGACTGGAATGTTGCACCGTCCATCGCCCGTCCGTGTGCATACGCGCTAGGGATGCTCCACCTTCGCACCGGTGTCGGCGGACTTGATTTGTCAGTCGAGTTGTCACTCGATGACTACGTCTTGGGCACCTCCGAAATGCCGTACTACTGGATCCCTACCGAAGCCCTAAAGGCACAGGCTGTCGCCTCAAGGGCCTACGGACATGCGAAGCAATTGGAACGCGGCGACCCCGCTACCAATAGTTGCGATGGTTGGTGTCATGTCAAAGACTCGACGGATGATCAACGGTACGTCGGATGGGGTCATGGCGCCGCTGAACCTTGGGTTGCAGCGGTCCAAGCAACTGCCGGGGAGGTCTTGCACCATGATGCAGCCCCCAACGGAGTTGTGACAGCATTCTTTTCCTCATCCACGGGTGGCGCCACCGAGAATGTAGAGGAGCGCCTCGGCGGCCCACCACGTCCATACCTCATTTCGGTTGATGATTCGGTTGCAATTGACGGAACTGTCCCAAATTCGAAAGCAAATTGGACGACGTCGGTATCGGCGGCGAGTATCGCAAGCGCCCTCCAAATCGACACCCTCCTCAAGGTTGAAGTCATCGATCGCCGTACCTCGGGGAGCGCCTGGCATTTGAAGTTCACCGGGATTGACGGAGGTTCCGCAGTCGCGATCGAAACGACCGGAACCTGGGTTCGCAACACTTTTGGGCTCTTCTCCGAATACTTCGATGTCGAATACGAAGCCTGGCCACCTAATGCATCAGATGAGATGTTCTTTTATGGGTCTTCAAGTGGCGTCTTCGCGTATTTCGATGTTGATGCAGATGCGTCGCTGGGCTCGGCAGTTCGTTCAGGGGCTTATTCGGTGGGATGGTCCTCGATTACCGCGATTGACCTCGAAGGGGATGGTCGGGATGAGCAGTTGTTTTATCGGTCTTCGGATGGGACGTTTAAGTATTACGGGGTGACCGATAGCGGTTCGTTGGTGGGTCCGATCCGTTCCGGGGTGTATTCGAAAGGGTGGGATGTGATTACCGCGGTGGATTTGGAGGGAGATGGTCAGGATGAGCAGTTGTTTTATCGGTCTTCGGATGGGACGTTCAAGTATTACCGATCAAATCCAGACGGTTCGTTGGGTGCATTGATCAAGACAGGGGCGTACTCCACGGCGTGGACGTCAATTACGGGAGTCCAGATCGACTAGGCGTCCGAGGTCTTATCTCACGACAACGTTGATGTCGAAATCCCCACCAAAGGCTAGAACAGCCGGTAAGTCGAAGAGGTCGAACACGAATATCTGCTCGATAGGCTCATCGCTATTGATTTCAACGAGCCGATCATAAAGTGGGCGTCTCCCGGCTGGAGACACATCATCGACTGGTTTCAGGACGGAGCCACCGCGCAGAAGTGCTTTCACCCTCCTCGCTGCCGATTCTACGAGCTCACCGAACCGACTGCCGGAGCGTGCCCAGCGGAGAAATTTCCTTCGTGTCGCCATCACAAGTCCGATTCGATCGATCGGGAGGGATCCCGGGGAAAGCCTCATTATCTCAAAATTTGCGGTCTGTCGCTCGCTGTCGAATGCCCCCGGATCGGCCGTCAAAATGATGTACCGGGGACTGCCCGACGCTGAAGCCATGTATTCCACACATGCCGCCGCCCTGAGTGATCTCGTAATCACTGCAACATTCATGCGGCAAGGCAGCGTTCGTAGATTGTCATCAGAGCTGTTCCAACGCTTTGCGGGGAATATCTCTTCTCAACCATGGCACGGCCGACGAGGGGATCGAGGCGGGATGGCTCGGACCGCAACCTGGCTATCTCCGTGGCAATGGCTCCGGGGTCCACATCTTTTCCGAGGATCATCCCGCTTGACTTCTCGACGTCACCCCAGGTCGATTCGGCACCACCGTTCCGCAGTGCTACAACCGGCAGACCGGCGGCGATTGCCTCAAGGCTTGAAATCCCGAATGTCTCGAATTCACTGAGATGAACCAGGACGTCGGCGGATTGGAGATATTCATTGATTCGCGAATGCGGTTGCGGACCTACGAGGTCGACCGAATCGCCCACGCCCTTGGAGTATGCAAATTTCTCCACCCAGGTTCGCAACGGCCCGTCCCCGACGATTGTCAAGGTGGATCGGGGGGCAAACTGCCTGTTGTACTCCCAGAAAGACTTCAGCAGTTTGATGACTCCCTTCTTTTCAGTTAGTCCACCGATATAAATCCAGGATTCGAACTCGGGTGTTCCCCTGTGGCGGAATTGTATATTTGTGGTATCGACCACATTTGGCACAATTTCGACCTTGGCCACCGTCTCATCCCCGAACTCCGCTCTGAGTTGGTCGAGGAGGAAATCACTGACACAGATGAAGGCGTTGGCGGAACGAAGCGTTTCCAGATACGCCGCCCGGGCCAATTCATCCCGGAATACATCACTGAGAGTGGATTGGTGTTCGGTGACCACCAGGGGGCTGTGCGGTACCACTTGACGAACGGCCCAGCCTGTAGGCATACCGAGATGGGCATGGGTGATATCCGAAGAAGTTGGTAAGAACTGACGCTTTAGTGCAAGGCTCTCCGCAAAAGCACGAGCGCGGCCCATTGGCCCGGAGAGGCTGGGGACTGGTGATGGAATCCAGGTCGTGTTTCCCACAACCTCAAAAAGTGCTTCCGGATCGGCTCCGGCCAATTGCTCCATAGCCTCCTTCACGATGACTGGAACCGGGCCGGTCGGTGCGGGGTATATGGTGGGTACCTCGACTTCGACGGTGGCACCGATTTCTTGGACCGCTGCAATGGTCTTCTCTACGAATGTCCCCGAATACGGTGAATGTCGGTTGGGGTACCACGGTGTCACGACGTCTACCCGCACCGTTAAGCCCTCCTGACAGTGGTGTCAGGCCAACAATTTGATAGATGCCATGCAGTGGTTAGCGAGTGATCGTCGCAATAAATTATGAGCTCTGGATCAACAGTGGAGGCGATGGAAGTCGCCTCGGCGGCGATAAGTCTCCAACTTAGATATCCCTTGGTAGCGGTGTCCAACTTTTTCAGTCCCCGTTTGAGGCGTGATGTTGAACCTGGGTCACGGGCCGAAAGCTTGGCCAGGAAGCGATTCCGATTCGGGACACCGTAATGCAAGACAATGAGTTGTTCATCCACTTCGAAGACCCCGGGGGCATGTTCGCTCCAACCATCAAACAAAATGACTCCCCGGGTGTCCTCGCTCCACGAAGCCACGAAATCCGAGGCCACTCGGTGCCCGTTCTCGTCGGGGCCCCCCACGACGATTAGGGGTCGCCGGTAGGAGTCCTTGCCGGCGACGGCATTTACCAGGTCGGTCACGACAACTTCAACAATCGTCCAGGATCTCTGTCATTTTTGCCATGGTTGCCCGGCGTTCGAACTTTGTAGCGCCTAATCGCGCCGACGCGATCTGCTCCTCGGTTTGTCTCTTTCGAGCGTCGTAGGCTTGATGCATTGCATCTGAGACGGCCGTCGAGTCGGGATCAGCGGAGAATGCAAAAGGATGGCCTTCCGCCACTTTGCGAGCGTCTCCTTCGGGGATCTGAACACACACGAACGGAAGTCCGCTCGCCATTGCTTCGTACACTTTTCCGCTCGTAACCATCCTGGAGCCCGGAACCGGAACCACGACGACGTCCAGGGATGCGTAGAACCTAGCGAGGTCTGATTTAGGGATCGGCCCAATGAATTCGAATCCCTTCAGATCATTTGGCAAACGATCCTCGAGTGGCGCAGCGCTCTTGGCAAAGTATCCGAGGTGTCCACCCAAAACAAGGACACTCCCAGAGGGGAGGTTTGATTGCACATCCTCCCAGGCATCCAGGATGGAACGAAGGGGCCACCGGTCGTTTATCGTGCCCAGCATCCCGAACCGAACCGGCCCGCCGGAATAAGGCTGTGGCGCGATGCTCACGCTATCCAAGTCATATCCGTTGGGAACCACATGTTGCTTGTGTGCATGTTCTGGGTACTTGACCTGGTAGGCGTCGGCGATGGCTCGATTCACATGAAAGCATGCGTCGGCACCTGCAACGATCTGCTTCTCTGCTGCTTCGTCGCCCAA
>JBBKXI010000049.1:0-7355 GCA_037969415.1 Acidimicrobiia bacterium | reverse complement strand
CGACACCTTTTGAGTTGATCGCCTCAAAACTCAACGTCGAAGATCTTCGGATCATTCTCGACCGCCTCAACGACCGCGAGCGCACCGTCATCATCATGCGGTACGGGCTCGACGGCCAGATCCCAGCGACTCTCGACGAGGTCGGTCGCTACTTCGAGGTCACGAGAGAGCGAATCCGCCAGATCGAGTCGAAGGCCCTGGCCAAGATGCGCCATCCGTCGACACCGGCTTCACTACGACAACTCGCAGTTTCCTAACCACCTGAGGACGCCCTCGGGTAGCGGGGAGTTGATCAAGCGGACTTGACCAACTCCCACAACTGGTGAACATCGGCTTCGAGTGGCAGTTCCTGATCGTCGAGTCGGGGCCGACCCCTCCCCCGCCGTCGATAGAACGGCTGGCCATCCCAGAAGATGACACCGCCCCAAACGCCCCAGTCGTGTCCTTCGCTCAACGCCAATTCCAGGCAATTGGAACGAAGGTCACAACCGGCACAGATTTCTTGTGCCTGCGCCAGCTCGGAGGGGCGATCGGAAAAGAACCAGTTGTGGTTACCTTCCGAACTACATCGTCCGTGTTCTTGAATTTCTACTAATGCTTGACTCACTTCTGAAACTTTCTGACTGGATGCGGCCATCAAAAAAGCCGCCTGGTTGGCGGCGGCCTTGCTGAATCAAACAGATGTATGTCGCACATCATGGGTCCAGAGGCCGCCTGGGAGCGTTGGCTGCAGCGCCATCCTGCGTGAAAACGGGCGCGCCGAAGCAGGTCCGATTCCGTGTTGCGGTGGTTGTACGCTGATTCACCATTGAGTACCTCTTAATTTCGACTGCGTCAGAATGGTATCCAGAAATCGATCCGTCAAGGTATTTAATGAAATTCTCGATTCCTGAATCGAGTTGATCAAAGCTTGATGAGTAGTACTTCGTTGGATTTACTCGACTATCGACGTCGGGTAGCTGAGATCTACCGCATGGTGCGGGAGGATGAGCCGACCCAGGAAACCTGGATGACCTGGCGTCGTTCCAGGGACGAACTGTTTGCTCAGCATCCCCAAACCCCGTTGGAAAATCCACGAGATTTCGCCGGCCTCCCTTACTTTCCATTCGAGACCGGGTGGCGGGTCGAAGGTCGTTTTGTTGCCAGTGAGGACGAGCAAACCGAAATCGCCAATTCTGGGGATGGAGCCACTGGATTTACGCGGGTAGGCTCCGTCGACTTTGACCTCGCCGACATCGCCATTCGGCTCGATGTGCTGTGGCTCAAAGGTTACGGCGGGGGTCTGTTCATTCCGTTTCGCGACTCAACCAATGGAACGGACACTTACGGAGGGGGCCGCTATCTCATCGACACGGTGAAAGGCGCAGACCTCGGTCAGACGGAAACTGGACTAATCCTCGACTTCAACTATGCCTATCACCCGAATTGTGTTCACTCGTATCGTTGGTCCTGCCCCCTGGCCCCGCCAACGAACACCTTGGCAATCCGGGTGGAGGCCGGAGAGAAGTTGGGACCGACTAATGGAGTGAACGAATTCCGATGAGTCCAAAACCCACCAGACCGACACCGACGACGATCAGCCGCCATTCGGGCTTGGATCGAACCGCCCAACCCCAGACCGAAAGGGCGATGACAAACAAAACCACCTGGGCCAACACCCCGGCGTCGGTCTCGGGCAACACCAGTCCTCGCAAACTCATCAACTATCGCAACAGATCGGAGCTGCGATGACTTCCCGAGTCCACCCGCTGGAATCAGCTCTTGCCATCACATTGCGGGCATTATTGGCCTGGGTGATTCCTCTCACGGTCGTGATGCTGATCTTGCGGGCTCCGGTCGATCCAGACTCACTTTTCGTCTACAACCTCGCCCACTTGTTTGTCCTGCAGATCGCTTCGTTCTTGCTGGTTCGACGACTGGCTCCACAGCTCGACGATCCGTGGTTCGGGACCACAAAGAGACCCTGGCTGGCTTCTGCTGCGTCCATCGTGGCCCTGGTGACCGGTTTCGCCGCGCTATTGACACTTGCCACTTCGGCAGCGGCGGGTTACGACCCTTCGTTGCAATTTCTCCAACTGCTCTCATCGCTCGATATTGCCTGGGCCACTGCAGCGCTATTCCTCGGGGCTCACAAACTCTGGGGGAAGGTCTGGGCGGACGTGGCAGCTTTCGTGCTGATCATTGTCTGCATCGGCTCGATTGCCCTATATCTAGACGCAGTTGGATTTACTTCTTCGGGGGGGTGGCAAGTCGACGCCGCCAAGATGATGCAGATCGTTCTTCCAGCCGACATGGTTGCCGCGGCAGTGGCGGTGACGGTTCTGCTAATCGCTGCGAGAGGCGAAGGTCAACCGACGGAACACCTCAGCCCCCAGTCGTAATCCTGAAATGCTATCGCCTCAACCTTCGACACCGGAACGGGCAGCCATTCGGTAAGGGCTTCTAGAATTTTCTCCTTTGACGACGGGATGAATGTGGGCATCCGTTCCGGGCGAACAAAGTCCGACCCGTACCAGAGGAAAACTCTGCTCAACTCCAAAGTCCCGTCGCTCTTCAAGTTGCCTGCCCCATTGGTGAGAAACGACTTCATCTGGTCTTCGAGCTCGGCCTCGAGGTTTTGCCCGTCGTAAGGCTCAGACCGGAGCGTCGGACACGAGACGGAACCGCACACCAAGGCGGCGTGGATTCGGGGATCACCAAAACGGCGGATCTTGGCGTGTTCGATTGCATCCAACGACAGCGTCTCCCCATTAATGGTTGCAAAGGTTCGACCGAAGGCGCCAGGAATCCGGAGAACGGAGATTTCCCCCTTGGATTGCGCCTCGGCAGCAAGTAGCAACGCCCCTGCGTTGTAGAGGTTGATCCAGTAGGCGAGGGCCTCGTCGCGAGTCAACTGTTCCGGGTCGAAGGCGCCGAGGCGGTTGGCATAAGACCGAAGACTGTGTGAATGGTCGCGAAGATCAGAGCCGCCACTTGTGGCCACGGCGCGAAGAATCGTGCCGAACTCCGAATGGTCGATAGCTTCGGAACCCCCGTAGATCGGGCGATCAACGGTGATCAACACTCGGACGATGCCCCACAAAGAGCTGAGAACACGGGGTTGATCCATACCAACGGGAACACAATTCGGTGCGCAGAACTTCCCATTGCAAAATTCAGATATGGTTATGGCGTGATCAAATTCTTATCCCGGCTCTTGAAACTCGGTGTAGTCGCAACGCTCGGTGCGGCCGCGGCGGCAAAGTTCATGCTCCAATCCAACGCTGAGCCATCAACCCAAGAGGTAGACATGGTCGCTATCTATGGGGGCGAAGATCTCGTTTCGGTTGCCAACCCCTTCTATGGTGGGAAGATCCTCACCATGTTCGGTGGCACCAGGCTCGACCTGCGACAGGTTCGCCCCGCGCCGACGGGGATCTATCTCGACCTGGTCGTAATCGCTGGAGGAGTCGAATTGATCGTCCCCACTGGTTGGCGAGTGAACTTCACCGGCACCACGATCGCGGCAGGATTCGACGATTCGACAGCAACAACCGCAGACCGCGATGCCGTGAAGGTCAATGTTGGCGGGTTCGTCATCGCCGGCGGCGTCCACGTCACCAACAAAACCTTTGAGGAAGCAGCTGCGGAATGACTGTAAGAATTGATGCCAAGAAACTCATTCCCGGCAAGGGCGCACCAATCGACAATTCCTCAGTCGTGTTGGGCGACTCGTCCATAACCTATGTCGGTCCCACCGAAGGCGCCCCGCAGGCAGATACCACGGTTACTACGGACACCGTCATGCCTGGGATGTGGGAGTGCCACGGCCACTTTATGGGGATGCTCTCGGCGAACTTCGACGAAATCTCTTCGCTGCGTCCGCAATTGGCGGCGATGCGGGTGACCGCCGATGCCAAGGCTGCGCTTCAGGCCGGATTCACCTCGGTGCGGGAGATGGGTGGGTACGGAACATTTCTATCCCGGGCGGTCAACGAGGGTTGGGTCGAGGGACCGAACATATACGCGGCCGGAGGCGCCCTCTCCCAAACTGGAGGTCACGGCGACATCCATGGCGCACCCCTCGCCGTCGGGCGGGAACTGATACGGGCTCACTGGGGCGAGGATCCGATTTGCGACGGCCCCGACGAGTGTCGGGCAGCTGTCCGCCGGATGCTGCGACTCGGCGCAAAGGTGATCAAGATCCACGCTTCCGGCGGAGTCATGAGCGAGCTCGATGACCCACTCCTCCCCCAGTTCTCCAAAGAGGAGCTGGATGCCATCGTTGATGAGGCGACCAGGATGGAACGCCTGGTCGGAGCCCATTGCCATGGGAGCCGAGGGATAATTGCTGCGGTTGAGGCCGGCGTCAAGACCATTGAGCACGGCACCTATTTGAACGACGAGGCTGCCGATCTCATGCTCGCCCACGACGCCACACTCGTACCCACCCGATTCATAGTCGAATTCTTGATGACCGAGGGCAAGAAAGCGGGAATGCCCGAATATGCCAGGATCAAAGGTGAGGAAGCGGCAAAGAAGCATTCCGAGGCCGTTTCACTGGCCATCGAGAAGGGTGTGCGGATAGCCCTGGGCACGGACATCTGGCAAACCGGGATGTGGGGCCGCAACGCCCATGAGCTCAAACTCATGGTCGATGACGGGATGACCAGTCTTCAGGCGATCGAAGCGGCAACGGCCAATGGCCCGGCAACACTCGGGCCTCAGGCGCCACAGTCCGGCCAGCTCCTGGAAGGCTTCGACGCCGACGTCATCTGCGTTTCGGGTGACCCCACGGTGGACGTGACGATTCTGGAAGACACGTACAACATCACCCATGTTTTCAAGGGCGGAGTTGCCTACAAAGAGCCGGCTGCCTAAACGATCCGGCGTTTAGACGCCCAACGAGCGAGTTCGTGTCGGTTGGAAAGTTGGAGCTTGCGTAGCACCGAAGACACATGAGTTTCCACCGTCTTGATCGAGATGTTGAGCTTGCGGGCCACCTGTTTGTAGGCGAAACCACGAGCGATCAGACGGAGGACATCCTTTTCCCGGACGGTCAGCTGGTCGAGTTCGGGGTCCTCATCTGAAGGAATCGCACCTGCGAAGGCATCAAGGACAAACCCGGCTAGACGTGGCGAGAAGACGGCATCGCCGACATGTATCCGTCTGATTGCATCGGCGAGGTCAGCGGGATCGATGGTCTTGGTTACATAGCCCCGCGCTCCGGCGCGAATCATCGCAATGACATCCTCGGCACTGTCTGATACTGAAAGGGCGAGAAAGCGGATGTCGGGGTTGGTCTCGGCGACCCCTTCGACCACGGCAACGCCCCCGCCATCGGGCATGTGGACATCAATGAGTACGACTTCCGGATTCAAATTGCGGATGCCGTCAATCGCAGCGTCGACATCATATGCCGTGCCCACAATCGAGAATTCCTCGTCGAGCTCGGCTTTGACACCGGCCAGGAACAGACGGTGGTCATCGACCAGGAAGACTTTCGTTTTCACGACGACACCAGGGGGAGGGATATGCCCACTTCGGTACCCTCCCCGGGCTCCGACTCGATGTCAACGGTGCCACCGACCTTTTCGGTTCGTTCCACAATCGAGTGCTTGATCCCTTTCCGATCCTCGGGAATTTCATCGATGTTGAAGCCCATGCCTTGGTCGGTCACGAAAACTTTTAGCTCCTCGTCTTCGACTTCCATGAACACCGAGAGTCGATTAGCGCCGGAGTGTTTGGCGGCATTGACCAACGCCTCGCTCGCTGCGGCGAGCACAGCCCGTGAGCGTTCATCGACCATGGCGTCTCCCACGGTGACTACGTCGACAGGCACCAGATGGTCGTGTTCTACCCGGGAAGCGAGTTCTCGCAGGGCTGTCGACATGAGATCGACGCCATTAAGCGGAGCCTTGCCGTAGAGCCAGTCACGCAACTCCGTCTCCTGCTGACGGGCGAGTAGCGACATCCGTAAGGGATCGTCGCTCCTTTGAATCAGCGCCAGGGTTTGCAACACCGAGTCATGGAGGTGAGTTGCCATCCCCGCCCTTTCCTCCTGGCGGACGCGTTCTCTTCTTTCTTCACCGAGATCCTGGGTGAGTCTTCGCACCCACGGTCCGAAGGCTACGAACAGCCCCACCCCGGTGAGACCAACCGCTAGAAGCACAGGCCCCAACTCGGCCACAGGTCCGATGGCGTTTGCCAGAAATGCCATACCACCCACCAGGAGGAGGATTCCGAGAATTGTGCGGACCCGCCCGGGACGCTCCACGGTGGGATCTACGAGGGCAGCAAGAGGACCGGGAACGGTCCTATCGGTAAGCGCCGCGACGCCGAAAGCAATCGCGGTAACCACCATGACGACACCCTCCGAGGGCCACCATCCAAGAACGTTGAACAACAACATGAGCCCGACAAACACAATGCCAAGACCAAATGCCTGCTGCCCGCTCACCGGCTCGACATCCTGGTCTTCGACTTTTTCGAACGTAATCAACCAAATAACCAGGTAGAGAAAGACTCCAAGGCCCCAGATTGAGCCGAGACTTACGAACGCCGCCCTAATGAAAGCATCGCTAACACCGAGCACATCGGCCAATCCGCCGGCCACCCCGGCGACGACACGGTCGGACTTACGCCGGTGGAGGACAAAACTGCGGCTATTCATCACATGTATCTTCGCCGTTCTCGGGGCGTTGCTCAATCGGGGATTCCCCTGAGACTCTAAGGGAAGAATCAGGGTCGTCCCCGATTGTGAAGTTGGGCGGGCTCGGGAACGATTGGCTCTATGGATACCGATACAGAAACCACAACCGAAAGTCCGCCCGAACCGGAAGAGCCCACAAAGATTCGGACCGCCGAACTGACCCGCGCCAGTGATCAACATATGATCGCCGGCGTTGCCGAGGGCCTCGCCCGTCGGACCGGGATCTGGTCAGGATGGATCAGAGTCGCCTTCGTCCTCCTGGCATTTGCTGGCGGATTCGGGGTCGCCGCCTACCTTGTCCTCTGGCTTCTGGTCAGGGCCGACAACGAGCCTGACACTCTTGCCGAGCGATTCTTCGCCCGGACAACCAGTGCCGGAGCCTGGATCGGGGTTGGCCTGATATTTGTAGCTCTCTTGATAATCCTTGGCCAGGTCCCATTTCTCGACGGCGGTGTGGTCTGGGCTGTAGGGCTGCTCACCGTCGGGTTTCTTCTCTATTCGGGCGATCTCCCGCGCCTGATTAAGACGCCAGCACAAAACAAGGAGGGAGTTCAACAAGTGACAACAACCGAAACCGATACGGTTCGGCCACCGATTCAGAAAGATGTCGTGGGGGGCGGAGACGAGATCAACACTCCTCCCCCACCGCCCCCCACGACATCTT
>JBBKXI010000048.1:0-7279 GCA_037969415.1 Acidimicrobiia bacterium | reverse complement strand
GGTGGGGACCAACCCTGGTCGGCGACTACAACGGCGACGGCAAAGACGACATCGCCAACTACCACGCAGGATCAGGTAACTGGTGGGTGTCCAAATCAACCGGAACCAAATTCACGAATGGAATATGGTTGGTTGGTCCTCCCCCACCCTCGCCTCCAGATACGACGATCGACGTGCCATCCGATGTGTCGACGATCCAGGGCGCAATCGACGCCGCCGAAAGTGGGTGGACGGTTCTCGTCGCTCCAGGCACCTACTTCGAGAACATCGACTTCAAAGGTAAAGCCATTACCGTCACCAGCAGCGCGGGCCGTGCGGTAACGGCCATCGATGGGAATCAGCAAGGCCCGGTCGTGACCTTTTGGGGCGGTGAGGGCGCCGATTCGATTCTCGACGGTTTCACCATCACAGGGGGGAACAATCCCGTCGGACCTTCATCCTGGGGCCAGGGCGGAGGAATCTTCGTCGCCGCTTCGCCGACCATCCGAAACCTGTCGATCTCCGGAAATGTTTCCAGCGAGGGCAGCGGCATCGGAGGATCCGGTTCACCGTCGATCTCCAATGTCGACCTGACCGGAAACAACATCTGGATGGTCGGTGCAACCAGCTCCCCGGTCCTCGACCAAGTAACGATCAGATCGGCAGGCACAGCAAATCGTGGCGCAATTGATTTTACCGGGCAGTCGCTGCTGGTAAGGCGGAGCCTCATCGTCGACAGCGTGGGAACCGGGATCTACGGGTCGGGAAACTTCACACTCGAAAACGTGACAGTGGCGCGAAGCAACTCGATCGGCGTATGGGTCACGGGCGCCCTGACAGCGAAACACACCACCCTCACCGGCGGAAATCGTGAAGCGATCAACGTCGGCCTCGGGCCCACGATTTTTGAAGACAGCATCATCGCCAATGATGGGGCGGAAGCGGCGATCGTATGTGAATCAGAAAACGTGTCCCCGTCACTCAGGTCCATCTCGTTCAAACGCACTCTGATCTCGGCGGGTGACGGATTCGAGCTAGCGGGATGGTGCCTCGACTCGATCTGGTCGTCGGAGCCTCCGATTCTTGCTCCGGCGAACTTCGTAGATCCCACAAACCTCGATTTCCGACCGGGGCCTGGGTCTCCCGCCATCGATGCCGGCCTTGCAGTTGATCCACTCACAACTGATATGAATGGAAATCAGCGGACAGATGGCAACGGAGACGGTGTGGTCCGATCGGACATGGGAGCTCACGAGGCCGATGCCGCGAATACCTGGCCAGGGACGCTCCCGTCCAAGAATCTCTTCTTCACCGGGTCGAACGCCTACGACTCTGGCGAGATAGTCGTTCGACACCTCGCTACTGGGGACTTGAACGCCGACGGCAAAGACGACATCGCCCTTATCGGGCAAAAGGCGACAGGGCTCAGTTGGTATCTGAAGGTTTTCTCAACCAGCGGTGATCGCGCCCTCGAGCAGACCTTTGACATCACCCTCCCCCCGCTCACTTCTGACGCGGAGCCCGCTTTGGGGGATTTTGACAGCGACGGGCACATCGACGTCGCCATCGCGGGCCGTCAAACGTGGCTGTATTGGGGTGACGGCGATGGGACATTCGACCCAACTCCCACCAATCTGGGTGAACTGAACGGGGTGAACCATTGGGCCGATGACATCGATCGCGACGGAGATGACGATCTCTTGGTGCGTGGGACGAGCCTTCAGGTTTTCCTGCAGACGAACAATGTCTTGGGTCTCGGCCATACCATCGCAATCAACGATTACTTCACTATGTCCGAAGAACTGACCGGCGACGGGCTACCGGAGATCATTGCGTGGGGTTCGTATCTTCCCAGCACCGCCGGCGGGTGGGCTGGCGCCATCAGCGTTCCTGTTTCTTCCAAGTACATCACAAATGCTGGGCACTTTGGCGATGCGTCAGCACCTCGCTTTCTTACGGTCAACAGCACTCTCCCTCATGACGCCTATCTGATCACCATCTCAGGGGAAGTGACAGATCCTCTGAATGTCCACCAACGCAGCTACCGCCAGTTCGTCGACGATTTTACGGGTGATGGTCTTGCTGATGTGATAACCGTCGGCGGATCGTCAGCCCAGCCATATATCGGGCTCTATGAAGGAATCGCTGACGGAACTGTGAAGAATGGCGTCCTCTACCGGTCTAATTTCAACTCATTCCTCTACAACGTGATTCCCCCGGCGTCTTACGGTGATTACGATGGCGACGGAAACCTGGATGTGGTTCTAGCAAACATGACCGGGGTGAGCATCATCTGGGGTGGATGAAGACTCATTCCACCCCATTTACCCAGAGCCGGCATGAGTTAGCGTCGATGCTGATTCGGCACCGTCAAACCGCCTCTATCGAGGACCCGGAAAGCGGGTCCAGCCCCCTTTTTCTTACAGGCTATCGGTGACGAACTCTCTCATGTCGGCGGCCAGCTTCACCAGCGAGGGTTTGTGGACATACATCATGTGTCCCGCCTCGTAGTACTCCGTCCTGACGTTCTTGCGGATCTCCGGGTCGAGGCCCATATGGCTGAATGTGTACTCGCTCGCCATGTGTGGCGTCGCCAGGTCGAAATAGCCGTTTGCAACGAAGACTTTCATCCGCTGCGAGCGTGACATTACCGAACGAAGATTCTCCGAGGTTTCGACGTATCGGTTCTTGAAGTCTTCATAGTCCCAGCGTTGGTTGACCTCCATGGAGAGGATTTCGTAGAAGTCGTCGGTCTCAAAACCCAACTCCGAGCGCAGATAGGCATTGAGTGCCGATGACATCGGGCCCATGGCGAGGTTGCTAGCCGGGTCGCTTTCCAGATTGTCCCCGTCAACTACCCGGTCATAACCGGTGTACCGGGTGTCGAGACGACCCACAGTCTTCCGCTGGCTGCGGAGGAGTTCTTTACAGAAACGCATGATGTGAATTCGCATGTCGTACTGGTCGACGTATTCAGGGGACAAGCCGGTGTAATCGGCCACTTTCCGAACCACTTTCTTGCGCTCGGCATCGTCGAGCTGGTCTCCCATGGCGAGGGCGCTCCAATACTGGCCGAGGGCGAAAGCCTCCACCTCATCGAGAAAGCTGCGGAGGTTCTTTGATTGGTATTTTCTGGCCAGGGCACCGTGATACCAGGCGGTCGCGGCATACGTCGGCAGGTGGGTGAGGAAGGGAAGGTCGTTGCCGCGATGGAAGAGAAATCCGGCTTCAACGTCCATTGCGATGGTCTGGAAGCTCATCGCCACTGAGATCAACAGAATCCCGTTGAGTTGTAACCCTTTGTCGAACAGGTCTGCAGCAATTGCCGCCCCTCTCGTGGTCCCATAACTCTCACCTGCGAGGAACAGCGGCGATGCCCAGCGACCATTGCGATTGAGGTAGGAGATGATGAAATCGGAAAACGCCTTGATGTCCTTGGAAAAGTGGTGGTAGTCCTTCTCTTTGTCCTTGGGTAGGCCTCTCGACAACCCGGTGCCAATTGCATCGACATGAACTACATCGGCGACATCGAGAATTGAGTACTCGTTGTCGATGAGACGCCCCGGGATCCCGACCGGAAAGCCATCATCGTCGAACTCGACCCGTTTCGGTCCGAAGAGGCCGAGATGGAGCCAGACCGTCGAAGATCCTGGACCACCGTTGAACGCGAAAATGATCGGTCGATCGGCAGGGTCCACATCGTCTTGGGTATAAGCCACGTAGAAGAATGCCGCCTTTCGGTCATCCTCCCTCTCGATAACCTGGGTTGCCGCAGTGGCCGTATAGGCGACTTTGGTCTTCCCGAACTTGCCGGTGTACTGCTTGGAGACCGACTGTTCCTCTATCTCGGGAAGCTCTGACGTCTTTTCGCTCGAATCGTCTTTGGATTTCTTCTCGTCACTCATGATCGACGAGGCTAGTGCTCAATCGGCGGGTTTGACCCGACCGGTGGCATCGATCCAGTCTTCAGGATCTATGCCCAGTCCCTCGGCGATCCGGTTGATGTAGTTGAAGTAGGAGATCACCTGGACACAGCTGGAGATGCCTTGATCATCGAGTCCGACACTTCGGAGCTTTTCAACATCTTCGGCTTCGACCGCGGACGGCGTACGGGTGAGCTTTTCGGCGAACCGAACCATTGTCAAGGTCTGTTCGTCGAGGCCTGCCGTCTTCCACTCGATCGCCACCCGGTCGACCAGTTCGTCATCTGCGATCTCAACACGGAGATCGTGGAAGTGCGACGCCGTTCAGTAGTGGCAGTCATTGATCTGGGAGGTGACCGCGGCAAGCAGTTCTCTCTGTGATCGGCTGAGCGGCGACTCTCCATACATCAGCGTTGAGTAAAGCCTGATCGAATCTCGCATCGCTTCAGGTAGCTGGCTTTGGATCGAAACGATATTCCAGATTCGCCCGGCACGACGGATGGCGGCGTCATATTCCCGTCTGGCAAGGCCGGTCGACTCGTCGTAGGTGAGAACGTGGACGTGGGGCATCAGTGGAGAGAACTCAGGCGAGGAACAGTGCCGGTTCCTCGAGATTCTCCATCAGCAATGCCATAAACCTGCGTCCCGTGCCACCATCGATCACCCGATGGTCATACGACAACGAGAGCGGCATCACCGGGGCGATAACAAGCTCGCCGTCGTCCACAATTGGCCGTTCCTTCGCTCTACCGACCGACAGGATCGCCGTAGTGCCATAAGGGACGATCGGTGTCCCATGTCCTCCACCGACCGCCCCAATATTGGAGACGGTGAAAGTTTGACCGGTGAGCTCGTCCATCGTCAAGGTGCGGGCTCGGGCCCCCTCCCCGAGTCGAACCACCTCGGTGGCGAGGTCGAGCACCGACTTACTGGAAGCGTCTCGAATCACCGCAACGAGGAGGCCGTCAGGTGTGTCGACCGCGATCCCGATGTCACGGGAGGTGTGATAAATGAGTTCATCGCCCGAAATCGTGGCATTGAACTCCGGGAATTCGTCCAAAGCGGGGAGAACCGCCTTCACGACCAGGGCTTCCAGAGGGAGCTTCGTCTCGTGGCGGTTGGAGAGTGCGGTCCTCGTTTCTAGAAGACGGGTAGCGTCAACATCGTCGAAAGTGGTGACGTGGGGAATCTCCGCCCAACTTTTTGACATGTTGTCAGCAATAGTGCGGCGGAGGCGAGACATCTTCTGTGGTTCGTCAACCTGGCCTGCGGCGGCTGGAGTGTCGTCACGTCGAGCCGATTCCGCCGGGCGGGATTCTTCGGCCGAGGAGTCGATAGCCGCGTGGACATCCTCCCGGGTAACTCTGCCGTCTGGCCCCGAGCCAGAAAGCTCTTCGAGATCGACACCGTGGTCTCGCGCCAGCTTGCGGACCACAGGCAAAGCTTTGACGCCCGAACCCGATGGCGGAGCGGGTTGGGTCCGGGGTCGGAGAACTTCGGCATCCTCGCTGAGCGACCCGACGATGGGTGCGGCCGAAGACGATGCCACCGGCGCTGGCACCACGGGTTCGGCAGCGGGCCGCACCGGTTCGGGTTCCGCCGATCTCGTAGATTCCGGCTCGACGATCTCTCGGGGGCTCTCACCGTCTTCGCCGATCACAACAAGCATGCTGCCAACTTCGATTACCTCTCCTGCCGGGCCACCGAGTTCCAAAACAGTTCCGGCAAATGGTGTCGGGATCTCGACAACCGCCTTGTCGGTTTCTACCTCGACAATCGGTTGGTCAGCCTTGACTACGTCGCCCACAGCAACCAGCCACTTCACGATCTCTGCCTCAGCAAGACCCTCGCCGATATCGGGTAGACGGAACTCCTTGGCCACTATTCCTCCAGGGTCTTTCGGGCTGCTGCTGTTATTGCTTCCACAGATGGAAGGTAGTGCGATTCGGAGCGTTTCAAGGGAAAGATGGTGTCGGGCCCCGTCACTCTTTGCACCGGAGCGAGGAGCGAATACAAAGCCTTCTCTTGGATTACAGCTGCGATTTCACCGGCAAACCCGCCGGTGCGGGGAGCCTCGTGGACCACAACCGCCCGGCCCGTCTTCTCCACTGATCGGACGATCCCACGGGCATCTAAGGGGGAAAGAGTGTGCAAATCGATTACCTCGACAGACACTCCATCTTCCTCGAGGGCAGAGGCCGCGGCTCGGGTCTCCTTCATCATTGCACCCCAGCTAATCAGGGTTACGTCGGTGCCCTCGCGTTCGATTCGTACCGGCCCGATATCGACGGTGAAGTAGATACCCGGAACGTCCTCCTTCACCGCCCGGTAGGAGCGGATCGGCTCGAGAAAGACAACGGGATCGGGATCTTCAATGGCAGCCAGAAGCAGACCCTTGGCGTCGTATGGAGTGGATGGCACCACAACCTTGACTCCAGGGATGTGGGCATAGATCGCTTCCAACGACTCGGAATGATGCTCCGCAGCCCCAATGCCGCCGCCAAAGGGGATTCGAATCACCATTGGGGCGGTGAATCTCCCGTTGGAGCGGTTGCGGATGCGGGCAACATGATTGATCACCTGGTCATATGCCGGGTAGGAGAACCCCATGAATTGCATCTCAACGACCGGCCTCAACCCGGCGATTGCCATGCCAAATGCGGCGCCGACGATGCCCGACTCGGCTACCGGGGTGTCATAAACCCGCTTCGGGCCATACTTTTCGAGGAGACCATCGGTGATTCGGAAGACACCTCCGGTGCGACCGATATCCTCGCCGACGAGTACCACCCGGTCGTCGGAACCGAGGGCAGCGTCCAATCCGTCATTGAGCGCCTGAGCGAGGTTCATCTCAGGCATCGGAGCCATCTCCTAATTGGTCCAGCAGCGGGTCTGTGATCTCGGCATACATACGGTGAAACATCTCGGACCTGGTTGGTTGTGCCAAAGCCTCAGCCTCCGCGACCGCCTCTTCGATTCTCTCGATGGAACGCGTCTCGATTTCATCGTTCCATTCCGATGACCACTCGCCCGCAAACTCGAAAAGTCTCTGCACCCGGAGCAACGGGTCGCGTTGGCGCCACTCTTCGGTTATATCGTCGGTGCGATAACGTCCGGGATCGTCAGCGGTGGTATGGGGCCCGATTCGATAAGTAACAGCTTCGATGAGGGTCGGACCTCCCCCGCCTCGGGCCCGTCCGACCGCCTCAGTGACCGTTACAAAGACCGCGGCGACATCGTTGCCATCCACTTCAACTCCGGGCATTCCATAAGCTGCTGCTTTCCCGGCGATGGTCTCCGATCGGGTTTGCTCAGCGCGCGGATAAGAAATCGCAAAACCATTGTTCTGACAGAGGAAAATCGTCGGTGTCTGGAAA
>JBBKXI010000047.1:0-3958 GCA_037969415.1 Acidimicrobiia bacterium | reverse complement strand
GGGTAGAAGAGGCTCAGCGGATCGTGGGCCAGGTCGACGCCATTTTGACTGAAGCGGCTAGCTAGCTCCACGGCGAGTTCTCGCAGCAACCTGTGATCGCCTATCGTTTGACCTGAATTACCGAAGGAAACATGGCCAAAGACGAAGAAGAATATATCCGGATGCGGGGCACCGTTGTGAAGATGCTTCCCGATTCGACATTCGAGGTGAAGCTCGACAGCGGTTTCGAACTGCTTGCTAAACCATCCGGAAAGATGAGACGGGGCCGCGGGATCAGGGTATTGCCCGGCGATATGGTCGACGTTGAAGTTTCCACCTACGATCCCACGCGCGGTCGTATCGTTTGGCGCTACCGCTAGCCATCCCAGTCTGCACAGTGCACAGATCCGTGGAAACCATCCTTTTTCGCTGCGTCTGACCCTAGGAAGCGGTTGAGTCCTAGCCGCTCTGCTCGGGGACAACGCACTTGTTGGTGCTCGGGCTCCCGACGTTCCCGGCAAAATCGATGGGCTCGCTTATTTCGCTACCCGACTCATTGGTTGTTAGAAACCGGATCAATCCTCGGTAGACGCTGTCGGCATAAGCCTGACGGAACTCCGGAGTTTGCAATAGCTGTTCCTGAAAGGGGTCGGATACAAAGGCACCCTCGATGATTACCGCCGGAGATTCTGACCGTCGCAATAAACCATAGAAATCGCCACCGGTAGATGCGTCGCGTCTCGCTGCCGTCCCCTGGATCGCCGATCCTTGCCAGGTCTCCGAGAATTTGTCGAAACCACGGAACAATTCCTCATCGATAAGAGAGGCGAGACGATCCGAACCGGGTACAGACAGGGCATAGAAGACGGCCCGCGGAGGATCGTTGTAGGTGCGATCGGTACCAGTGTTGTTGTGGATGGCAAGGAGGGCGTCGGCGTTGGCGCTATTGGCCAGAGCGGCGCGATAGGCGAGGCCGGCTTCGAAGTCTCCACCATCAGGGCCGGCCGTGTCCCGGGTCATTACGACTGATTGCAATCCGGGATATGTTGCCCCGGGCGTCACGTCGCCGGTCGCCCAGTCGACGTCGTTCGCTTGGGTGAGGCGGATTCGCAACCGGTCGGCTATGTCCAGGTTGAAATTCGATTCCCGGGTCGAGTTGTCTCCGGGTGCCCCCCAGTCTCTTCCGCCATGCCCGGCGTCAACGACGACAATCGCTCGGGCGAGATCGAATCCCTGGCCGGGTGATTGCTGAACCGACTTAGCGATCGTTTGCATATCGGTAAGGTTGACCCAGGCAGGGTTGCTGCATGAGTCGACGACTTCAGCCCACGACCCATCGATGGAAGTGATGGGGAGGGCGATGTTCCCATGAATCGACTGCAGCGTGTTGCCACCAGGTGATTCGTAGAGGTTGGCCCCACCGGGGGGAACTATCGCTACGCCAGGTACCGGCGGGGTGGTGGCCACCGTTGAGCTCGAGTCCGGGTTGACTGTTCCCGTGCCATCCGTGGCCGCTGGGACCGTAGTGGTCAGGTCTGCGCCGGTGATGGTGCTGCATGCCGCAAGGGTAAGGGCAAGGGCGACGATTGTGATGAGGCGGCGGGGCATGAAGGATGTTCCGGGGTCGGCCCCGCTACGTTATCGACTCGTCATCTCTATCCGTAGGCTAGTGCCCAGTCCAAAAACGTTCGCCGCGTTCAGGACGGCCAGATGACACCGCTGGCTGCGTCCTCGTCCTCGACGAACGGCCCAGTGCGCCTGCGTCCTTGCCAGACGGCATCCCTGACTCGGCCTGAACATCGCCAACGATCATGGACAGGGCACTAGGTAAGAACCTCGACGGTCCATTTCTCGCCGACCCAGAGGCCAAAGATGGTTATCCCGGGATAGCGTCGCCCGAAATGCACAACGCTGTCCTGGAGTTGGGATCGTTGGATGTCGTCGTCGACCGGATTGCCGGCGCAGTCATAGTGCGCCACGAGTGCCAGCTGAGTCGATCCGTGGAGATTCAATGATGCTTCGAGGTCGGTGATGATGGCATTGGTGGCCGGGTCGTAAGACGAGGTCAGATGCTTGACGATCCCTGCCCTGGTCACGGTGTCGATATGGGGTACACCGAATCTGGTGACCAGAAAGTCGGCCACGGGTCGTTGAATCCGACCGTCGATACAGCTGAGGACGGTTCCAAAGCTCGCGTTTGTCATTCATGCACTTTAGATGATCGGTTCGTCAGGGACGATCGGGGAAGCATGGGGGATTACCCCGATAGAAAGTGTCACAGGCATCGGGCATGATCGGAACCATGGAACTTGTAATGAATCTCGCGGCCGGTCTCACCGGCGTCCTTTTTGCCATCGTGGGCATCTACTCGGTTGCCTCGATCTGGTCCGACGATCTGCCCTAGTTCGTCGACCCACTGGTGAGGAATGGTCACTCGTCGGCGCGTAACCGAACCGTGATGTCTGCGACGTCCGCCTTCAGCAGCGTTATTGCCAGGTCGCCCTCGATCGTGATTGAAACACCGGGCGCGCCTCCGCCGATCGATATCTCGACACCCGATATTCGTTGGTCGGCGATCACCGGCCAATCATGAGTCGAGCCGAACGGGGTGATGGTCCCACGCACATACCCCGTGGCGTCATGTGCCTCTTCCGGTGATGGCATGCTGAGACGCCGAACCCCAAGATGTTTTCGAAGCTTTGGCCAGGAAATGCTCCGGTTTCCGGGCACCAATATCATCAAATAATCGTCTTCATCTCTTCTCACAACCAGGGTCTTGATCACCGCTGATGGCTTGACACCCCGCAGCGAAGCCGCCTCTTTGAGTGAAGTTACCCTTCCATGTCGGACCACTGAGTAAGGGACGTCAGCGAGTCGGGGGTCAGTGAGCGCAGGAGTGCTCGTTTCCATGAGGATGCACAGTAGCCGTCGACCGATCGCCGTCTTATCGGTTGGGGGCTAACCCCGCTTGTTGGAGACTCTTCGAGCCTGTTCGGTGAGGTGGCGTTTCCGGATCCGGATTGCATCCGGGGTGACTTCGACGAGTTCGTCTTCGTCGATCCACTCGATGGATGTTTCTAATGTCATCTTTCGATGTGGTTTGAGATTGATGGCATCGTCAGACCCGGACGCACGCACGTTGGTTAGTTGCTTGCCTCTTGCGGCGTTGGCTGTCATCTCTTCGGGGCGGGCACACTCGCCGATAACCATCCCCTCGTATACCGGATCTCCAGGTCCGACAAAAAGCTCGCCGCGTTTCTGAAGATTGTCGAGGGCGAAGCCGGTGGCAGTTCCGTTGCGGTCGGAGATCATGGCACCGCCGACTCTGCCCTCTATGTCTCCTGCCCACGGCATCCATCCATCGCTATGTTGATTGACAAGTGCCGTGCCCCTGGTGGCGGTCATTAGCTCGGAGCGAAGCCCGATGAGGCCGCGGGCGGGTGCGGTGAGAGTGACAATTGTGCGACCCCTGTCGCCGGGCCGCATGTCATCGACCTGGCCCCTGCGGGGAGCTACTGACTGTGTGACCGTACCGACGTATTCATCAGGAACGTCAATAATCGCCTGCTCTCGGGGTTCGTGCTTTTTGCCATCGACCTCCCTGATGACTACTTCGGGCCGGCTTACCTGAAGCTCGAAGCCTTCGCGTCTCATCGACTCGATGAGCACGGCAAGTTGTAATTCGCCACGCCCGGCTACTTCGATCACATCCGGGCTCGATGTGTCTGCGATCTTGATCGAGACATTGCCCAGAACTTCTCGATCCAGACGCGCGTTAATCTGGCGGGACGTCAGCAGGTTTCCCGATTGTCCGGCAAGGGGAGACGTGTTTACCCCGAAGGTCATGCGCAACACCGGTTCGTCCACCTCGAGACGAGGTAGAGCGTTGAGATGTTCGAGGTCGGCAAGGGTGTCACCGATTTGAATCTCAGGAAAACCGGCGACAACAAAGAGGTCGCCGGCCACGCGCTCAGGGACC
>JBBKXI010000046.1:0-2630 GCA_037969415.1 Acidimicrobiia bacterium | reverse complement strand
TTTCTCCATTTCCCCCCGTGAGATAGCCGGGGTCAAACGTCGCTATATCGACGGCAGCCTCGTCCTCGTCACTGAGTTCCACACCAAGACCGGTGTGGTGGAACTCCACGATGCCCTGCTGATGGGCAAAGGAGTGCGCGGTCATGACCTCGGTCTGGATTCACCGCAAACTCTGGCACGCCACGTTATCTGCACAGAGGGCCGGGTCACCCTCGATGTCGAATATTCGCCCCGGTTGGAATATGGATTAACCACGCCATTAATCCAAAAGGCGGCTGGCGGTTTTCTGGCCAGGGGTGGAGCCACTGCGCTACTGCTAATCACCGATGTCGACCTAACCATCGACGACGCCGCGGTAATCGGTGAACACGAATTGAAGGCTGGCTCGACGACCTCCTTTTTGGTTCAGTACGGATCTTCATGGGAGCCAATCGAAAGTCAACTTACTGGCACTGTTGATCATGCCATCACGGACACCGTGTTGGCCTGGGAATCCTGGGAGAAAGCGCACCAGAGATATCAGGGTTTTGAAGCCGAAGCCGTCGACCTGAGCGGGAAAATCCTCCAGGGTCTTACCTACCAACGAACCGGTGCCATCATCGCTGCCGCCACTACCTCGCTACCCGAGGCCCAAGGGGGGAACAGGAATTGGGACTACCGCTTCAGCTGGATAAGAGATTCCAGCCTCACCCTCGATGCGCTCTGGATAGCGGCATGTCCCGATGAGGTCGACCGCTACCTCGACTTCCTCGTCACGGCTGCATCCTCCTTTCGTCTCCCCGGCGACATCTCCATAATGTTCGGCATCGAAGGCGAACGGGATCTCTCCGAACGAACTCTCGACCATCTGGAAGGTTGGAGAGGCAACACCCCGGTTCGGGTGGGCAACGACGCGTGGCGACAACGTCAGCTCGACGTGTATGGCGAACTGCTCGACGCCGTTCATCGCCTCCGTCACCAACTCGGTAAGTTCGAACCTGGCATCCGTGAGTTCCTGATCCGCATCGCCGACTCAGCGGCGAACTCCTGGGAGGAAAAGGACCAGGGAATCTGGGAAATGCGTGACGAACCGGATCACCATCTCCACTCGAAGTTGATGTGCTGGGTGGCGCTGGATCGGGCCATCGGCCTCGCTGACGTGCTCGGTGCCCAAGACCGGGTGGAGGGGTGGTCACACACGGCGGACCTAATCCGCCAGCGGATCCTCGATGAAGCATGGAACCCCGAAATCGGAGCCTTCACACAAAGGCTTGGCGGATCCGAACTCGACGCTTCCTCCCTGTTGATCCCGATCCTCGGTTTCCTCGACGGGGACGACAGCCGGGTCCAGGGAACCATCGACGCCATCATGAAGGGCTTGCGCGACGATCGCGGGCTCGTCTACCGCTACCGGACCGAAGACGGACTCACCGGCGCCGAAGGCCCGTTTCTTTTGTGCACCTTCTGGCTGGCCGAAGCTCTCGCCCTAGCCGGTCGCCTCGATGAAGCGAAAGAGGTGTTCTGGAGTGTGACCGGTTTCGCCAACGACCTTGGCCTCCTTGCCGAGGAGGTCGCCAGCGACTCGGACGAGCTCATGGGTAACTTTCCCCAAGCATTCAGCCACGTCGGTCTGATCAACGCTGCATCGGCCATAGACGCCGCCGATCGATAACGGTTTTAACCTACCGGACGTGCCGCACCGTGCGGTGTTAATGCGTTCTGATGGAACTACAAAAATGGCTGCACGTCCGACACCGAAGGGACGTTCTGCCTGGAAATTTCGATCGGTCGTATCGTCTGGTGCTGTCCAGTGCGGTTTGGCACGACTACGCAAATAGCAACACCTTCACAACAAGCCTGAATCTCAGATCACCTGACGACCCACGACCTGTATCAGAGCAACCATGGGTGCAACAAGAACCATTGCCACAGCGATTAGGCGAACTCGGCCAGGTGATGTCACCTTCACGACAACTAAGAGAATCAAGCCCGTCGCCAGTAGCAAAGGAATGGAGATTATGAGGCCCCGAGCTCCGGGTTCAGCTGCGAACAATGCTCCGATCGACATGGCGACGCTCAGGTAGAGAAGGGCTAGAAAACCCAGAACCTTCAACCACTCGACTTCTCTCCATCTTATTTGAATCTCGTAAACGTAGCCTTTACAGGTCAGACTCATCGGTAGCTGCAGTAGGGACGTATCGGTCGTTGTTGAGGGCGTAGCCGTTGCGGGCAATCTCGGAAATCCGAAAACCCCAAGCAGCGCCTGGGGTTTCTTCCGCTCGGCGGGTAGGACTCGAACCTACAACCTTCGGATTAACGGTCACGCCCACCCCGTCCGTCCAGTCCGGGTACGTGCTGTTTGGTGCGGTCCTGTCTAGGAATCTCGATCGGTCGTGTTATCTGGTGTCGTCCTGTGCCGTCTGGTACGGCTACACATTTGGCTACACACGGAGTTGTAGTGCGCTCTCGCGAAACTCCTTGACCATTCAGATTCACTCCCAGGTGGTGTTTGTTGAGGTCGACGGCCAGATCGTGGTCAACCGAGAAGTGTTGTCAGTGACCGGTTGCCCATAGGAGCTTGGACAACAGCCAACCCTTGCCCGGTTGCCTTGACGCGTTTTCGCGGTCTGCTGGGTAAACGGAGACAGCTT
>JBBKXI010000045.1:0-17443 GCA_037969415.1 Acidimicrobiia bacterium | reverse complement strand
ACCGAGAACGAAGGCATCAAAAAGCAGATCTTTGCCGATCTCGACCGAATCGTTCCCGACGACGCAATTCTGGCATCCAACACATCTTCGATTCCGATCACCAGATTGGCGGCGGTAACCAACCGGCCCGGTAAGGTCGTTGGCCTCCATTTCTTCAATCCCGTCCCGGTGATGGCGCTGGTCGAACTGGTGACAACGGTTCTGACCGAAGATGAAACCGCAGATCAAGCCCGGTCATATGCCGAATCTTTGGGAAAAACCGTGATCCTCTCCAAAGATCGGGCCGGCTTCGTGGTCAATATGTTGCTGATCCCTTACATGATCGGTGCGGTTCGTATGTACGAGGCCGGGTTCGCATCGGCAGAGGACATCGATATCGGGATGAAACTCGGTGCCAACCACCCGATGGGACCCTTGGAACTTGCCGATTTCGTCGGATTGGACACCACGAAGTTCGTCGCCGACGTCCTCTTCGAAGAATTCAAAGATCCGGCTTACGCCTCTCCTCCACTGCTGACCCGGATGGTTGAGGCTGGGCTCCACGGCCGCAAGTCAGGCCGCGGCTTCTACAAGTATTGATACCTGTTCCCCGAAGGATCAACCTGTTTTGATTGCCTTCAACACCTCATCGAGGTCGGCGTGGTCGCCGGCGAAGTCTTCGAAGTCTGAGTAGACCAATTTGTTGCCGGGGGCGATAACGAGGGTGGCGCCGAGTTGGAAGGGACGACGACCGGTGTTGTGCTGTTTGTTCCCCGCCGATCGGGCACGGACACCGGCGATCAGCTGGCCGGGCATGGCAAGTTTGAGCATTGATGTCTTCTTAGCCCCGGCGACCCTGGCTGCCGAACCGTCCTCGTCGAGTAACACCTCAAACGGCACCGATTCGTCTTCGATAAACGCTTTGGCATAGCTCTTGCCACCGGTACCTATGGCAGTTACATCGGAATCTGCGTCAAGGATCTCCTGGTACCTATCACGAACCTGACCGGCCCGTTCCCGACAGGTCAGTCAGCCAAAATGGCGAAGGAAAAGGATGACCCGGGTCGTATCAGCCCAACGGTCGCCGAGGCGGTGCTCTCCCTCATCTGGGTCGATCAAAACCTTCTCAGCCAGTTCTTCCACGTCGAAGCTCACCGGTTTGATTGTGACAGGATCCACTTTTTACGACACGTTTCACCGCAGATGGCTAGGTTTGTTGATGGCGGCGAGTTCCCCGACCATCGCCCCAGGGAGTGCTCCATGTACCCGAACGCCTTTGACTACTTGGCGCCCGAAACCCTCGATGAGGCCTTGTCGATCCTCGCCGAACGTGGCGATGAGGTGAAGATCCTCGCGGGCGGGCAAAGCCTGATTCCGATGATGAAACTTCGCTTCGCCAATCCGTCCACCCTCATGGACATCAACAGAATTCCCGGCCTCGATGGGCTTGCCCGCTCCAACGGAACAATCAATATCGGGGCCCTGGTTCGGCACAACGATGTGGTGAAATCTGATGTTGCCAAAGCAAACCACACAATGGCCAGCGCCGCGCCGTGGATCGCCGATCCCATCGTCAGAAACCTCGGGACGGTCGCAGGATCCCTTTCTCATCACGACCCTGAGGGTGACTGGGCGTCGGTGATGTTGGCCTGTGGCGCCGAAGTGGTGTTGACAAGCTCGACGGGCGAAAGAGTGGTCCACATCAACGACTTTCTGGTCGACATGTTCTCGACGTCGTGTCAGCCCAACGAGATTCTCACCGAGGTGCGAACGAAGGCTCATACAGACAAAGGCGGGGGTAACTACCAAAAGCTGGAGCGCAAGGTGGGCGACTATGCCACCGTGGGAGTGGCGACCTGTCTTGAACTGGGCGACGACGGCAATGTCGCGGCCGCCGGGATTGCCCTTACATCTGTTTACCCATTCAACCTCAAGGTTCCGGACGCCGAATCGGTCCTGGTGGGTAATACACCCTCCGACGAGCTCTTCAAGGAAGCTGGTTCGATCGCGGCCGCCGCAAGTGATCCTGCATCTGACACCCGAGGTTCCGCCGCCTACAAACGTCACATCGTTGATGTATTTGTCCAGCGAGGGTTGGCGGCGTCTCTCGCAATCGCCCAGGGAGGCCAATCATGAATGTGACCGTCACGATCAACGGAACCGAAAGGTCCAGCGATGTCGAACCCCGGCTTCTCCTCGTCGATTTCATCCGAACCAACCTGGGACTCACCGGAACCCATATTGGCTGCGATACGACTTCGTGTGGGGTTTGCACGGTACTGATTGACGGAACCCCGGTGAAGTCCTGCACCATGTTCGCGGTACAGGCCAGGGGACGGTCGATCACGACGGTCGAAGGCCTCAAGCAAAACGGTGAACTGTCTGCGATGCAACAGGCATTCCACCAAGAACATGGCCTCCAATGCGGATTTTGCACACCGGCCATGATGCTGGTGGGAACCGCACTTCTCGAGGAGAACCCCAGCCCGACCGAAGATGAAATTCGGTGGGCAATCTCGGGCAACCTCTGCCGGTGCACCGGATATATGAACATCGTCAAGTCGATCCAAACCGCAGCGCAAACTGTCTCGCAAGGAGCAACAGAGTGACCACGACCTCAGAACACAAACTCCACACCCCGCCTGAGATCGGCGGGATCGGCCATTCGAGGAAAAGGGTCGAAGACGCTCGGTTTCTAGAAGGTCAGGGCAACTATCTGGACGACATCGTGCTTCCCGGCATGTTGCACATGGCGATCCACCGCAGCCCCCTCGCACACGCCAGGATTATCTCGATCGACACCTCCGCTGCGGAAGCCGTGGAGGGTGTGGTCGCTGTGGTCACCGGCGAGCTTTTGGCGGGCTACAACCTGGCCTGGATGCCGACTCTTTCTGGAGATACGCAGGCAGTTCTCGCTACCGACAAAGTCCGGTTCCAGGGTCAAGAGGTCGCCGCTGTCATTGCTACCGACCGATACATCGCGCAAGATGCCGCCGATCTTATCCAGGTCGATTACGAAGACCTCGAACCGATCGTAAATCCGCAACGATCGCTCGAAGAGGACGCTCCGGTGATTCGCGACGACAAGGAAGGCCAGTCGTCCAACCTTTGTTATGAATGGGAGTCAGGCAACAAGGCCGCAACCGATGCTGCTTTTGCGGCGGCGGACCATGTAATTTCTTTGGAAACTTTTTACCCACGTTCCCACCCCGCACCGCTCGAGACCTGCGGAGTAGTAGCTGATGTCAACCCAGCAACCGGGCAGGTCGACATCTATATGACGTCACAGGCTCCTCATGCCCATCGCACGGTGTTCGCCCTGGTAGCGGGGTTGCCGGAACAGAACATCCGCATCATCTCGCCTGATATCGGCGGTGGGTTTGGCAACAAGGTGCCGGTCTATCCCGGTTACGTGGTGGCAACTGCTGCCTCTCTCGTAATCGGCAAACCGGTGAAATGGGTCGAGACCCGTACGGAAAACCTGATCTCGACCGGTTTTGCCCGGGACTATTACATGAAGGGTGAGCTTGCAGTAAGCAAGGACGGGAAGATCCAGGCGCTGCGGGTCGACATGCTCTCCGACCAAGGTGCTTTCTTCTCGGATGCTCAGCCAACCAAGTTCAAGGCTGGTCTGTTCCACATCGTCACCGGTTCGTACGACTACCCCCACGCCTATGTGAGCACCAAAGGTGCATATACCAACAAGGCACCGGGCGGGGTTGCCTACCGGTGCTCATTCCGGGTTACCGAGGCGTCATTCATGATTGAGCGCCTGGTACAGAACGCCGCCTATGAAGTGGGGATGGATCCCGCGGAGTTCCGGATGAAAAACTTCATTCAACCGGAGCAGTTTCCCTATGAGTCGCCTACCGGGTTCGTTTACGACAGTGGCGACTATGAGGCCGCGCTCAGAGAAGCTATGAGCATCGTTGGATACGACGAGATACAAAAGGAAAAAGAAGAGGCCAGAAAAGAAGGAAAACTCGTCGGGGTCGGAATCGCCAGCTTCACCGAAGTCGTCGGTGCCGGGCACGGCGAAGATTACGACATCCTCGGCATCAAGATGTTCGACTCCGCGGAGTTGCGGGTCCATCCCACAGGGAAGGCAATCCTGAAACTCGGTGTGAAAAGTCAAGGCCAGGGACACGAGACCACATTCGCTCAGATCGTTGCGGAGGAACTCGGGATTCCGGCAGCAGACGTGAAGGTAGTTGAGGGCGACACCGACAACACCCCGTACGGATTGGGCACCTACGCCTCCCGCTCCACGCCGGTGGCAGGAGCAGCAACAGCCGTTATCGCCCGGCAGCTTCGCGAGAAAGCAAAGAAGATCGCTGCCCATCTGCTCGAGGCATCAGAAGATGACCTGGAATGGGATGTCGACAAATTCAAAGTAAAGGGTGACCCCGACAGCTCAGTGTCGATCCAGGACATAGCCTTTGCGGCATACACCAATCCCGGAGGAGAAGCTGGCCTCGAGGGTGTCCATTACTACGACCCACCCAACATGACCTTCCCATTCGGAAGCTACATAGTGGTTGTCGATGTCGATCCCGGTACCGGGCAGTGGAAAGTTCGTCGGATGGTTGCTGTCGATGACTGTGGGGTTCGGATCAACCCGATGGTCGTAGACGGACAGATCCACGGTGGGCTCACCGAGGGATACGCCATGTCGTCAATGCAATACATCACATTCGATGAGGCGGGCAACTGTATTGGATCGAACTTCATGGACTATCTGGTTCCAACAGCCTGGGAGACACCGCGCTTTGAACTCGGCGAGACAGTCACACCGAGCCCACATCACCCCATCGGTGCAAAAGGCATTGGAGAATCTGCCACGGTTGGTTCACCTGCAGCCTATGTTAACGCGGTGATCGATGCTCTTCAGCCCTACGGCGTGAAGAACATCGATATGCCAGTGTCGCCCGATCGGGTATGGGAAGCCATGGGTTCGCGCTCTGCATGATGAAACACCAACCGGGGAATCGAGATCGGGTTAGATGAATAGAGAACTGCTGGCGTTGGCCAACCAACTTGGGGCCCAACGCCAGCCTTTCCTAACCGCAACGGTGGTCTGGGCGCGTGGCCCCTCCTCAGGTAAGACCGGATCCACTGCGATAATTCGTCCCGACGGCAGGGTGACCGGGTGGATCGGTGGAGCCTGCGCCGAGCCCGTGGTGCTCCGCACCGCCCGGGAATCGCTTGCGGACGGGAAACCCCGGCTTCTATTTCTCGGTACGACCGACGAAGTTGCCGCAATCAATCGGCCCGAAGTGATCGCAGTTCCCATTTCGTGTACAAGTGAAGGAGCTTTGGAGGTATTTTTGGAACCCATGTTGCCCCAGCCATACCTGGTCGTGGTGGGCCGATCTCCCGCCGCCCACGCCCTGACGTCGATCGCTAAGGCCCTCGATTGGCAGGTGACCGTCGTTGACGATGGAGGATCGAAGTCCGACCATCCCGAAAGCGACAATGTGCTCACCCGGCTTGTCATGCCACCCGATATCGACTCGTCAACCCCGGTCGTCGTGATGACCCAGGGGCACTACGACGAATCCGCTTTGGAGGCGGCGCTAGGCACCGACGCCGAATATATCGGTTTGGTGGCGTCATCGAGACGAGCCGAAACTGTCGTTGGGTACCTTCGTGACCGTGGAGTATCCGACGACCAATTGCGGCGGGTCCACGCCCCGGCCGGGCTGGATCTGGGACCGTTGAAACACCACGAGATTGGAATAGCGATCATGGCCGACCTCCTTCAGCGAAAGGCTGCCGGAGAGATGGCTGCCGGAGCGGAAATCGCCCCGACTCACACGGCGATCGACCCCGTGTGTGGAATGGAAGTCGATGTCGCCACTGCGAAATGGATCACCGAACACGAAGGTCAAACCTACTATTTCTGCGCACCGGGCTGTAAGAAGGCATATGAAACTTCACCCGCCGATTTCGCTAACCACTAGCCGGGCATAGAGTCCTCCTGTGATTCCGGACACGATAGAAACGCTTAAAAGTGAGCTCGACGCCGCTAACTATTTCGCCGACGACGATTTGGTGGTCGCGATCCACCTGGCGTTACAACTGGGCCGGCCGCTATTTCTCGAAGGAGAGGCAGGCGTCGGGAAGACAGAGGTTGCCAAAGTACTGGCAGGGCTTACCGGCGAGCGGCTGATCAGACTGCAGTGTTACGAAGGGCTCGACGTTTCCCAGGCCCTCTACGAGTGGGACTATGCCCGGCAGATGATGCAGATCAGGCTCCTCGAAGCAGGAGGAAAAGGCGAAACGGCGACGCCCCAACAAATCATGAGCCGAGAATTTCTCATTGCCCGGCCGCTCCTCCAGGCCATCGAAGCGACGGTGGGTGGACACAGACCGGTGCTGCTTATCGACGAACTCGATCGCGCCGACGAGGAGTTCGAAGCGTTCCTGCTCGAACTGCTTTCCGACTTCCAGGTCTCGATCCCTGAGATCGGAACGGTGGAAGCCGAAGTTCCGCCCATTGTGATCCTGACCTCCAACCGGACCCGGGAGATTCACGACGCCCTGAAACGGCGTTGCATCTACCACTGGATCGACTACCCGACGGCGCAACGCGAGGCGGAGATCGTCACGAGGAAAGTCCCTGGTATCGATGAGGAAGTGGCCGCCGCCCTGGCTGAAGCAATGGGGAGGCTACGTGAAATGGATCTGTTCAAGCCGCCGGGAGTCGCCGAAACGCTTGACTGGGCGGAGTCTCTGCGCTTGCTCAAGGAGGGATCGCTCACCGGTCCGACCATCGACAAAACACTCGGAGTCGTTCTCAAATACAAGGACGACATCGACGCCGTTCGATCCGTCGGTGTCGACACCCTGGTCGGATGAGTCCGGGCCCGGTCAGCGACCTGGCGGGTTTCTCGGACGCTCTTCGGTCTCGGGGGCTCACCGTCACTCCGGACCAAACCCGCGACATGGCATCGGCCCTCCTCATAGTCGACCCTGCCAACCGATCCCACGTCCACGCCGCATTGCAGTGCCTGACAGTCAACGACCCTGGGGAGAGGGTTCCCTTCGATGAGGAGTTCCTGGCCTTCTTCGGAGGCGGGAGAATGCCACGGATCAGTGAACAACACGACGCGAATATGAACGCCCCATCTGCGGCCAAGCCGATATTCCAGCCGGTTCCCCAGGACAGAGAAGGCGACACCACGGATAAGGCGGGAACGTCAGCGATGGAGAGGGTCGGTGATCGCGATTTCTCCACTCTGGACGACGACGACCTGCTCACGGCTCGCCAGCTGGTTGCCACCATGTTGTGGCAACCCACCGATTTTCGCACCCGGCGCTGGAGGGACTCCCGGCATGGCGTCCGCCCTGATCTGAGAAAGACATTCCGTGAGGCGGTCGGCCCGACCGGAGACCTGCTCAAGTTGGAAATGCGAAACCGACGAAAGAAACAACGACCGTTGATTGTGATCGCAGATATCTCAGGGTCGATGGAGAAATATGCCGACCTCTTTCTCGTCTTTGCCCACGCTGCCACGCGCCGTCTCCGGCACGTCGAGACATTCACCTTCTCCACCAGTCTCACCCGCATCACCGACGAGATGCGCCGACGTGACACGAGGGCCGCCCTCGCCAGAGTGACCGAAACCGTCACCGATTGGTCGGGCGGGACCCAGATCGGAGTTGCCTTTGCCCGCTGGAATCGGATGTGGAGTCGTCGTCTGGCGCGAGGGGGCCCTGTAGTGCTCATCCTTTCCGACGGTTGGGACTGTGGCGACCCCGAACTCCTCAAGATGGAAATGGCCCGTCTCTCCCGTTCAGTGCATCGGGTGATCTGGCTCAACCCTTTGGCTGCCCGTGCCACTTACGAACCCGCCACACGGGGAATGCAGGCAGTGCTTCCCCATGTTGATCATCTACTACCGGCGGCTAGCGTGAATGATCTGAAGGGTGTGATTCGGCTCCTTGAGTCGTTGAACGGAATGAGGCGACAATGAGGAATCAGATAGAGGTGCGGAACCGCTGGGCCGGGGAAGGCAAGAAGGTGGCTGTTGCCACTGTCATCAAGGTCCACGGCAGTGCCCCGCGCCCCGAGGGTTCAAAGTTTCTCGTAAGTGATTCTGGAGATATGGAAGGGTCCGTTAGTGGGGGCTGTGTCGAGAACGACGTGTTTCTCCATGCCCAGGAAGTGATTGAGACCGGCAAGTCGAGAGTGGTTACCTACGGGATTGCGGACGAGGATGCGTTTGAGGTTGGCATGGCCTGCGGAGGAACCATCGACGTGTTTATCGAACCATGGTGAGCTCTCTGGAAGCGATTCAGGAAATCCTCGACAATGAGGAGTACGGGTCGGTTCTCACATTCGTAGACGGCCCCCTCCAAGGTACCAAGGTCATACTCAACGCAGAAGGCGGAGTGATTTTTGGCTCTCTCCCCGAGAATGGCGGAGACTCCATCGTCGCCGATGCTCTCGCCCTCATGGAACGGGAGCAGGCCAGGACGGTCGGCTACGACGATCACTCGATCTTTTTTGAATCGCTCGCCCCACCTCAGGATCTATTGATTTTTGGAGCGGTTCACATCGGCCAGGCACTGACAACATTTGCCAGCCAGATGGGATATCGGGTTTCAGTTGTCGACTCGAGAGGCGCCTTTGCCACCGGGGAGCGATTTCCCACTGCATCTCGCGTACTTGCAGGCTGGCCCGCTGACCTGATGGATCAACTCAGCTTCGACCGTCGCACCTGGATTGTTGTCCTGTCCCATGACCAACGTCATGAGGATCCGGTCCTCGAGGCAGCCCTGAAGAGTCCGGTGCGCTACATCGGCACCATGGGAAGCCGCCGCACCCACGGGCTTCGGGTGGAACGACTCAAAGAAGAGGGCTTCACCGACGACGAAATCGCCCGCATTCACAGCCCTATTGGATTGGATATCGGTGCCGAAAGTCCCCAAGAAGTCGCGGTGTCGATACTCGCCGAGATGACATTGGTCCGTTACGGGTCAGGGTCCGGCATTTCCCTCCGAGGTGTGGAGGGTCGGGTCCACAAGCAACGTCCGGAAGACGCCTAGAAGTCGGACCGCAGAACCAAAAGCGCGACTAAATTTCCCGGGTGAAATCGGAATTTCCCGGACATATCGATCGACGTGTTTTCGTCCCAGTTTCCGATGGGACCCGGATCGCACTCACCGTGTATATGCCGGAGGGCGACGGGCCCTTTCCGACGGTTGTCGAGTCTCTCCCCTACCGCAAGGACGACGATTGCACTGCCCGCGATTATTCGACCTACGCCTATTTGGCCTCACGGGGCATCGCCGGCGTACGGATCGATGTCCGGGGCACCGGCGCTTCCACAGGAGTCATCGAAAACGAATATCTGTTGATCGAGCAACAAGACAACATCGAAGTCTTCGAATGGATCGTTGCCCAACCCTGGTCCAACGGCAACATCGGGATGTGGGGGATCTCCTGGGGTGGATTCAGTTCACTGCAAACGGCCATGCTTCGACCCCCACAGCTCAAAGCGATTGTGGCGATGCACGCCACCCACGACCGATTCAGTTGCGACGTCCATTACGTGGGAGGGTCGTTACAGGCCGCTGAACAGGTCGATTGGCCGCCGTCGATGATCACTACCAATGCCCTGCCACCAGATCCCGATATTGTCGGCGACGGGTGGATGGACCAATGGCTGGTGCGTCTCGACAACACACCGCAGTGGCCTATTGACTGGCTGAAACACCAGCACCGCAATGAATTCTGGCGACACGGTTCGCCGTCGGTCGATTATCCATCCATCGAGTGCCCGACGCTGCTCATCGGAGGCTGGCTCGACGGATACATAGATGGAATGGTCGCCCTAACTGAAAACTTGAAGTGTCCGACCCGCACCGTTATCGGACCCTGGGGCCACTATCGCCCCGCCACCGGGGAACCGGGCCCGACCTACGACCATTTCGACCTGATTGCCCGTTGGTTTGAACACCACCTCCGTGGCGATGACAACGGGGTCATGGAAATGCCCGCCGTCACTGCCTTTATCCGCACCGGTACTCCCTACGACCCGGACGGGGGGTCGGTCGACGGATACTGGCGCGCTGAGGACACCTGGCCTCCTTCAGATAGCCAGATGAGAGAGATTGGGCTCGACTCCCTGATCCATGGCGTGACCGATTGGGAGGGACCCCAGTGGGTTGGGGCCCACGCACCGGCCTGGGACCGATCGGGAATCCCCAGCAGCGACGGCAACGAGGATGACCGACACTGCATGACCTTCGAGACGGCGCCAATGACCGAAGCGGTGGAGATCCTGGGGAGCCCTTTGCTGGAACTGGACGTCACAACTAATCGACCATATGGGATGGTGGCGGCACGCCTCCTGGTGGTGTCGCCCGACGGGTCATCGCATCTGATAACGCGGGGCAACAGGAATCTGGCTTTTCCTCACAGCTTTGACGGTCCCGTGGCCCCGGTGCCCGGTCAGCCGACCAGCGTTACCTTCCCGCTGATGGCCACATCGGCGGTGATCCCGTTAGGGTCGCGAATCCGACTGTCTTTGTCCGGTGCCGACTTCCCAGTTGTTTGGCCGCCATCAGGAACGTTCCGGTTGACGGTCAATCCGGCAAACTCGCGACTGGTCCTCCCCACCGTCACCCGGGAACGGCGCTCGACGTCAATTCAGATCTCAAAGGCTCCGTCCCCACCTCTTCCCCCCGTCGAAAACTTATCCGATGAAGCAACTTGGGAGGTCGAGAAGAATGAAATCAAGACTGTTTTCCGTCGTCATCTCTCGTCGGCCGAATTCCAACCGACGCGCAACAACCTCACCTACACCACTGACCAAAGCTGGACCGTCCAGGTAGAGAACGACGACCCCGGTGCCACCGCTGTCGAAGCTCGATCGCATCTGACATTGAGTCGGCCAGGGTGGGAGATCAAGGTTGACGGATCAATTGTCATCGAAGGGAGAGAGTCATTCGTGGTGCATATCGAGCTCAGCGCCTCCCACAATAATAAGGAAATATGGACGAAGACCTGGGACGAAACGATTCCGCGAGTGTGGGTATAGACCAGTATTCTCCGCCGATGGAGAAGACCCTGCACCGGGACCAATACATCTCGTCAGAATGGTTTGAAGCGGAACGCGAGAAGATCTTTTCCGACCAATGGTTTTGTGTGGGACGGGGCGACGAAATCCCTGCGCCGGGAGACCACCTGGTCTGTGATGTTCTCGGGGAGAGCATCCTGGTCACCAGGACCAGAGAGGACGCGTTGGCCGCCTATGCCAATCTGTGCCGGCATCGGGGTAGCCGGCTGTCACCGGCACGGGGCAAACCTGGCCAGGCCGATCCCGGCCCGTCTGGAACGTTCCGCGGGGCAATTCAATGCCCCTATCACGCTTGGACTTACAACTTCGTCGGTGAGTTGAAGGCTGCCCCATTTCTAGATGAAGACGACGGACTCAGGAAAGCTGACCTGCCGCTCCACTCTGTGGGAGTCGAAATGTGGGGTGGTTTCATATGGCTCCACCTCTCGCCGGAACGGGCGGCATCGGTGGAGGAACAGTTCCAGGAGTCGACCGATTATCTCAAGAACTATCCGCTGGCAGACCTCCAGGTGGCATCCCGGATCGTCTACGAGGTGGGAGCGAACTGGAAGGCAATCGTGGAAAACTTCAATGAGTGTTACCACTGCGGGCCGGTGCACCCTGAATTGTCTGAATTAGTCCCGGCTTTCAAGCAACGGGGCGGGTCCGAGCTCGATTGGGAGGGTGGTATTCCTCACCGGCAAGGCGCCTGGACATTCACCGCGACCGGGACGACCGATCGCTCGCCATTTCCCGGCCTCAGCGATGAAGAGAAGGAGCGGCATAAGGGCCAGTTGATCTACCCGAACCTGATGCTGAGCCTTTCGGCGGACCATGTTGCTGCATTCACCCTTTGGCCGCACTCCCCTACTTCAACCACCGTCGTTTGCGACTTCCTGTTCCATCCCGACGAGATCGCCAAGACGACCTTCGACCCTTCCGATGCGGTCGACTTCTGGAATATGGTCAATCGCCAGGATTGGGCGGTTTGTGAGAATGTTCAGAAGGGGATGTCATCGAGGTTCTTCGAAACCGGCTTCTATGCCCCAATGGAGGACTATTCGATGGATATCCGGCGTTATCTCGACGAACGAATGTGACCGATTACAACCTCATCGTCCTCGGACAGGGCGGAATCGGAAGCGCCGCCGCCTACTGGGCATCACGGCGCAAGGGGGTGTCGGTCCTCGGTATTGAGCAATACCCGTTCGGGCACCGCAACGGAGGCTCTGAGGATCACAGCCGCATCATCCGACTTTCCTACCACACCCCGGAATATGTCGCTCTAGCCAAGGACGCTTACCGGGCATGGGAATCATTAGAAGACGATTCCGGGATACAGGTGGTGCTCAAGACCGGAGGACTCGACCTTGCCCCTGCCAACGCCGCTATCGGGCTCGACGCCTACCGAGACGCGATGACGGGCGCCAATGTCGAATTCGATGAGCTTTCAGCATCCGACATCATGAGGGAGTGGCCGCAGTGGAGACTTCCCGACGACGTCACCGCACTGTTCCAGAGTGAATCCGGCATTGCGATGGCCTCCATCGCCAACGCAACTCACCGAACCATGGCACAGAAACACGGTGCCAACCTCCTGGAAAACGTGAGGGTCGAATCGATCAACGAGAGCGGAGCAGAAGTCACGGTGGTTACCACGGAGGGAGTCTTCACCGCGGATTCTCTGATCATCGCTGGTGGCGCCTGGACCAATCAATCACTACAGCACTTCGGAATTGAGTTTCCGCTGGAAGTAACTCAGGAGCAGGTCGTCTATCTGACCCCGCAGGACCAGGCCGAGTTCGCTCCCTCACGTTTTCCCATCTGGATTTGGATGGATGTACCTTCCTTCTACGGATTCCCGGTATTCGGAGAACCGGCCGTGAAAATTGCCTGGGATCGGTGCGAACTGGTTACCGACCCCGAGCACCGGTCACATTTCCCGCGGGAAGACGTCACGGAAGAAATCAGAGAGTTCGCCGCGCAACATCTCCCCTCATCAAACGTCAGAGTCCATCACGCCCGGACCTGCCTCTATACCTTGACGCCGGATCGCGATTTTGTCGTCGACCGGGTGCCTGGTACCAGCCGGGTCTTTTGTGCCATTGGCGCCGGCCACGCTTTCAAATTTGCCTCACTGCTTGGAAAGATCCTCGTTGAATTGTCAGTCGATGGATCGACCAAGAGTGATATCTCCGCGTTCGCCGCTGATCGGGCAATCCTGCGAGAGCAGAACCCGGCCCGGAATTATCTGGTCTGAGAGTCCACGGCCCAACAGGCGGCATGCCATTCGGCACCCGGGGACAGATGCGGGTCGTCGGTGGTGCACCGCGCCGCAATCGCCTCATCGAGCTCGCCACTGCGAAACAACGGACACCGGGGATGGAATCGACACCCTGAGGGGATTCGCTTCGAGTCTGGTATTTCACCTTGCAGAATCTGCTGTTCCATCCGGCGCGTTTCCGGCACCACCGAAAGTAATGCTCGGGTATACGGGTGTTGTGGATTCTCTAAAATCTGTTCCGTAGTCCCCACCTCGACAATCCTCCCCAGGTACATCACTGCCACACGGTCGGCGATGTTCCACGCCAACCCGAGGTCGTGAGTTACAGCCAGAATGGAGAGACCGGTGTCCTCAACCAGTTGTCTCATCAACGCCAGGATTTCTCCACGTATTGAAGCATCGAGGCTTGCGACCGGCTCGTCGGCGAGGAGGAGATTGGGGTTCATCACCATGGCGCCGGCGATCACAACCCGTTGCCGCTGGCCACCCGAGATCTGATGGGGATACATGGGAAAGAATCGCTCGGGCGGACGGAGACCAGCGCGGGCTAATGCTTCTCCCACCCTCTTTTCCTCACCTTCCCCGTCACGGCGAATCCTCAGACCCTCTGCCACTATGTCATAGACGGTTTGTCTTGGGTTGAGCGCCCCGGTGGGGTCTTGGAAAATCATCTGGACACCCGTGTCTGAGCGGAGTTTCTCGGACTCTTCCGGATTCTCCTGGTGACGGATCGAACCCTTTGAGATTGGCTGCAGACCCTGAATTGCGCGGATCAGCGTTGTTTTGCCCGAACCCGACTCTCCCACCAACGCGAGCACCTCACCAGGCATTACATCGAGTGATACCCCGTCTACCGCACGGGCGTTGCCGAAGAAGATGGACACGTCGTCCACCGAGACGATGGGATTCATACCAACACGCATGCCGCTGCTCGATCGACTCCGGCCACTCTCAAACCAGGCTCTTCGTCCCGACATCGATCTTCGGCCAGCGGACACCGGGGGTGGAAAGGGCATCCCTCAGGAAGTGCTCCCGGAGTCGGCGGGTCGCCGCCTAAGCCGGTCGGTAGCATCCGGGATTTGCGGTCACCGATGGTGGGGAATGCGGCGGCAAGAGCCCTTGTATAGGGATGAGCCGGGTTTTTGAAGACCTCAAAGCTCGGACCCTGTTCCACGATTCGTCCCGCGTACATGATCGCCAACCGTTCGCAGACGTAGGTGAGAACTGACAGGTCGTGGGTGATGAAGATCAAGGTCAGGCGACTCTCACGGCGCAGTTCCTCGATGAGGGCGAGCACCTGGGCCTGGACCATGAGATCGAGGGCAGTGGTCGGCTCGTCGGCGATAAGGAGGTCTGGATCGCATGCCAACGCCATCGCAATCAACACCCGCTGCCGCTGTCCGCCCGAAAGCTGATGTGGATAGAAGTCGAGCTTGTCTTGTGTTAAACCGACCCGTTCAAACAAGTTCCTGCTCTTCTCGGTTGCCGCTTTCTGCGACCCGACTGTCTCGTGGACCAGCATCGGTTCGCAAACCTGACGGCCCACAGTCTGTACCGGGTTCAATGCGTGTAATGCCCCCTGGAACACAATGGCCCCCGTGGTCCACCGAACTGCACGAAGCCCGCCTGGCGACAAGGAGAAGAGGTCTTTGCCATCGATCGTGACCTCCCCCGCAGTGGTGGTTTCGGGTGGGAGGAGCCGGAGCAAGGCAGCAGCCAGAGTTGACTTGCCACACCCGGACTCCCCGGCGAGACCCAGAGAATCACCAGCCGCAAGATCGAACGAGACACCTCGAACGGCAGGAACCGGGCCACGAGTCGTCTGATATGTGACGCTCAAGTCTCGTACCGAGAGAATCAGGTCTGGAGAAATGGTCATCGGCCTGTCACCATCACCGGCCTCCATCATCGGCCTTGGCCCAGCCGGGGATCGGCGATTTCCTCAAGGGTGCGGCCGATCAGGGTGAAGGCCAGGACAACCACGAGGATGCCTAGACCAGCTGGCAGGAAATACCACCAGGCGTTGCGGACTATCGCACCGTTGACGAAAGCCTCTTCCAGGGTCTTACCCCATGACGGGGACGAGGGATCGCCGAGGCCGAGGAAGGCGAGTGTGGTCTCGGTGAGAATCGAGATCGGTACTGCAAGAGTGGCGTTGGCCAGGATCAACCCGCTCACATTCGGAAAGATGTGCCTCCCGACCAGATGAAAACCACCCGCTCCCAGGGACCGGGAACGGTCCACGAATAGCCGCTGTTTTACAGTAAGTACCTGTGCCCGAACCAGTCGGGCGGTAGATGGCCACGAAGTGACCCCGATGACAAAGATGATGTTCCATATGTTGCGCCCCAGAACCGATGCAAGCACGATGGCCAGGGGAAGGAACGGGATCACCAGAAACCACTCGGTGATGCGCATCAAGACCGAGTCGAGTCGGCCTCCGACAAACCCCGAAACAATTCCTACCACCGACCCGATGAAAATTGTCAGGACGGTTGCGGCAAGGCCGACAAAGAGGCTGACCCGGGAGCCCCAAACAAACTGGGCCCATACAGATCTCCGAAGATGATCGGTGCCGAGCGGTCCAAATTCCGAGGGCGGTGCCCATTGCGGGTTGCCTGCCGCCCTGGCAAAAACCGGGTTCAGCTCACGGATATCAGCAAGAAGTGGGGCGGCTAATGCCATGAGAACAAATAGCAGGAGGACAACCATTCCGATCATGCCCGCACGGGAGGTGCGGAACTGTTTCCAGACTCTTCCCGCTGTCGCCCGTCGTCGCTTCATTGCCAGACTGGTCATCGGCCGCCCTCCACCCGCGGATCGAGCCAGGCATAGGCCAGGTCAGCCAACAGGTTGAAGAAGATCACGGCCGCGCTGAATAAGAGGAACAATCCCTGGAGCATCGGAAGATCGGGCCCACGGATGGCGTCGGCAGTCAATTTGCCCAGTCCGGGCCAAGAAAACACGGCCTCCACGGCGATCGCCCCGGAGAGAATGAATCCAAAGTTGATAGCCAACAAAGTCACCACCGGAAGGAGGGCATTGGGAACGGCATGGCGATTTCGGACCACAGAGTCGCGCAGGCCTTTGGCCCGGGCCACCGTGAGATAGTCCTCACCCATCACATCGAGGAGGGAGCTCCTCGCAATCAGCGCGTACTCCCCGAGATAAGCAAGCGTCAACGTGAGGGCAGGGAGAAAGAGATGATGTAGATGGTCAAGGAAGAGGGTCAGACCGGTCTCACTGGTCCCGGCATCCGATATTCCCCCTACAGGGAACCAACCAAGCACCACGGCAAAGATAACCAGGAGAATCATCCCCAACCAGAAGTCGGGCATCGAGTAGAAGACCATCGTGCCCGATGTGATGGAGTGGTCTTTCCAGGTGTTACGACGCCATGCGGCCACTATTCCGCCAACGGTCCCGATCACAGCCGAGAACACGGCAGAAACTCCCACTAAAGCCACCGTTGCAGGGATGGCCGCAGTGATCTCACCCCAAACCGGTTGCCGGCTCTGATAGGAGATCCCGAAATTGAGCGAGAACGTCTCCTTGATATAGAACCAGAACTGGGTGCCCATGGACCTGTCCAGGCCAAACGAGATCCGCAGCTGCTCCAGTGTCGCCTGGGGGACGTTCCGACCCCGAAAGAGTGATCCGATCGGGTCCTTCTGGACGATGCGGAACAGGATGAAGTTGAACACCAGAACAAAGATGAGAGTGAGAAGCGACCCGAGCACCTTTTTCAAGATGAATCGGGATCGCCCCTTACTCTCGGGCAATTCGGTGGTTAACACCTATTCTCGATCGTCCGCGCTGGACTTCCTCCGGGTTGCCAGCAAACCGCCGACCACCGCAACGGCGGCAGCGACACCCCCGATCAACAACCAGTTAGTCCCACCGTCGTCACTACCGCTGGGGGCGTCAGTCCCCACCGGGTGGAGCACTGCGTAGCTCGGCGATGAGTTGGAAAACATTACCGGGCCGGTTTCTGCGGGTTGACGGACCCAGCCTTCAAAGGTGTCGGTTCGATATGCCTGCAGGTCAGGGCCCAAATACATCGGGATATAAACCGCAGAGTCGTGGAACAAAGTCAACATCTCGTGAACAA
>JBBKXI010000044.1:0-6335 GCA_037969415.1 Acidimicrobiia bacterium | reverse complement strand
AAACCACACGCTCCGATCAGCGTTGATGTCTCACACCCCACCCTCCCCCGGCTCCTCCGTCGCCGGGTACTCCCTCCTAAAGGAGGGAGAGAAAGCAGGTCCCTCCGTCGCCAGGTCCTCCCTCCGCAAGCGGAGGGAGGACGCAAGCAGGAAGGCCATTAGAAACGCCCGAGTGACCATTCAGATTGATTTCCGCACTTCCCCGAACGGATCTGTCACTGAATTGCCTCTCGGGCGTTATCTCTCGAATCTAGGGTCAACTTGAATCCTCTTCAAGACCCCTGTCCGCAGTGTTATCCAACGTTAAATCTTGCTACCTTTCGTCCTGACGGACCGATTCGCCCTGATCTTGCGGTTACCCACAGAAACGGGGGTTTTCCACAGGGTTTGTCCACACGGGTGTGTTTACAAGTTTCTAAATCGATTTTTCGCGTTCCGGGTAAGAAATTCGAAGCAACGGTCGGAATGAGACTTCGACCATGTCGTAGATCTCCCCGAGCACTAAATCCAACTCGAGTGAGGTCACCTGCGCTGCGGGGAGACGCCCCCGAAGCAAGAGGCCCCCCTCGTTGTCGAGAGCGAAAAATACTCGCCACATCCCGTGGTTCCGTCTCAGGGCCTGAAAGTAGGCAGCACCAGAGTCCTCGGGCAGCGGCATGACGTAGGCCTCGTAGCTGAGACTTCGCTCCCCTACTGCGAACCAAACTGTGGTCGCGTCGCGTGTTTCCTGACGCATTCGCACGGCCCAGCGGCCCTCCAACTCTTCGGCGTACTCAACGGACGATTCGTCGTCGGACAACCACTGGTGGATACAAGATTCGAGAACTTCCCTCATGACACACCGTCGTAGATTTCCACGATCCGTTCGACCGCCGACTCCCAGGAGAACCGCTCTGCCTCCCTTGGACCGGCTTCCTGAAGCTGCCTTGCCAAATTGGTATCGGTAAGGATTTCATAGAGAGACTGTGACCATTCCTCGCTGTCCCAGCCATCGACAAGAATGCCTCCCGATGTTGCAGGCAGCACGGATGGCAACCCTCCAACATTGGCGGCGATCACCGGGATGCCAGATGCTTGAGCCTCAGCGGCCACCAACCCAAACGACTCCGACCTCGATGGGACCAGAACAACATCGGACCCTCGATAAACATCAGGCATCTCACGGTGGGGAACCGGGTCGGCAAAAGTTACCCGGTCGCTGAGGTCCATTTCTTTGGCGCGGCGCTGTAGGTCTTCCAAAACGGACGCCCCATCGTCGCCAGACGCCGCTCCGACAATTACAAGCCTTGCGCCTTGAATCCGCGACGCTATTCCATGAAATGCCTCCAACGCGACATCCGGGCCTTTCAAGGACTGGATCCGACCTACGAAAAGCACGGTGGGGACATCGGGCCAGGCAAGCCGGATACGAGCGGCTGATTGAACTCCAGGGGCAAACAGATCGTGGTTCACTCCAGGCACGGCCACACAAATGTCTGCGGGGTTGCCGCCATACAATCGGATCAGGTCCCGCTTCTCGCTTTCGGTTGAGACAATGATCCGATCTGAAGCATCGATCACTTCTTGTTCTGTCGCCAGTCGATAACGGCTCGACAGACCTTTCCTGTCAGATCGGGCGCGATCCGTCACCCTGCCCAAGGTGTGGAAGCTGTTTATCGCCGGCAAACCGGTTGCGTTCTTGATCCGAAGCCCAGCCCATCCCGACAGCCAGTAATGCGAATGGATCAAGGAAAGATCCTTGATATCTTCCAACCGGTCGAGCACTCCGTCGGTGAAGACACCCAGGAATCTCATCGTGCGTTCCGGCGAGATTTCCCGGGCGGGCCCGGCGTCAATGTGATGGAGTAAGAAACCTTTCTCCACAACTACGGTTTCAGGCTCACCACGGCCATGTCGACGGGTAAAGACATCCACCCGAATGCCCTCGCGGGCGAGGGCACGGGCTAGTTCGTCGATATAGACATTCATTCCGCCCGCCCAGCCGCGGCCCGGCTGAAGCAGGGGACATGTGTGAACGGACAGGAAGGCGACCCGACGCATCAATCGATCCGAACCGTGAACAGGGGCCGTACCACGGCGCCCATTCGGAACTTATATGTCTCATCGCCTTTGAGCAGATCGACGCGCCGACACCCTGAACTGACGAGTTGTTCGATAAGCAAGTACAACCCCACGATCCCCGGCGATGCTTCCCGGAACGTTGGATTGAATGCAGAGTTGTACAGGTAGTAGGCATCCGACGCTCGATATCCGAAGAACGTGGCCGCAACTTCTTTCTCTGTCCTCAGCTCGGCGAACTCCCAATCGGGCGACGTCGACAGTTCCGAGAAAAACTGTTCCCGGTTGGCATCGAAAAAGTCACCTTTGTCGCCGGCAGACATCCTGTGTAACTCAACGAATCTGGCCAACGGGTCGGGACCGGTGGACACGACCACACCGGCGTCGCCGACGGTCTCCACAAAACGACGGTGTTTACGCCGAAGTTCATGACGCTGTTTCTTGGAGAGGCCATCGAGATAGTCCGCCTCGATCTCCAATACGGCCGTACCAGGGTCCTCCTGTGCACACTCGACGGTGGCCCCCAACCGGCGAAGGGCGGTGGTCAGCCCATCGGCCGAGTTCTGCGGAAGCGAATCCAACACGACTGACTTATTGATGCGGCGGAGTTCGATGAGGGCCTGCGCGATCCCGTCGAAGTCATCGCCCCGAACACTGTGGTAATCGGTGACGTCGGCGGCCCCGGCGAAACGGACCTCACCGGTCTGGGCAACCAATGGAACGAAGGTACTGGAATCGCCCGCAACTATGGGCTCGCCGGCACCGAGGTTCTTCCACCATGTTTGAAGAAACACGGCATCCGGAAACGGGCCGACGAAAGAGTCCACCGGTAGGGCGTCGCCTTCAAGCTCGAGCCACGGGTTGGTCACAGAAGGGTCAGCTCGAGTCGCGACTCAAAGCGTCCAACCGTCGCGCCACCTCCGAGGACCTTGAGATCGGTTGCTCCCCGCAACGAACTCGACACTGTCTCCGACAGGTTCGATAGATTCTCGAGGCCGCTGGCGGCAGCAAAGGCTGCTGCCCGATCCTGTCCGTCAAACGACTTGACAGCGATTCCGAACTGGTTGGCCCAGGCGACGCCAATACAACCCATTGCGCCCCGTTTGGCGGCGGCGTCAAGGGCTGTGGCGATAACTGCGTCACCGTTGCCTACTCCCGAAACCAGGGCCGGATAGCGGTGCATCGCCCCGAGTACCTCGCGAAACCGGTGATCGGTGGCGAGCACGGCATACATGCGGGCCAACGCCCGCACGGTGGTGCGGTGCACCGGCGCCCCACATCCGTCGATACCCATCGGGTCAACATCGTGATCTCCCACTTCACCAATCAGTTGCCTCACTCTGGCCTGAATCGGGTGGTCGGGCGCCAGGTAGGTATCTGTGGGCAGGTCCGAGGCAACACAGGCACGAAGCCAGGCGGCGTGCTTACCGGAACAGTCGTGCCAGATCGGTCGGGGAACCTTGTGCCCTTCACTCACGAGAATGTCTCGGGCCTCCCCGCCTAGCGGCCACAGGGGCGGGCACTGCAAATCGTCATGGCTCAATCCCGCACGTCGCAACATTGCGTCGACAACGGCGATATGCGCCGGAAATCCGTCATGGGATGACGAAGCGATGGCCAGTTCGATCGGAGAGAGTTCGGCGCCGAACTCCTGAGAGACAAACGCCTGAAAAGGCTTGGACGACGATCTGAGGAAAAAGGGAGTGTCAATATCTCCGGAGTAGGCCACCAAATTGAGGCTGGCATCAAAGGCGGCGAACGCCCCTTGATGGGTGGCCTCTACCAGACCCGAGCGGACTTGGACTGCGAGCAATTTTGTCTAGCTCGCCGGGGCTGGCGAACCGTGCTCGGTGCGATACCGGCCAACGATCTCTTCCTGAACGCGATCGATGACGATGTGGAGTTGCTTTCGCTGGGCCGACAACTGCCTCTCAAAATCACGGAGGTCAATGAGTGCCTCGGTGATCTCATGATCGCTCAAGTCGGGAAGACTGGCCACGACCCCGTCATCCATGATCTTGTCGATGAGTCGTCGCCCCGTCGACTCCGGTAGAGGCGGCATGACTTCGATATATTTGAGATTGGGTTCGCTCCCGACGACCATCCCCCGGGCAAGAATCTCGGGGAGGGCCTCGAGCAGTGTTCGCTGCTCCTCTCCAGACCGTCGCGTCAGCTCAAAGTCGAGGAGGTCCATCCGCCCGTGAATCAGGCGCCGGTAGTACGACACCATGGCCTCAACATCCTCGGCGGTGTCCCGGCGCTCCCGCAACTCGACCAGCTCGATCGAGTCGAGATCGGTTACGAAATCGGGATCGAGGGCCCGGTCAATTCTACGGCGACTGTCACTCACGAGATGTAGGTTACTTGCAAGCTCCGGCGAGCGTTGGATACGGGTTCACCGCACCGCCGCCGTTGGGATGGATCTCGAAATGGACGTGGGGACTGGTGCCTTGGGCGTTACCGGAATCGCCGTTGAACCCGATTGTTTGACCCTGGCTCACTGATCCACCCGACACGTTCCAGTCGGAGAGATGGGCGTAGTAATAGGAGTGTCCGCTAGTCGCCTTGAGCCAAATGGTCTTGCCTCCCAGGCCTCCGTTCTTGATGCTCACAGTCCCGGCAGCCACGGCGTACACGGGTTCTCCATAAGCTGCGAACATGTCCGTTCCTTTGTGGGCACGCCCGCCAGATCGCGGCGCCCCCCACGAGTCGATGAACGAGGTTCTTCCCGGTGTCATCGGACAGACAAACGACCCGACCTGGACCGACCCTGAAGCCCGCTGCTTCGCTCGGGCGGCAATCTCAGCCTGCTCCTTGTCATATTTGCTTTGCAGCGACTTGCAGTCACCGGAGAGCTTGGCATAGGCCGCTTGTTCTCTCGCCGCGGACGCCTCCTGATTACCGCGAACCTCAAGGGCCAAAGCCTCGGCATCTTTAAGTTCGGTCCGGGTGGCGTCGAGGTCATCCTGGAAAGTCGCCAGTTCTCCCTTGAGTGCCAGGAGGTTGTTGATCGATGTCTGGCCACCGATCGCCGCCGAAGTCAAAAACTCCGACGTCGTCATGAACTCATCGACTGATGAAGCGGAAAGAATTATCCCCGGGTTGGAGAATCCTCCACGCATATAGAGCTCAACGGCCTGGTCTTCCAGTTGGGTCTGGATGCCGGCGAGATCGTCAGCATGAGCGTCGACAGAGCCCTGGACTCGGGCCTGTTTGGCCTCGATGCGGGCAACGTCGTTCAGCGCAGCCTCATACTCCAGGGCCGCGGTCTCAAACTGCTTCTGGGCCTCACGGTATTCGTCGAGCTGGGCGCGCGAATTGGCACAGGCTTGTTCCACCTGTTTCTTGGTGACTGCTTGCGAGGTCTGCGGGAAGAGGCCGGCGATAACAAATACTGCCAGGAGAACCAGCAAGGCGCGCAGGATTGGTTTCTCAACTGCCATGCCTTCGAAATGGTAACCAGATCGCGTTGCTTCGGGTAGTTCTTGACTCGACCTTCTCACGTCCGGCCGAGGACCAGTCCGGATACCGCTGCGGCCAAGCCAACCACTATCGAAACCGCAACGACCACGAGCCCGAGCAATCCGGATCCATCTTCCCAGAGCTTCACTACGTCAAGAGAAAAGGTCGAGAAGGTGGTGAATCCGCCGAGGAGGCCTGCCGTGACACCGATACGTTGCGGCGCAGACGCCTCCCAACCCCACTTGCCGATCAAGTACCCGAGCACAAAGCTACCCGCAATATTGATAAAAACGGTCCCCCAGGGGTGGAATCGGTCATTGATACCTCCTGACAACAAATACCGCGCAACCGATCCGACAGCACCACCCAGCGCTACCCAGACCACGGTGACCAATCGAAGTCCTTAGTGGCCTGTCGCCCAGCTACTGACGGCCCTATTTGACCGACAGACCACTAGAGCACAATTCGAATCAGTGGGTAAAAGATGGCGGCAGCGAGAATCACACTATCGAGGGACACTACGTTGCCAGGGGGGACCTCAGTGAGACTTACAACACCGAGACGCAACATCGAACTCAGTCCCTTGCCGGCCACCATTGCCACCGCTATCCCCAACCCGATCAGCAAGTAACCAACTATGTCGAGGTCCCATAGTGCGGCTGCGGCGGTTGCTCCGATCACAGCGCCAAGCGCGGTGACGGAAAACGGGTCAAGTAGCGGAATTGCCTGGAACCTGAGGGCAATGGCACCGAGAACAGATGCAGCAATGACGGTTACTAGAAAGACGTCCACTGCTCGTTCGTCAGGCGAGAAAC
>JBBKXI010000043.1:0-19715 GCA_037969415.1 Acidimicrobiia bacterium | reverse complement strand
AGCGTCGAGTCCGGGTATCGGGGGGAGGACCCTACGCAGGTTCGGGCCAATCGTCCTTCTCTCGCCGGCACTGCTTCTGTTGGTTACTGAGACGTTGCCCGCCGGAGAGCGAATCAACGCGACTGCGTTTCTCGCCGTTAGTTTCGGCATACTTCTTCTAATCCTGCTCGGCGTTCTGGTTAGGGTCATCGATGTCGCCAAGGTTGAGGCATCGACGTCGGGAGCGATGGCCAAGAGGGCGAAGGTGGGTTTACAGCAGGAAGCTCCGCTCGCTTCCAGATTGTCGGATGCTCTGCATATCGTCGATGTGTCTCAGGCCGACGGATGGGAGGTCATAACCCGGTTCCGTCCGGGGAGTGGTGTGGTGGCCGGAGATACCAGTGCGGTCCGCACCCTCCCCGATGGGTCAATTGGTGTCGTTATGATCGACGTGACCGGACACGGCGCAGAGCCTGCATTGCGCGCGATCCGGATCCGCGACCTGCTCCTCCACTCCTTGGCCCACGGCCACGATCCTGCCGACGCTCTGGGATACCTGGGTTGGGCCAGCAACGACGACCTCCTCGCCACCTCGGTGGTAATGAGGATCGACCCATCAACTGGCATCGCGGAAGTTTCTTCGGCAGGACACCCGCCGGTGATTCACATTGGATCACAAAGAGTCGAATTGGTGGCGCCGACCGGACCACTCTTATATCTTGATCCCGATAGCAAGTACCAGGTCGTGTCTATTGAGATTTCGGTCGGAGATACTGTCATCCTGTATAGCGACGGTGTGGCGGACGTTCAGCGATCTCGTGACGGGATGCCTGAACCCCAGGCGTTGGCCGATATGCTCCTCGCCGAAGGCGGGGTTCCACAGCGGTCCGCAGACCTCACGATCGGATTTGGTGCCTCCGATCCGACCGACGATCAAAGTGTGGTAGTAATTTTTCGTCGGCGCTGAGGCGTCGATCGCAGGTTCCGACTCCAGGTGGCACTTGGCTGAAACCCTGATACCCTTTGATTAATGAGGGGCCTAGAGATAGCCGAGCAACAACTCCAGGACAGTTGGATCTCGTTGAATGTGGGCGGAGAGATTGATCTGGCCACGGTTGACGAGCTGACCTCAGCAATCAAGAAAGTCCAGGCCAACGAGGGTTCGAATCTCTTGGTCGACTTGACCGGGACCGACTTTATGGACTCCACAGGTTTGAAGACTCTGGTTGTGGCTAGCCGGGAATTCGGTGAAGCAGGTCGCGCTTTCGCCCTTGCAGTTAAGCCTGGTCCAATCGCCCGCCTGATTGAGTTGAGCGGGGTGGATTCGACGATGAGGATCGTGTCCGATGTCGAAGAACTCCTCGGAGATATCGCTACCTCCAGCTAGAGCATAACTCCGGCCAACAAACCAGGCAGTTCAATTCTGTCGTGGAATCTCCACCCAAACCGTACAAACCCCGTCGAGGTTCACACCCCAGTCGCTCGCGATCTTTTCAACGATACTTAACCCCATGCCATCTCCCCGCGGCGCGTCGCGATTGAACCCTGGGCCCCAGTCCATCACTTCGACGCGTATCGAATCTGGACCGGGAAACACGCTGAACGTCAAGTCGTCCTTACTGTGCCGTACACTATTCGTGACCAACTCAGAAACGACTATGGCCACGTCATCGAATCGGGGTTCAAGGTCGTCCCTTATCTCGTTTAGAAACGACCGTGCGTTGCGGGGAGCCTCGTTATTGGCTTTGACCCTGTAGGTCGTGTCTGCCATTGTGTTTCGATTCGTTTGGATGGGCATTGCTTACCCGATGATCGACCAGACTAAACGGCCGTGCCAGCCTTTCCTCGGCGTCTGCCGCTCAAGAATCGGAAGGGTCGAGGAGTATTCGAAGCTCCTCCGTCGCCGCCAGAAGCAAACGGGACACGTGCATTTGGGAAATTCCGAGGATCTCAGCAATCTCCGACTGGGTCATATCTTCGTTGAAGCGAAGGTGAACGATTTGCTGTTGCCGTTCGGGTAACCGGGCAATTGCGTCGCCCATCGCGAGCCGATCTTCGATGCTCCACAAGGCATCGTTTGGGTCCTGCATTCGTTCTAGAAGCGTGAGCCCGGTTTCGGGCGACGGGCGGTCGATCGAGCCCGATGTGTACGCCTTTCCGGCCTCGAGCGCTGTTTTAACATCCTCCAGGTCGAGGTCAATCCGTTCCGCTATTTCCGAAGGCTCGGGGGCCCGTCCGAGGCGCTGGGTGAGTTCGGAGCGAACGTAGTTGACCTCAAGAACACGCTCCTGTAGAGACCGCGGTACTCGAACGGACCAGCCCTTGTCTCTCAGCAGCTTCTTCATTTCACCTGAGATGGTGACCGCTGCGAAAGGCCGCAGGGAGCCAGCCGACTCATCAAAGCGCTGAATGGCTTTGAGTAGGGCCATTTGGGCTACCTGTTCCAGATCCTCGTCCTCAATTCCCTTACCCCGATAACGCCTTGCGATCGAGCTGGCGAGGTCGCTATGACGTCTCAGAAGTTCAGCGGACAGGTCCGGGTTTTCTGCCAACGCCTGGAACAGCTCGGCGTCATCGATATCGACGTCAACGCCGCTGGTCCCAGGGGTGCGGACGGTGAACCACACCTCGAGCATCTCGCCTTCGTGGTTGATACCCCACGTGCGTGAGATTCGTTCGACGAGGGTATGGCCGATTCCCGCCTCGGTCGGGAGTGTCCCTGAATATGAATGGGCGACTGACACCTTCAACCCGTTTATCTCTGAGGAAGCCACCTCCACCCGGAATTCTGGTGAGCTAGGGGAGTGACGCACGACGTTGGCGACGAGCTCGGTAACGAGGAGGTCGGCCTCAGTATGACGTATCGAATCGAGCTTTGAGTTTGCACGGACAAATCGGCGCGCGGTCAACGCCGAAGTCGGATCGACCGGAAGAACTAGCGATGCCATAGCGGGCCATCCTACGACAGGTTCGACACACAAGACGAAAACGAACTCGTATCGGAATTCTGCAGATCGAGCCGTTTTCTATGGTTGAGATTGGCCACGGTGGGTAACTTCACGCTATGGAAAACAGGGACGCTGGATCTGTCGAGCACGACGAGACCACCGACGAGGTGGATGACCAATTTCGGGCTCTAATGGAGGGATTGAGAACCACAATCCCAGGCGTGATGGTTATGTTCTCTTTCCTGTTGGTTGTCCCGTTCCAGAGCCAGTTTGTAGAGCTCTCCACCCTTAACTCCATCGTCTACTATTTAGCATTCGGCTCCGCCGCTTCTTCCTCGATCCTTCTCATCGCTCCCAGCGTCCATCAGCGTGTTCGGGCTCCGATCGATGGCATTCGGCGCCGTTCCATTTCCCATGTAATGGTCGCAACCCGTCTAGCCATCGTTGGGACCTCTCTTTTCATGGTGACCATCGCTTCGGTCGTTTATCTTGTTTCGGCGATTCTGGGAGGCGATCTCTTTGCCGGGATTGCTACTGCCGTGGCGGTTGTTTTGGCAGCATGGGCCTGGTTTTATCTCCCCCTCGTAAGCTTTCGCGACAGGAGTGACGGGTCGGATTGATTCGCACCGAACGGGTAGGTAACTGTCTTCGGAATCGGGACCGGATTGCAACCCCGTGACTGTCCGGTCACGGTCTCACATGTTGGGTTTACGGACTGAGCGACCCGGGTACCTAACCATCCGGGATATGACTCTCAGGATGGCCCAAAGGAGGCCCACAATGGTCACTGAAACACTTGCCGACAAAATCCAGCGCATCCGGAGCCGTCTGGTCGAAATCGCCCGGGAACGCCAGGGTACGCAGTCTGACGACTTCGTCCGTCGGAGCGAACTGCTCGATGAGGAGCACACACTTCAGGCGAGGCTCAGCGAACTTCAGGACGAGGCGGTAAACCTCGGGGTTGGAATTGCGGAGCGTGAAGCCGGGAAGGCCTCCGAATACGAGCGGATTTCTGACCTGCCGGAGGACAGGTCGATCGAGAGCGCCCCCTGAGGGTTGCTCGTCGGGAGTTTCTATCGGCCGAGCAGTTGACGTTCGACGTGGTCTCGCAGCATCGGCAGTGTCATCGCACCCTGGGTGAGCATCGTGTCGTGGAACGCCTTGATGTCGAAACGGTCGCCTAGTACTTGTTCGGCCTGCTGTCGTAGCGACATTATTTCGATCTGACCCATCTTGTAGCTCAGAGCCTGGCCGGGCATCCCGATATAGCGGTCGACTTCTTGTTCGATGGTGAGCAGACCAATTGGGGTCCACTTCTGTAACCAGTCGATCGCTTGTTGGCGGGACCATCCAAGGGCGTGTAGTCCGGTGTCAACTACCAACCGGCCCGCTCTCCAGGCGTCGGCACTGAGCATGCCCAGACGATCGACTTCTGAGGAGAAAAGCCCCATTTCGTCGGCGAAACGCTCGGCGTACAGCCCCCAACCTTCGGTATGGGCATAGACCTGTGAATAGCGGCGGAATTCGGGAATTCCCTTCAGGCTGGCCGCGATGGATCGGTCGAAGTGGTGGCCGGGAACGGCCTCGTGGAAATGAGTCGACTCATACTCAAACCGGTCACGCTCAGCCGGCTTGTGGGTGTTGAGAAAGTATGTCCCCGGCCTCGATCCGTCGGTGGGGGGTTGCATGTAGTAGGCAGGAGGCATCGCTGCCGCAAATGCGGCCGGCACGGGCACCACCGTGCACGGGGTATCCGGGCGAACGTTGAACCATTCGTCTACGACCGCCCAGGCACGATCGACAGTTTTCCTGGCATGCTCCAGCATTTCATCCTCGGACTCGAACCGCATTGCCGGGTCGTTGTGGAGACGTTCGAAGATTTCCGGTACCGAATCGAGGCCCAACGCTTTCTTTCCAGTTTCGACCCACTCGTCGATGAGTAATCGGGTACCCCATTCTTGACCGATGTCGTGGATTTCTTGGGCGCTCTTGTCTAGTTGGGTGTATTTGTGGATCAACGATGCGTAGATCTCTTCACCGTTGGTCATCCACGACAATCCGGCCTTGTCGTCCGGACGGGCGGTGGGACCCACATCTGCGATCAACGCATCCCGGTAGGTCTCGATGGCGGGCCGGATCTTCGACTGAACGAGATCACGCGCCGTTTCATCCCACAGTGGTTGATTAGCGCCCTCAGGAATCTTCAGCTTGAGGAATGGATCGTCACCAAGGTCGGAAGCCAGATATCCGTCCAACTGGCTGAAAACCCGCAGCAACGATGCTGAGGCGGGAGTCATCCCCGCACGGGCATTCTCCAATTGAAGGCGTAGGGCTGCTTCCAAATATGCAGGGATGGCGCGGTATCGCTCGAGGAGCGCGTTTGCCTGATCCTGATTCTGAACGGTGTTTTGTTGGGTGTCGGAAAGAATCCGGGTGTGCGGCCCGAGGTAGGGATCAATAGCCGCAACCAGGAATCGCTGTTCGATCTCGGTCGCCCATACGTCCGACTCGTGAACAAGCAAACCCAGCGAGATGAGGTCGGAAGTATTTTCAGTCGTTATCTCTTGGGCTTCGATCTCGATCCTCCGGAACTGTTTGGCTAGATCGGAGAGATAGTCGCTGTCAAATGACCTCAGACGATCGTCGAATTCGTGCATCCCTCGGACGGTGGCTCCAGTCGGGTTGTATTCACAGGTCAATTTCCAAAATCGTTCCGACAAGCTCGCTACTGACATGAAATATCCTTTCCGGTCTCACCGTACCTTCGAACCTGAGGTCCGGAGTGACTGTTATCACCGTGGAGCAGGGCTGCTACGCGCCAACGCTCGAGTCGACGTCAAGATCACTCGGGTGTTTTGCCCGTCTTTGGAATTGGTCCTCTAGTAACCGATGCGACGGCAGCCGACGTCTCGCAGCTCTAGCCGTAGTGTGGAACCCTGAGGTCCACTCCAGTCAGCCGGAATCGACCAGGTCAGCGAGATTCTGCCCGGGTAGCAATGGGGCGTGACAGGCCGCCCAGTGTTCGCTCTCAATTTCCCTCAGCTCAGGAGTCGCCTCGGCGCACCTATCGAAGGCGATGGGACAACGGGTTCGGAACCTGCATCCCGAAGGAGGGTTAACCGGGCTGGGGAGGTCGCCCTCAAGCACAATTCGCTGCCGCTTCCGTTCGAGTACCGGGTCGGGCAATGGGACGGCGGAAAGCAGCGATTGGGTATAGGGGTTGATCGAACGTTCATAGATCTCGTTGTTGTCGCCAACCTCCATGATGCGGCCGAGATACATCACTGCGATTCGATCACTTATGTGCCGCACCACCGATAGGTCGTGAGCAATGAAGAGATAGGAGAGCCCCATCTCCTTTTGCAGGTCGTAGAGGAGATTGAGAATCCCGGCTTGGATCGAGACATCGAGGGCCGAAACGGGCTCGTCGAGAACGATCAACGACGGTTGCAACGTGAGGGCACGGGCAATCCCCACGCGTTGTCTTTGTCCGCCTGAGAACTCGTGGGGAAATCTCTTGGCGTGGTCGGGAGACAATCCGACTCTCTCCAGCAGTTCGGCGACGATCGCTTTGTGGTCGCTCTTTACTCCATGGATTTCTAAAGGCTCGGCAACCGTGGCCCCAATTGTCATCCGGGGATCGAGGGAGGCATAGGGATCTTGAAAGACGATCTGAATGTGGGAACGCAATTCCCGCATTGTTTCCCGATCGAGGGTGGTGAGCTCCTGGCCCCTGAATCGAACCGACCCGCTGGTTGGCTCGAGAAGACGGAGAATGCATCGCCCAACTGTCGACTTCCCGGACCCTGACTCGCCAACCAAGCCCAGGGTCTCGCCCTGATCGATGTGGAAACTGACACCGCTGACGGCGTGAACCGTGTGCTTGACCACACGACGCCCCACGACCTGTCTGACATTGAACAGCTTGAAGAGATCGGTTACCTCCAACAACGGTTCGGTCATACCGACATCTCGGCGATTATCTCGTCAACCCGGACACAGGCAGTCTCAACCGCACCGTATGGCACTAAATCGGGGAGGGATTCGCTGCAAACGTCGGCAGTGTGGGCGCAGCGAACCCGGAAGGCACAACCGGACGGGGGGTGGAGCATGTTGGGCGGGGCTCCCGGGATCGGAACAAGGCGCGAGCCCACTGCATCGGGTAGCGAACGGAGCAAACCCACCGTGTAGGGATGGGTCGGTCTGATGAAGATGTCGTGCGCTTCTCCCCGTTCCGCAATCCTTCCTGCATACATCACCTGAACCCGGTCGGCGACCCGCGCTACGACACCAAGGTCGTGTGTTATGAACGCAACAGCCGCACCCAACTCATGCTGGATCGTTTGGATCACGTCGAGAATCTGAGCCTGCACCGTTGTGTCGAGTGCGGTAGTTGGCTCGTCGGCAATGAGAATGTCGGGATCGTTGGCGATTGCCATCGCGATAACTGCCCGTTGTCGCATTCCGCCGGAGAATTCGTGGGGATACTGCCGGGCTCTGGTGGCTGGTTGGGGAATTCCGACCATTTCCAGAAGATCGATTGCTTTTATCATGGCCGCGTCGTTGTTGAGATCCTGATGCGCCTGGATCATCTCCACGATTTGCCGACCGACACGATGTACCGGGTTCAGGGCGGTCAAAGGGTCCTGGAAGATCATCGCCACTTTCTTTCCCCGAACCTTTCGAACCGTCTTTTCAGGGACACCGACAAGCTCGACCCCGTCCACTTTTATCGAGCCACTGACCTCGGCGCGCTTGGGGAGTAGTCCCATGACCGCCAGAAAGGTGACCGATTTCCCCGACCCTGACTCACCAACGATGCCCATCAGCTCGTGCTCGGCGATGTCGAAGCTGATCCCACGCACCGCCTGGACGATCCCATCGTCAGTGGGGAACGAAACCCTTAGATCTCTCACCGATAGAACGTGTTGGCTCATCCGGAGACCCCTTTGTCCTGTTTCGGGTCGAGGGCGTCGCGAAGGCCGTCTCCCATGAAGTTGATACAAAGAATTGTGATGAGCAACACCATTCCGGGGAAGAGCACGAGCCACCATTTCTTGGTGATGATGTTGGTGCCGGCGTCGGCGAGGAGGTTGCCCCACGAGGCTTGAGTCGGGTCGAGGCCAAATCCGAAGAACGACAAAGTTGATTCCAACCCAATCGCTGCCGCCACGATAAAAGTCATTGCTACGACGATCGGGCCAATTGTGTTGGGGACGAGATGTCGGAGGATTATGCGCCGGTCTCGAGCGCCCACGGCGCGGGCTGCCTCGATGAACTCCTTCTCTTTGAGGCTGAGTACCACCCCACGGACTAAACGAGCGGTCGTCATCCAGGCGACCAGCGAGATCAGGGTGATCATCAGACGCTTCGAACCGGGTTCACCGAGGACAGTGGCGGCCCATGGTTGCTTCTCGGGCAAGAGACGCATGATGATCAGGACCACAAGGAGGGGAAGCCCTATGAACAGGTCGGTCCAGCGCATCAGCATGTTGTCTATTTGCCCACCGCGGAAACCGGCGAAGGCTCCAACGGCAGTGCCCAGAATTCCTGCCGAGATTGCACTTGCAATTCCTACGAGTAGGGACACTCTCCCCCCGTACAGAATCCGAGAATAGAGGTCACGCCCGATCGAGTCGGTCCCGAACCAGAATTGGGCGTTGGGAGGGACGTGAATGGCTCGTTGCAAGGAGTCCTCGGAAACACTGATGGTCTCATTCTCACCGTAAGGAGCGATGAAGTTGGCCATAAAGCAGGCGGCCGTGATGACTATCAGCACCACCGTGGCGATCATTGCAGCACGGTGGTGGAGGTATCTGCGGGCGGCGAGTCGGCTTGGGGATGCCGACCGGACCGCTAAGCCTTCGGCTTCATCAGCCACGACTTCGGGGACCTGGTCGGGGAGTTGGTGCAGGTCAACCAAGGCGAATCCTCGGATCCATCCATGCGTACGAAACGTCGGCAACGAGATTGAAGACGATCACCGAGGCGACGATGATGAACATCAGTGGCATCACCTGGGGGAAGTCACCATTGGCAAGCGCGGTAAGTAAGAAATCCCCGGTGCCTTTGTATTCAAAAATCCGCTCGGTGATTATGAGGCCACCAACGATGGCGCCGAAGTCAATGGCTGCCACTGTGATAATTGGAATCATCGCATTCTGGAGTGCGTGGTTCACGATTACCCTTCGCTCGGATATCCCTTTCGACCTGGCGGTACGCATGTATTCAGATTCCTTCACATCGAGCAGGGACGCCCTCATATAGCGGCTATAAGTGGCGATGATCTGAATGGCGACGACGGTGACAGGAAGGATCATGTGCTTGATCCTCAAACCGAGATCGAAACTGGTCTGACCCGGCGGATATATCCCCGCCACGGGCAGAATCGGTGAACTGACACCCAGCCAATTGGTCAGAAGAATCGCAAAGAACACCTGGAGGAGGACGGCGGAGACAAATGGTGGAATCGAAATTCCCACGAACGCCGCTCCGGTCGAGAGTGTGTCGAATTTCGAATATTGACGTAGGGCAGAGAAAATTCCGATACTGAGCCCGATGGTGATGCCGACAACACTGGCAGTGAATCCGAGCACCAGACTGTTGGCCAGGGCACTCTTGAGATCGGGCCAAACCGGAGTGTTCCCCTTGATTGAATTGCCCCAGTTGAGCGTTAAGAAGTTGCCCAGCCAGCGACCATATTGCTCCACGGTCGAACCCACCAGTCCGGTCGCCTCTTTGTACGCATCGACCTGCTCGGCGGTGGCACGAGGGTTGCTTCGCAGAAAACTCTGCACTGGGTCGGTCGCGGCTTTGACGGCCCAGAACGTTAGAAACGTGACGATGAGCAGTACGGGGATTGCCCACAACGTCCTCATGAAGACATATCTAGCCATGGTCTATTTCCTGTGTCCTCCAAGGCGAGAACCGGGGTGCCCACAGGCGACACCCCGGTTCCATCGGTTAGCCGTTGACGCTGACGGTTGGCTCGCCAACCACGAGGCTGGTGATGGTGAAATCGCCGTCGCTCGTTGTGTCCCAGATGGCCGGGAACACCGCGAACGATGTGGTCCAAACCATCCATGACGAGTTGGCGCACTCCGTCACCGGGTTGATGCATTCCGGCCACTGCTCGGCTCCAACGACTATGTCGTCCTTGCCGATCGGTTGCCAGAGTTGCGAGCTGTTGTTGTATGCCCGATAGTTGGCTGCGTCTGCAGCGGGGGCATCACCTTCGATCCGGTCCGTACGCCATGCGGCGATATTTGGGAATTGGAACAAGGGCAACATCACATGATCGTCGACTAGGGCCTGGCCGATCTGATGAACCAAGTCGGTCCGGGCTGCCACGTCGAGCTCCTGGTCCGATTGAACCATCAGGTCACTGGCGTTTTCGTTGCACCAGAACACGCTGTTCTGACCCTGATTGTTGTTCTCCTCACTCGGGACCTGGCTACACGCCATGATTGCGGTCACGCTGGGGTCGGGCGCCGCCGTGTTGATGTACATCGCCAGGTCGTAGTCTCCTGCGGGGAGCCTCTGCTGGAACACCGTTGCGGCATCACCGTTGTCAGCAACGACGTTGAAACCCTGATTGAGGAACTCGGGAATCATCAATGCCTGCGCCGCCTCACGACGTGCGTTGGGTGTATTGACCATCCACTTGATCTCGGGGACAACACCATCCTTCTCCCAAAGACCACTGCCGTTCAGCGTCCAGCCATTCTCCTCAAGGAGAGTCTTGGCGCCGTCGGGGTCGTAGCTGTTTTCGAATTGAATGTTGGCACACCAGTCGCCGATGTTGGGCACCCAGAGTCCGCACTGCAAAAGAGGTGCCCCGGGGAATATCGGGTCGTAGATGTTGGCCAGGATCAGGTCGCGGTCGACCGACATGCTGAAAGCGGCCCGGAATACCGGATCGGCGAAGGGACCGTTCCGAACTTCGCCCTGCTGGAAATAGAGGCCCTCATAGTTGGTCCCGTATCCAGGTACGAACTCGATGTTGTCAGCTGACAGGGCGTCGGTGATCCCGGCGAATGCCTGCGGGAAGATGAAGTCGACTTCACCGGCACCGAGTGAAGAGATTCCTCCGTCCTCGGTACGGGGAACCTGAATCATTCGAGCCGCTGTTGGCTTGTCATCGCCCCAATAGGCGTCGTTCGGAACCATGATCGCCTGCTGATCGCTCCAGTCCTGGAGCAACCAGGGACGGGCGGATACCGGGATCGAGTCCAGGAAATCAGCCGAAATGTCACTGCAGTTGTCGATCAGGTGGGCGGGCAGAATCTGATTAAACACCGTCTTGTACGGGGCGTAGACCTCGGCGAACTCAATCACGACCTGCTGGTCGGATTCACCAGCCGCTACCGACAGCATCTCCGCATAGCCGGTGGTCGAGAGTGATCCCGGTGTATTCAGGAATGCCTGCTGGGTGCAAACAAAGTCCTCTGCAGTGACCGGTGTTCCGTCGCTCCAGACAGCGTTCGGATCGAGGTCGACCGTAACCGTCATCGCCCCAGGGGTGCCCGGTTCAACGGTTGTTGTCGTCTCGCCAGCGTCGCCCGTGGTTGTTGTCTCGCCAGGTGCGGCGCTTGTGGTTGTGGTGTCGAGCGTGCTTCCGCTACATGCGCTGGCCACCAGCGCGAACACCGCAAGCATTAGCCACCATCGCTGGCTCTTCTTGGGTAATTTCATATCTCCTCTTTCTTTCTTCAACCCGCGGCAGAGCCGGGGTGGACAGTCGGTTTATGAGGAGGTGCCTCGTTTCATTTCCCGTCTGTCAGAGGACGGTCATTCCACCGCGACGTTGGAAATTTGGGCTGTGAGCATTGGACGGCTCGACGCAGTAGCGGCGTGGCATCGCTGGGAACCCGGGGTTTGCTGGCCACGAGCCCGACTTCCTAAACAGCGTTGGGTGCCATTATCCTTAGGTCTCCCAAGCGCTCGTAGCTCAATTGGATAGAGTGCCTGACTACGGATCAGGAGGTTGGGGGTTCAAGTCCTCCCGAGCGCGCTTCACGTCGGTCCGAACCCGGCATCGTCAACTCTTCGACGATCTGGCTGCTTATCCGTCTGGCGTCCGCTTCAATTCCAAAGACAATCCCAGATTTACGGGTCGAAAGCCACGGGAATCCGATGAAGTAGACACCTGCAACCTCGGATGCACCATTGCTGTGGACGGGGACTTCGTCGCCGTCCGTGATTGGCAGGTCGACCCAGGAGAAGTCACCTCTGAATCCGGTACACCAGATGACAGAGCCGACCTTTGCAGCGGCGAGGTCGAGTCTGTTGAGCGTCCTTAGCTCTCCCGATAGTGGTTCATCAGCCGGGTCGGGTTCAGGATCAGGTGCTTCGACACCGCTTTCCTCGATGAACTTGTCAATGTTGGACCTGATCTCGCTGGAGGCAGAGTCAGAGTTTCGAACATATTCGAGGGCCCTGTCATCGCTGATCAGGACTCCTTGATCCACATCGAGGAGACGCCCCATAAGGTGAACACCCTGCTGGGCCAGTTGTTGGTAGCTGATGGTGTGCCCGAGCGGGCCGACACCGGAGACGAGCGGGTTGGTTGCGGAAATCATTGTTGGGTCGGGGACGCCTTCAGTCGTTACGTCCCATATGCCCATGTCTGCAAACCACTCCATGAAGTCGCGGCCCCGGTATCGCCGGGGAAATCGGGCCACATCGCTGATGGCGAAGTAAACGGTTCGGTCAGCCCTTACGAGATCCTCGACGATTTGCGCACCTGACTGCCCTCCGCCGACCACGACAACAGCACCATCTGGCAGAACCACTGGAGATCGATAGGTGCCGGTATGAAGTTGGTTGATGGACCCGGGCAGCTTCGACGCAACTTCCGGTAGGTTTGGTAACCGGGCGATGCCCGTGGCCAGCACCACCGAGTCGGATTTGTACTCGAGATGCTCACCGTCTGAGGCCACAGCATCGACTTCGAACCTGCGCCCCTCGCCAGCTCGGCCGATTCTGGTAACGGTTACTCCGGTTCGGATCGGTAGCTCGTACTGCTCTACATAGCTTTCAAACGACGCCAGGAGTTCTCCGTGAGTCATGAACCCCATCGGGTCCGGTCCGCCATAGGGTGCACCGGGGAGGCCATTCATCCAGTTGGGAGTGTTGAGCGTAAAGCTATCCCAACGCTGGGTTCGCCACGTCTCGCCGATTCGACCCTGCTCGAGCACGGATACTTCGAGGGAGCTGTCGCTCAGGAATTTGGAAACCCCGAGGCCGCCCTGGCCAGCACCAACAATCAAAACGTCGATTGAGTACGGGTTCTTCACACGCTTCTCTCTAAGGCTGGCTTACCCTAGCGTCGGCCATCGAGGGGGCTCGCCCGGGACTTCGTTATCTCAACTCCGTAGCTCGGTCGCCTTGCGTCCCCACTCCACCCCAACCGCGATTGCTGCCGAAACCATCATGATGGTGCCCCCGACAATCGAGAGGCGTCCGAAATTCGCCCCGGCAATAGCAACACCACCGACTACCGGCCCAAATACCCGCCCTAGAGCCATCAGAGCCTGGGCGTCACCCACCCGCTCAGTCGGGGTGATAGATTTTTCTGCAAGCAGTTTTATGGCAGCGGGGACGAATACCCAATATGAGAACCCCCACACCGTGATGGCGACGACAAATATGAGGGGTAGACCGACGTTTCCGATGACGAATGCCGAACCTGCTGCGCCGAGCAGCCAGACCCCCGCCTTTCCTGGCCCGGAATTGATCCTGGTACCAATAACACCCGCGATCGCATTGAGACTCAGAGCCCAGGCCACCGTGACGGCTGACAGACCGACAAATTCGGTACCGATGGCACCGCTGAACACGAACACCGCCGAGCCGCCCAAAGTGAGTAGGAACAAACCGAAAAGCAACCACCGGTTCGATCGTGATTCGCTGATAGTGCGGCCCACCCTGGGGAGATCGCCGAAGTCGACTTTGAAAACCAGTGACAGCACGGCAACCGCGGATAGCGCCGCAAAGACCCAGGGATAGCCTCCCTTGGTCGTGATCCATCCCAGCGCCGGGGACGCAATGGCAGCTGTTATCGGGGCGACTGCGGCAACCTCGCCGATACCCGTCGAATGGCGCGTGGCGTCCGCCCATGCGATCCAGGTCAAAGTTCCCATCCCGATACCGGCCAGCACCCTCGTAGCCATGAGCAAGGGAAAATTGGGCACCACCGCTGACGAAGTGCACGCGATGGCGATTAGGGCCAGGCTCCCATAGTGGAGCGACCTCCGGGGGCGCAGGAATCGACCTGCGAGGAATGAGGCGACCGCGAAACTGGCGACCTGTGCTGTACTCAAAAGCCCCGTGACTCCCAGAGGAGTTCCCAGGCGGCCCGATACGTCGGGAAGTAGAAACGGAGTGGCTGCAAAAGTGGCTGCCACGACCGCCGCACCTGCCAGAACCCCGGCCGAGGCATGGGGCCGGACAGCTTGAATAACGCGAAGAGGAAGGGTCATGAGGTCGCCAGTATGGGGGCCTCATAACCCTTCCTCGGGTCATTTCCGACGCCTTTCTCGGCGTTTGCTTATCTGTTCGGGATAGCTAGATCAGACAGATGCTTTTTTGCTGCCCATGTTGGCGTAAAGGATGATGGCCAGAGCAGCTACGCCCACCTGGACTGCAAGTCTTATCCAGTCGATGCCACCGGTCTCGTCGCCACCTAAAGCCTGGTAGATGAACCCTCCTACCAGCGCTCCGACTGCGCCAATCAGAATTGTGATGCCCAGCGATAGATTTTGCTTGCCGGGCATCATCAACCTGGCTAGCGGCCCAACGATAATTCCTGCAACAAGCGCTCCAATGATCGTTCCAATTACGTCGCCCAAAATTCCTCCTAGTTTGCGTTGGTCGTGACCCTACCGGTTCGTGGATCGCGAGTAAGACCAATCTGACCACGGCCGGGTTACAGATGGCGGGCGCGTCGATTCGCACATCCGGGCTACTTTCAGGACACGACCCGGAGGCAATGTGCGGCGCGAATACGAGTGCACCGGGCCATCTCAGTTGCGGCGCCTCCGGGCAACACTAAGTGGATCGGAACCGGCCTAGCTGGTGGGCTGCCTGACTCCGGACCTTGGTCTGTAACCAGGAAGTGGATCCGAACAACTTGCCGGGGAGCCCCAATGCCTGCTTCGACCATGTTGCCAGATCAAACTCATCGCGATGATGGAGAATCAGACCGTCAGAGAATTGGAAGCTGGCATCGATCCGATTGTGCACCGGCCGCTTCTTCGGTCCAAAAACATATCGTGCTTCCCAATGGGCAGAACCGCTGTCTCCAGTGACGTTTATCTGAGAAAAATCCACCTCGACGTCATTGTCGCCGGTGCAGAACATCCGCCACATGTCACCGATCTCGTTGCCCTGGAGACTGAAGACCGGGTCTTCGAAAGTGGCATCCGGGTGGTAGGAAGCCGCCATTACCTCGGCGTCACCTGTCTGAAAGCCGAGGTAGAAAGTCTCGATTAAGCCTGCGTAGTCAGGCATCCCGATACCGGGGCCCAGCGGCAATCGATGCGGTTGGTGCCGGGCAGGACTCGGCGGTTTCGCCATCGCAACACTCGGCTTGGTTCAAACCGAACATCGGACACCCTCCGCGAAGGCAGGCAGCATGCCCGTGCAGGTAACCGAGTTCTGATCCACAGCGGGCGCAAGTCATCCACTGAGGCTATCGAATCGGCGCTGCAGATTGAGTTATTGAAGCTGTCGCAATTCTGCGTTCGACTTGGCGGCAGCCTGGCCACGGTTGGCGACGTCCATTTTGCGGATAATGCTCGACACATGGACGCCCGCCGTTTTTTCGCTAATGAAGAGGTCTTGGGCAATTTGTCGGTTGGTTGCGCCACGGGTGAGGAATGCGAGAACCTCGACCTCGCGATTGGTCAAGCCGTACAGCGACGCAGGTGTTGGTGCCGGCCTAATGCTGTGCTCGTCGATCAGGTCTTTCAACAGCTGGCTGAGCAAATGAGCTTGCCAGCTCTCGGCGCTCTCGAGCAATTCGTCGAGCACCTCTTCGACATCTGCATCTGGTTCCCCTTGCAGAGTTGATTCGAGCCATCGGAAGCGACAGTAGGCCAGCCCCCGCTATTGGGAAATTTCCCCTATTCGGTTAACCACACTTTTTTAGGGCCTTCGATAAGTCGGGCCGCTTCCGACGGCCCCCACGATCCCTTGGGGTAGGTGTGGACCGGTCGGTCGTCGTCGAGTACGGGTTCGACGATTCGCCACGCCTCCATCACTCCGTCGATCCGGGCAAAAAGCGACTGGTCGCCGCGGAGGGCATCACCGATGAGGCGATCGTATGGGCCCCGGCCTTCGGTCCGATCGTGTTGTAGATGGAGTTCAATCGGGCCGCTCACCATCGTCGGTCCGGGCTTTTTCGCCTGCAGGGACAGATTGATCTCCACTTCCGGTTTGGTCCTGAATGTGAGTCGGTTAGGCGATGGTTGAAGGTTCTCGTCGGCGAACAATGGTCGGGGCGGTTTGACAAACTCGACGACGGCTTCTGTGACCGTTGATGCAAGGCCCTTGCCGGCCCGGATGATCCAGGGCACCCCGGCCCAGCGCCATGAGTCGATTTCAACCTTGACCGCCGCATAGGTCTCCACGTTTGACTCAGGATCTACGCCTGGCTCTCCTCGATAACCTTCATACTGCCCTCGAACGATGTTGTGGTGTTCAATGGGTCTGATCGCCTCGAGGACCTTGACTCGTTCATCGCGGACGGCGTCCGCCGATTCTGAAACCGGTGGTTCCATTGCCAGCACAGATAGGACCTGGAGGAGATGGTTCTGGATTACATCTCGAATCGCGCCGACATCGTCATAAAAGGACCCCCGACCATCAACTCCAAACTTCTCGGCAAGCGTTATTTCGACTCCCCTCACATACTGGCGATTCCAGACAGGTTCCAGGATCGTGTTCGCAAATCTGAAAACCATCAGGTTCTGAACAGCCTCCTTTCCGAGAAAGTGGTCGATTCGATAAACCCGATCTTCGGGGTAGTAGCGGTGGACGATCTCACTGAGTTCGGCAGCGGAAGCGGTGTCGCGGCCGAACGGTTTCTCCACAACAACCCGACCATGTTCATGGAGCCCGACTGAGCCGAGACCGGATATCACATCATCGAAGAGCGAAGGAGGAATGGCTAGATATGAGACGGTGCACTGTCGGTCGCCAACTCTCCGGGCGATCTCAGCGAATGTGTTTGATTCGCGATAGTCACCCGAGACGAAGCTGAGCCGACCGGCCAGGTTTTTGAATACACCCTCATCGACCACTTCGCCGGCGTCATCCAGGGCCTGGCGGGCGTACGCAATTAGCTCCTCGTCGGTCCACTTACTCGACGCGACCCCGATGACCGGCAGTTCCAGGTTTCCAGATTCCGTGAGGTTGTAGAGGGCAGAGAAGAGTTTCCGACGGGCCAGGTCGCCGGTAATACCAAATAAAATCAAAGCGTCGGCGTATCCGACGGCCGCCTGACCTGAATCCATCAAGCTACAACAACTGTTTTGGCATTCAGGAACTCCTTCATCCCGAGATCAGCCAATTCTCGGCCATATCCCGACATCTTGATTCCGCCGAACGGGAGCCGGGGGTCGGAGGAGACGAAGGCGTTTACGAAGCATGCTCCTGCCTCGAGCCGGTCACGAGCTATTTCTTCGCCTCGGGCCGTGTCTGATGTGAAAATGGCCGCCCCTAAGCCGAATTCTGAATCGTTAGCGATTCGAATCGCATCATCGACGTTGTCTGCCGAGATCACCGCCGCCACAGGCCCGAACGTTTCTTCCCTGTACACGGCAGCCCCATTTTCCACTCCGCTCAGGAGTGTGGGCGGGTAGAAAGCGCCTTCGCCCTCCGGGATCGTTCCACCAATTACGAGGCGTGCGCCTGCCGCCACGCTCGATTCCACCTGGGCATGCAGTTCGTCACGGAGATCGACCCTCGCCATTGGACCCATGGTTGTGTCGTCATCGAGAGGGTCTCCGACCACTGTTGAAGAGAGCTTGCTTGCCATCAACTCGGTGAACTCGTCTATCACCGATTTCTCTACAATGAACCGCTTGGCCGAGATGCATGACTGACCACCATTGATCAAACGGGATGTTGCGCAGGTCGCAGCGGCCTGCTCGAGGTCGGCGTCGGCAAGAACGATGTACGGGTCGGAGCCACCCAGCTCCAATACGGTCTTCTTCAGCAGACTCCCTGCCTTGCTGGCCACAGCACGCCCCGCCGCATCCGATCCAGTAAGTGTGGCTGCCACTACGGCAGGATGTTCAAGAACCTCATCGACCCGTGCGGAAGGGAGCACCAACGTCCGGAACAACCCATCGGGGAAACCCGCCTCGCTGAATATCCGATCGATCTCGAGGGCGCAGCCGGTGACATTGGAGGCGTGTTTCAACAGGCCGGCGTTCCCGGCCATCAGTGCGGGTGCGGCAAATCTGAAGACCTGCCACAAAGGAAAATTCCAAGGCATCACGGCCAGGACTACCCCCAATGGCCGATAGGCGACGTAGCTCTTGGTCCGATCCGCCTCAATGTGGATGTCTGAGAGAATCTCCGATGTCTTTTCCGAATAGTGACGACATACCCATGCACATTTGTCGATCTCTCCCCGACCCTGAACTACCGGTTTGCCCATCTCCTCGGCCATAAGACGGGCCAGACTCTCCCGCGATTCCTCAAGCAGCTCGGCTGCCCGCAACATGTGTGGAGCACGTTCCTCAACAGTTGTCTGCGACCACTCTTTTTGCAACCCGGATGCCTTCTCGATGTGGCGCCGGACGTCGTCAGTGCTGGTCTCTTCAAAGGAGGCAAGGATCTCACCGTCGGTTGGGTTGATCGACTGAAGCAAAAGAATCTCCTTGGAGGTTGGTGTCAAACGCGCTGTCGTCCGATGTTAAGGGATGCCAGCAGCCACGTGTACAACAACCGGTTACGCTTGCGCCATGGCGAGTTTCTTAGGGTTTGGCGGATACGTTCCAGAGCAAGTGATGACGAACGATGATTGGGCCCAGCTGGTCGATACCACGGATGAGTGGATCGTTCAAAGGACCGGAATCAAGGAGCGGCGCGTCGCTGCCCCCGAAGAGTCGACGCTGACCCTCGCAGCCGATGCCTCAATCATTGCCCTGGCCGATGCCGGACTTACCCCCGAAGACATAGACGAAATCATCCTGGCCACGGACACACCTGAGATGTACACGCCTGACACCGCAGCACTTCTTCAAGATCGTCTCCAGTGCCGCAATGTTCCTACTTATGACCTCGGAGGGAGTGGGTGTGCAGGGTTCGTCCAGGCACTAGATGTCGCTCGTGCCAGGATTGCCTTCGAGCCCAAAAGAGTACTGGTCGTGGGTGTCGAACTGATTACCCGCATGGTCGATTGGAAAGATCGGGCAACAGCGGTTCTTTTCGGAGATGGGGCCGGGGCAGTAGTTCTCGGGCCGGATGGCGGCCGGGCGAAGCTCCTCGACGTGGTGACCGGCACTGAGGGCCGCTATGCCGACATCCTCACGCTTGCGAGTGGAGGAACCAGGAATCCCTTCAATGAGATGACACTGGCGAGCGGCGAATACAACAAGGTGATTATGGATGGCAAAAGGGTTTTCATAGAAGCGGTCAGGCGGATGAGCGAAGCCTCTATCCAGGTCCTCGATCGTATCGGGAAGTCTGTGTCTGATGTGTCGCTCGTGATTCCGCACCAGGCCAACCTTCGGATCATCGACGCGGTGCGCAAGAAACTGGGTGTTGCCGAAG
>JBBKXI010000042.1:0-11464 GCA_037969415.1 Acidimicrobiia bacterium | reverse complement strand
TTACTTGACCGCGCGACCCACCTCGCTTATCTACCCCTTTGCCCTCGATTTTCGCTGTCATTGCCTCGGGGTCAGGTGTCACCGTCGCGGTGCCCTCGAAGGTCGCAGTCATCGGTCCGAGCTTTACGGACAACTTGCCGTCGTAGGTGCCGTCATCGTTGACTTCGAGCAATTCGGCGCCGGGAAGACACTGTGCCACAGACGGAACATCCTGAAAGAACTCCCAAACCACCTGTGGGGTGCTGGCCACATTGAACTGTTGTGAAATTTTCATTGAACTCCCAGGGCTATCAGATCGATTCGATCGTAGCGAAATTTGTGCCAGAACCCGATGTCAGTGTTCGGTGTCGCCGGCCAGTAAATCGAGAATGTGGGGAATGAGATCGATTATGGCCTCCAAACTCTCCTCGGCGCCACGGGGCGACCCTGGAAGATTGACCACGAGGCAGCTTCCGACCACACCGGTCCGCAGTCTGGACAGTGCAGCCTTGGGTGTTGATTCCAGGCCCCGGGCGATCATCAGTTGGGCGAGTCCGGGGGCTTCGCGGTCCAAAACAGAGATTGTCGCCTCCGGGGTTACATCCCGCGGCCCGAATCCGGTACCTCCGGTGGTGACCACAATCTGTGAGTGGGATGCAGACTCTTTAATCTTCTCAGCAATGAGATTCGACTCGTCGGGCACGACCGATCGAACAACTTCGAATCCGTTACTTGTGAGCAGGCGTTCGAGAGCGTCTCCCGAGCGATCCTCACGGTGGCCAGACGCAACCCCATCGCTAACCGTGATAACGGCAGCTAGCCCCACTGTTTTGGATCGATCGAGACACCGTTGCGGAGGACGACAACGTAGAACACCAGGAGAACGATAAGGGTGGCCGCCAATCCGATTGGCCACGGGTATATTCGCTCGGTTTCAGGCCCAATCACATTCGTGGTGCCGGGAGCCGCTGCCACGGTGAACAAGAAAAGAACTGCGGTCAACGGGAGTGACGGGACCACTCCGCTACCCGCATCCGGGCTGAAGTACGGAATTGCCAGAAACACTGATGCCACGGCCGGCGCCAATACAACCCAAACGACGAAAAGAAAGCGCTTCCGGCTCGTGCTGATCTTGCGACGGTGCGTCGCGTAGGCGAGGAAGGCCGATGCCGCCCCAAGGCCGACAAGTATCAATCCGACACCACCGGCAGCGCCAACTACTAGATCGAGCCCCGGTGGTAAATCAAAAGTGTCGTAGGCCAGACGCAAATCGCCGCCGTCGCCAAAGGGCATCATCAGGGCCTGGGCAAGGGCCTGGCGAAGAACCTGAATAGTTATCCAGAGGAACGTTAGGCGCGAGAGGTTCTGGCCCTTCAGCGATGGGTAGGTAAAGAGAAGCAGCAGGCCGATGGCGAGAGTGAGCAGAAACCCACCCGCCCATGCAACGTCTGTGGCTCCGGTGAATTCGACGCGGTTGTTGTAGAGGACGGCATCGCCGCCCAAAATCTCGGCGAGGATCCCATCACCGAGATCGTCAAGAAACTGAGCAATAACGATTCCAAAAACGGACGCAAGAGCCGAAGCGGCAACAAGTGGAAACCCAATCGACCGAACGACGTCCCCAATCGAATTCCGTTCGTTTGTCGTCTCGGTACTCACTGGTGGGAAAGCCTAAACGACATGGCGGAAGATTCCAGTATGTGTCGCCGGAACACCCCAAGGGAGTGGTCATCGTTCCTCAACCATGATCAGGAACATCTCAACCGACCTGAGTGTTGAACTGGTTGATGATTACCGGACACGCCATCCTGAACGTCGCCATTGTTGTGGTCGTATCCGCCTGCACCGGTGCCGCTTTGGAAGAGGAACCACCCCTGGACGATCCCGGTTCAACGCCGACTTCCGAAACGGTTGAAGACGCCGAAATACTTCCGGCACAGGAGATTCCTTCGAGTCTCGCCGCGGTGTCGTCGGCGTGGGAAACTGACTTTTCGAGGGCCACCGTAGATCTTGGTGAGATCCTCGTTGGAATTCCGACCTCAGATCCGCGGGACGCCATTCCCCCGATCGATAACCCCCAGTTCGAATCGATTTCTGAATCCACCTGGATCGCTGACAGGGAACCAGGGGTTCTCGTTCAACTCGGTGAGGTAGCTCGGTTCTACCCGCTGAGCGTCATGACCAGACATGAAATTGTCAACGATGTGGTGGGTGGAATCCCGGTGGCCGTGACGTACTGTCCGTTGTGCAATACGGCGGTCACCTTCAAACGGGAGTTCGAAGGAGAGACAATCAGACTCGGGGTATCGGGATTGTTACGAAACTCTGACCTGGTGATGTGGGACGACAAATCACAAAGCCTGTGGCAGCAGATCACCGGAGAGGCCATCGTCGGACAGCAGGCCGGCAAGCGTCTCGAGTTTCTTCCAACCGCGATTGTCAGCTTTATTGACTTCTCCACCAACCACCCCTCGGGCCAGGCGATGACCCTTGACCAGGGTTTCGGAATCCCATATGGAGTGAACCCTTATACCTTTTATTCGACCAGGAACGCACCGTTGAGCTTTTTCCAGGGGGAGATTGATCCCCGGTTTCCGCCACTGGAACGAGTGGTCGGAGTGACGGTCGACGATATATCCAAGGCATATGCCTTTCCCGACCTGGCTTCTGTCAGGGTGGTCAACGACGAGATTGGCGGTCAGCCAGTCGCAATTTTCTGGGGTTCTGAAGACACCGCTGACGCGCTCGACGCACGCCAAATTGCAGAAGCGAAAGGGGTAGGAACCGGGATCGCGTTCTCCAGCGTTGTTGACACTCGGAAACTCACATTCGTACCCGATGACGCCAACTTCGTCGACTCAGAGACCGGCTCGACATGGAACATCCTGGGCGTCGCCATCGATGGAGAATTGGCCGGAGAACAACTCGACCTGGTAACTCATACCAATGAATTCTGGTTCGCCTGGCAGGCATTCTTCCCGGACTCCGAGGTCTATCAAAGTTAGTACCCGCCCTACACACTCAATCGAGCATTCACTCTCTCTGTTAGGCAACGATCAGGGTCACCACCGTCCAGAGCACAAAAAGACCGATTGATCCAAGCAGTAGAGGCCAAGTTCGCCTCCAATTGACCACACCCCATATAGAGAAGCCGACAAGGCCAATGGCCATGACACCGGTCCACCATCCGGGGACCAGGCCTGCAACTGCTGCACCTATGACCAGGACTGCTACCACAAGGAGAAATCCACCGGCAACAAGCGCGTAGAGGACCTGCCGGGGTGTTGGTTCACTCATGAGATCCCCGCCGCATCGGCGACATCTCGAAACCAGCCGCTGAGGTCGGCAAGAGTGGCGTGGGCATTGAGGCCACTCGGGTTTGGCAGCACCCACCACTGAGCCGGGCCGCTTCGCTCCTGGCGGCCCAGTACCGCGGACTTGACGCCGAAGGCGCTGCGGTATGCAGTAACACCTGCCATAGCAACCACACCAGGCTGGATTGAAGCAACGAGACGATCCAGTCGGTCACCACCTTCCGACAATTCGTCTTGAGTTAGTTCGCTCGCCCGGACGGTCGCACGTCTAACCAGGTTGGAAATACCCATACCGCTCGACGTGAAATTGTTGCGTTGCTCATCGGTCATCCCCACGTCGGTGTCGATCTCAAAGTCGATCAGGCCTGCGTTACGAAGAGCGGGATAAAACCGGTTAGAGGGATGACAGAAATGAGTCTGCGTCGCCGCCGTCCACAACCCGGGATTGATTCCCACGAACAAAAGGCGGCAATCAGACCCGATCAGATCAGGGACCGCAGCGTCGCGAAATGATTCGAGTTGAGACCTGGAGAAACCCACCATCTAACTGTAGAACTGACCTTCGGCGAGCCCATCGTCCGGGTCTCAGCGCACTAAGGCTCGTGACGAACTGCCGCACCGCGGATCATGGATCTGGCGGGGGATCTGGCGTGGTAGGCGGAACCGTCGTAGTCGGCGCAGTCGTCACCGTCGTAGTCGGAGGCGCAGTCGTCGGCGGATTCGTGGAGCTGGTCGTCGTGGGTTGCGTCGTAGGAGTGCTCGGTGATGTGGTCGACGGGTGGGTCGAAGATGGTGACGGTGTCGTTGTCGTGGCCCCCGGCAAGGTCGTCGTTGTCGTGGTCGGAGCGGTCTTTCCTTTTCGGGGAGGCTTCACCGCGGTGGGGGCGGGTGCAGTCGATGCGGTCGTGTCAATCGACGACGAAGTCGGGGCCTCAGATGACGAGGTTGATTCGGCGCTGGTTATCGTTTCCTGAGCGATCGCCTCAACTTCGAGAACATTGCAATTTTCTGCAGTGACGGAACGGACCTCTTCACCGTTCAGTGACACGAAATCAGCGTGGATATATACGGTCTCAAAACCGGTGGCGTCGGCGTGGACCACCATCCAATCGCCGGCCTGTCCACTCACGGTGACTTCTTCGCCACCGCTGAGTTTGCCGAGTTCGCCAACATCAGGGCATGCAAAGTAGGGGACCGACTCGCCCAGGATCGTGCCGGAAGCGCTACCGCCCAATACCGTGGAAAAACCAAGGGCGGTCAGGATCACCAGGAAGGTTGCGAGAGCCATGAAGAGTGGGCCGCTCCCACCCGGACGCTTTGGCGGCTTGGCGGCACTCCTCGGCGGCTTGGCTGTCTTCGCTTTTGGAGGTTTCTTGTGTCTTGCGCGTGCCTTTTCGCTGGCCGCTCCGGTGGAGATCTTGGACATAACCCCGTCGAGAAACCCGTCACTTTGTCGGGGCGCGGGTGGACGTGACGATGGCGAGGGAGGTTCGTTGCCGTTTTGGGTCATTTACTTATGCCAAATACAACTCGCTATTTGGAAATAGTCAATAGCCAAATCGGCAATGACCCCTTGCCAGACCGAGGCCTATTTCTTCTCGCTCTGGTAGTAAGGGTCGTCGCCAGATGCGTGGTCGGTTACGTCGACGACCGAGGTCAACTCGGGTATGGACTCGAGAATTATCCGCTCGATCCCCTGTTTCAGGGTGACCTGGGCGAGGCCGCAACCCTGACAACCCCCGAACAAGCGAAGGTAGGCGATGGTGCCGTCGATTGATACCAATTCGGCGCCTCCGCCGTGTGAGGCAATGGCTGGGTTGACCTGTTGGGTGATCACTTGTTGCACCCGGTCGACCATCGGCCCTTCGAGATCGCCAGCGGGACCTGTCATCTCGGGTGGTGCCGGTGAATTGGGATTATTCATCACCAGTCCCTCGTCGGTCAGTTCCAGGGCGGACCCGTCAAGCTTTTCAATGTCTTGCGCCGGGAAAATCACCGCCATGTCATCATGACGTTCTTCGACCCAGCCTTCCTTCTTATCCGAAAGCGCAACGAACGCAAGCTCATAGGAGAATTGGGGACCCCGGAATCCGGTCACTTCGACGGATAGGGCGAATTCGTCGTCCCCGGGTTCCTGATCGCGCAATTGGCGAATCATATCGAGGGCGTCTGCTTCGATTGAAATTATTGTCGGTTCAGGCATCTCTCACAATGCTAGTCGGGCTCTAGTCTCAATTTTGATGCCCCGTGTTCTTGTCGTCCTGCCCAGCCAAACTTACCGAGCCAGCGAATTCATCAAGGCAGGCGAGGAACTGGGCATCGACCTCATTGTTGCCTCCGAGGTCGAGCCACCCATCGACATGGGTGATCGCTACTTGCAGATCGACTGCACGGACCCCGGACAGGCGGCGTCTGCAATAGTCGCCGCGGGAGATTCCATTTTGATCGACGGGATTGTTGCCGCCGACGACGGTGGAGTGGTTGTGGCCGCGCTCGCCGGCACCAAACTAGGTCTCAACGCCAACGACCCCGCGGCCGCACGAGCAAGCAGGGATAAGGGGAAACAGCGCGAACTGCTTGGCAAAGGTGAGGTCCCGCAGCCAGCATGGGCACGGCTGGGCTCGGATTCAGACGCCCTCGAGATCGGACGCCGAATCGGATACCCCCTCGTAGTCAAGCCACTCGATCGGTCTGCCGGTCAGGGGGTCGTTCGCGTCGACTCCGAATCCGATCTTGATACGACCATCGAAAGGGTCCGTGGCATATTTCCCGATGGCGACACCCGAGACCTTCTCGTTGAGGAATTCATGGTGGGATCTGAGGTAGCCGTCGAAGGTATCCTCACACCGGAGGGGTTTCTAACCCTGGCGATATTCGACAAACCCGATCCGATACCCGGAGATGGATTTCAGGAAACGATTCTGATTACCCCCTCCCGACATTCGGAAACGGTTCAGAACGAATGCGTCAGGGTGGCCACTGCCGCCGCCGCTGCTATAGGCCTCAGTCATGGTCCGGTCCACATCGAACTTATGATCGCCGCCGGATCAGTCAAGGTTATCGAAATCGCAGCGCGATCGATCGGCGGTCTCTGCTCCAAAAGTCTCCGATTCGGCCTTATGGATACCTCCCTGGAGAGCCTGATCCTCCGCAATGCCCTAGGTAGGGACAAAAGGGAGTTGCGGCGCAATGGAAAAGCCAGCGGCGTCTTGATGATTCCGATTCCTAAAAGCGGCGTGCTTGATTCGATCGACGGGTTGGAAGAGGTTCAATCCATTGACGGGATATCGAGCATCGACATCACGGCAAAATCAGGCGACAGTTTGTTCCCGCCCCCCGAGGGTGATCGCTATATCGGGTTCGTTTTCAGTACCGGCGAGACACCCGAACAGGTTGAAACGTCCCTGCGCACCGCGCTGCGCCAGATAACGGTGCGGATCAAATGAGCCGAGACAGTGGGAAAATCGGTAAGCAGTGTCGGGGAATACAACCCTCAATGTCTAGTTCAAGGTTTAGTCTTACCCGCGCAAGTGCGCGTAAGACGATTTTGTCATTTACATGAACACCGTGCTGATCTTCGCAGGTGGCGATTCTGTGCCGCAGACGCTCCGCGGGGAGCTACCGGAAGCCGCCTTGGTGATTGCCGCTGACAGCGGCCACGACACTGCTCGAGGGCTTGGTGTGGACGTCGATGTGATCATCGGGGATTTCGACTCCCTGTCCCCCGCATTTCCGGTGGCTGAAGCGACGCGACAGATAGACTTCCCGGCAAATAAGGACGCCACCGATCTCGAATTAGCATTTGAATTCGCCGCTGAAAGCCAACCGAGGCGAATCGTTGTGGTCGGTGCCGAGGGTGGACGATTTGACCATGAATTGAGCGCTCTCGCAGTAATCACTTCACCTCGGTGGTCTGGAGTCCCCGAGATCGAATGGGTGCGAAGCGATTCCCATATCTATGTGATTCGTAACACGATTCGCATACAGGGCGACCACGGCGGGTTTATCTCTTTGTTGGCTATAGGCAGTGATGCCGCTGAGGTCACGACCACAGGACTTGTTTGGGGTCTCGATGGTGAGATCCTGCGCCGGGGGTCGAGCCGGGGTACTAGCAATCAGTTCAGCAGCCCTGAAGCAACCATTCGAGTCAGAGAGGGGACTGTGCTGGCCGTGGTCCCGATGGTGGATTAACCAAGTCCGGCGCGGACCGATTCATCCAATGCCGTAAACGCCGACAAATATTCAGCGCGTTCGGTATGTAGTCGCCTCACCACATCGCGGTACTCGCTCTCACGACCCAAACGTTCATATAGCTGCGCTGGATTGAGCAGGTCCGGGTCTTCGACTCCGGGGACATGTCGAGCGATTTGGTATCCGAAGTCTTCGTCTTCGACCCAGTCGATAGTTCCTTGAACTATCCCTTGCACAATGGCCGAAGAATCTGGAATCGTGATCTTCTTGGAGTCCGCTCCCTCGCCTCCGACCCGTCCCGTGTTGAGAACATAAGCTTCGAGGTCGGGCACAGTGTCGAGCAACTCGAGGAGTCGGTTGCCCTGCATTGCGTCGTCATTGAAGAAGAAAGGATTGGTACCCGGTACCCGGAGACTCTTGCCCGCCTCGGCAGCTCCGCCTGCAGACGTCCCCTTGGTTTCTCCGAGCATGAAGTAGGCAGCAATCTGGGATCGATTGAGACGAGAAACGGCCGGGATGATGTGATCGGAGCGGTTGAGAATCAACAGATAGCTCGCTTTGGGAACATCGAGAGGATCGCGATGTTTAATCGACGACATCGGAAATGTGCATCGTCCATTGGCGGTGTAGGAGGTGTCGAAGAAGTCGACTTTGCCTTGAGGCGACACTGAGACGTTCTCGAGCCATGCATCCGGCCGAGTCGTGCCCCCGTAGATGGTCGGCTCGTCGTCAGGATCGAGACCATAGGTTTTGGCGAAGCATCCCGCTTCTGTTGTGTGCACCACACCAGCGGGCATCAACGCAACAAAGTCGTCCTGTACTGCTAGCGACCCCAACTGCTGACGGAAAGTGGTGGTTGTCTTGCCCGTCCCCGACAACCCGATAATCAGCATCGACTCCTCGGCGCCGCTTCGGGTCGACTGGGCCGGGAAAGTTTTCAAGCCGGCATGGAGCGCAAGCCCACCACGGTCGAAGACGAGACGGTTCCACATCCTGAGTCCACCCATTTTCGATTCACCGAAGTAGTCGGAGCCAAATATCCGTGTAGTCCAATTGTCGAGGTCAACGATGATCAGACGGTCGTCAGGTTTCCCTGGAGCCGGGAGCCCGGGTGTGTAGATGACGGTGAATTCGGGTTCCCAGGATGCATCCTTTGGAAAGAAGAGATGCGTCTGCATCGCGGCAATATTGGGTTGGGACGCCTCGATATACATCTGAGACGCGGTGCGAAAGTCGGGATCGGGACCGATATAGCCTTCTACGAGGATCATCTCTTTGTCCGAGATGTATTCGTCCTGCTTCGCGGCCCATGCTTCGGCTTCGTCCATCCCGATTCGGTTTTGATTGATCTCGACATCAGAGACGAAGAAGGTGGAATTCTTGAGACGGGCAGTCACATGAGCCTGATAATTGAGATTCCCGAACTCGGTGGTGGTCAACCGGGGCATCCGTTCCAACGCCAGATCGCGGAGTCGAGCATTGTCGGGCGATCTTTCCACCGACCGCGCAGAAGGAAGCATTGGCATCAAACGGACTCCAGCTGTTAGCGAATGAACAACTGAGCGTAATAGCGCTTAAAGACGCAGTGGAAATCTGCCGATCTCGACTACAGAACTACCTCAGCCGACGGAGATACCATTACCACGATGCCGCGGATTTTAAACCTTCTAGCTGTTGCCGTCGTTCTCAGCGGGTGCGCAACCAGTTCTGTGGTCGCGACGACGACAACGACCGTCCAACTGACAACCACGACTTCAACGACCATTCCCACGGCCCCAACGACCTATTACGAGGGGTTCGCGGCATCTCCATTACCCGAAGGTGTCAGCGTGGTGGCGATGTCAACCGGCGGCCTCGACATCTATTCCGAGCCCAATTCAGCGGAACCCAGTAGCTCCCTACCTGCGGCAACTGTCCTTGGAACTGTCACAGTCGCAACCGTGACCGAAGGGCCTGTCGATGGATGGGCAAAGGTGATGCTGCCGGTTCGCCCCAATGGATCGGAAGGGTGGATCAAGACGGCCGAGGTCCAGCTCTTTCTGGTAGAGGGACGGGTAGTGGTAGACCTTTCCGACAAATCGTTGACCTACTACGTACGTGGAGAGGAAGTGCTTACCTCAGTGGTGGCCGTCGGAACTTCTCGGAATCCGACGCCGACAGGCCTCTTCTACGTGACCGACAGTGTCACGCTGGCCAATCCCAATTCACCGTGGGGACCACACGCCCTTGGCCTGTCCGGGCGAAGCGACACGATTACCGAATACAACGGCGGCGATGGAATCATTGGAATTCACGGGACAAACCGACCCGACTCAATTGGTAACGCCGCCTCCCTGGGGTGTGTGCGCCTGCCCAACGACATAATCACTCAACTCCACGAGTTGATAGCCATCGGAACTCCTGTCGAGATCCAGGCTTAGGCCACAGTTACCCGGGAGTTCGACAATACGGCAACACCACGGTCCTCAACACTGGCCGAGAGGACCAGGCTGTTGTCCTGCTCCCAAATACGTGTGGTGATGGTCTCGCCCGGATAGACAGCGCCGGCAAAACGGGCCGAATATCCGGCGACCGATGTTGTGTCCCCGTCCAAAGCCGAATCGACGGCCGCCTTGAGTGCAATCCCATAGGTACAGAGCCCGTGCAGGATCGGTCGCTCGAACCCGGCAAACATGGCGAATCCCGGATCAGCATGGAGAGGGTTGAGGTCGCCAGACGACATCCGGTAGAGAAGCGCCTGTTGCGGGAGCGTTTCGGATTCAACGACAAAGTCGGGATCGCGGTCCGGAGCAATATGACTTGCCCCCGGTCCGGAATCTCCGCCAAAGCCACCCTCACCTCGAACGAAGATCGAAGGTCGATTGGTGAAGAGCGGCTGATCAGTCTTGATATCGACGGAGACAATCTCCATAGATATCAATGCACCTTTGCCTTTGTCATAGACACCAGTAACCCGCGCATCATGGCTGACGGAGCCTTCCGTAGGAATCGGCCTATGGACGACTACCTCGTGCTCACCGTGGAGAATCTGGGTCAGGTTGATGTCAAGTCCGTCGATCATCCCCAAACTCATCATGGTCGAAAAGGGAGGAATGGTTGCAAAGGCCGGAAGAACGTGAAGATCTCCCTCGTATGAGTACCGCAACTCCTTCTCATCGGTGGGTGGGTTGCCTGCACCGATGCCGAGGTGGTAAAGAATCACATCCCGATCAGACCAGGAGTAGGTGCTCTTCGGAAACTCACCAGCAAGAACACGGTCAATGTCGATCGGCATCGTTTCAACCGGCTGCGATGCGGGCGATCATCATCAACTCATCATTGTTGTTCATCGGGACCTCGTATTGAGATATGTCGCGGATCTCCTCGAGATGGCTCGCGAGGGTTTCCACATCGGGAACAACGCCTTGTCCGGCGAACCACCCATCATTCACACCAACAAATACCCGGGCGTAGCGCCCCCCTCCCACCGAGAAAACTTGGTGGGTGAATTCGTTTGCTTCCGAGCACAGATAGACCACCATCGGCGTCACCTGGTTTGGGTCAAACATCTCAGCGAACGGACCCAGAATGTCTTCCGTCATCCGTGTCTTTGCGGTCGGAGCAATTGCGTTCGACTTGATTCCATACTTCTCACCCTCAATCGCTAGGACGTTGGAGAGCCCAACGAGACCCGCCTTGGCTGCCCCGTAATTCGATTGGCCGAAGTTGCCGAAAAGACCGCTTGCCGAACTGGTGTGAACAAAACGTCCATAGTTGTTGTCCTTCATCGCCTTGAACGCCGGATGGGAGACAAAGAAAGCGCCCTTGAGATGGACGTCGATGACTGCCTCCGCCTCGTCAAGCGTCATGTTTGCGAAGGACTTGTCTCGAAGAATCCCGGCGTTGTTGACGACGATATCCACCTTGCCAAACGCCTCGAGGGCCGTCTGGATGATCGCTTCGCCGCCGTCACGGGTCGATACCGAGTCGTAGCTTGGCAC
>JBBKXI010000041.1:0-14099 GCA_037969415.1 Acidimicrobiia bacterium | reverse complement strand
GAAGGCTCGGGGGTGTTGGTGCTGCCGACAACAGACAAGAACGTACCGGTCACCGTTGATGGCGAATTCACAATCGACATCCCGAACGGCCAACCAGTTCGGGTAATCGGCCCGGCTGAGGTGCCCGACGACTGGGTCCGCAATGAGGATGGAATTCTCGCTCCGACGACGGGTGAGGGTTGGATCATTTCGATAGCCGACGGATCAGTCGTTCGCATTCGCACCCACTAGTTAAACTCGCCCACGTGCCTTCCGACCGTCTGAAACAGAGCGCCCTCATAATCTGGACAGTTGTCGGAGGGATCGCACTGTTCTGGGTCTTTCTTCGGGTGGCCGAGTCGATCCGCGTCATCTGGCTGCCGCTGGCATTCGGGGCCGGTCTGGTGTTTCTCCTCGAACCAACGGTCCGAGCGTTCGATCGAGTCGGGTTTCGTCGGGTGTTTAGCGCTGCTTTTGCGCTCCTGGCCCTCATCGCGTTGGTGATTGCAATGGTGGTCCTGGTGCTTCCCACAATCCGGCTACAGGCTACCGAATTCATCGCCCGACTTCCCGAACTTTGGTTGGGCCTGGTCGACTGGCTTCGCAGTCTTGCCCAGAGCTTGGGGTACAACATCGACGACTTCCTCAGTCAGGATTCGATTGAGGAGTGGCTGTCCGATCCGGCGAATCAGGAGACTCTCCAGAATTTGGTGTTTGGGTTCGGTGCCGGGGCAGGCACGGTTCTCCGTGGATTCACGGAGGCTCTCCTGGTTCTCGGCCTTTCCCCGGTTATCGCCCTCTACCTACTGATCGACGCCGACAACTATCGAGCGAAAGCCCTCGAACTGACACCCCTCCGATACCGGGAAGAAGTCGCCTATGTGGGCAATGAGGTTGGGACGTCGCTCGGATCATTCGTTCGTGGGCAACTGCTGGTTGCGGCCATAGTCGGAATCGCATCTTCAATTGGGATGTGGGCTATCGATCTTCCGTTCTGGCTCCTGGTCGGGATGATTGCTGGCTTTCTCAACCTGATTCCGTTCCTGGGGCCGTTGGTCGGAGGGGCCCTCGCCGCTGCGATTGGTCTACTCAACGGTGACGTTTCTCAGGCAATATGGGCAGTGGTCATCTTTACCGCAATTCAGCAGGTGGATAACCACGCCATCACGCCCCTCGTGCAGCGAGCACGGGTGAAGCTTTCTCCCCTTATCATCGTTCTTGCCCTGGTTATTGGTGGAACTCTCGCAGGCCTACTGGGGGTCTTGATCGCGGTGCCCGTAACAGCGGCCATCAGAATCATCACCGGGCACATCTGGCGGACCCGAATTCTCGGTCAATCGTGGCAGGAAGCCAGCGAAGCGATGATCGAACGAACCGACCCGCCGGACAGGATTGCCGGTATCAGGCGGCGTTCTGCCAACCAATCCCGATTGTTCGATACCGCCGAGATGCAGGGGTGGGGCGATGGCGATGTTCCGCCCGAGGACGGGTCAGGTTCCTGAAATGCCCAAATTCCATCTTCTCAGCGCTGGATATGGGGGTGATCGTGTGGCGTCCACGGTCTCGCTGGTCGTTGCCAACGATGGTTTGGTGATAATCGATCCCGGGATGGTTTCCGCAAGATCAGTCATCCTGGAGCCGTTTTCGATGTTGGGCTTCGACGTGGAGGAAGTGACCGACGTTGTTCTTTCCCATCATCATCCCGACCACACGATCAACGTTGCTCTGTTCCCGAATGCACGGGTCCACGATCATTGGGCGGTCTACTTCAATGACGAATGGACGGCGCGGCCAGCAGAGGGGACGCAGGTCGCAGACGGCGTCGTGCTCTGGGAAACCCCCGGCCATACACCGCAGGACATCACCACGATGGTTTACGACGGCGACGAGGTGATCGCCTTCACTCATCTCTGGTGGTACGAAGCGGCGCCCTTTGATGATCCTCTGGCGACCGATCCTGACGGCCTGCATCGAGGTCGTGAACGCGTTCTCGAAGTAGCGACACTGATAGTCCCCGGCCATGGCGCACCGTTCTTGCCCACGACAGAAACTTCGAGGTAGGCCGAGACATGGCTGGCAATGGACACGTGGAAGAAATCTCTGCCAACGATTCTTATGCCCGAATTTCGGAGGGAAGCGTTTTGGAGATTGCAGACGATGGCCTGTTTCTGGACCGGACCGTCTTTTATTCCCGCGGTGGCGGCCAACCAGGTGATACCGGAACCATCACGTGGGACGGGGGTTCTCTGGAGGTAATCGATACCGTGCGCCGGGACGGGAAACCTTTCCACGTGGTGGCCGAACGCTCCGAGTTCCCCGACCCCGGCGTCGGGGTCGAGGCAGCTATCAATTGGGAGCGCCGATACAGGACCATGAAAGTCCATACCGCCCTCCACGCCCTTTCCGGTCTGGTGTTTCGCGACTTCGCCGCCAAGGTCACAGGTGGGAATATGACCCCAGACGGTGAGGCCCGAATGGATTTCGAACTCGACGGGATATCGGTCGAGTTCGGGCGCCAGGTCGAGGAGAAGCTCAACGCTGAACTCACCAAGAATTATCCAACCGAAATCCTCTACATGGCCCGCGAGGAAGCCCTCAAAGACCCTGACTTGATTCGGACCAAGGTCAACTTGATCCCGGATTGGGTTGAGGAGATCAGAGTCATCGACATTGTCGGCCTCGATCGCCAGGCCGATGGTGGGACTCATGTCGCCTCGACTCTTGAAGTTGGTTATGTCGAGGTGGTGAAAACCGAGTCAAAGGGCAAAGCCAACAAACGGATGCGAATCAAGCTCGGCTGAGTTCCCATATTTTGCACTGTGCACCGGGCCGCGTTTCCGCGTTTTTTTGCACTGTGCGCGGAGCGGTGTTTTTCGCGCCTTTTGCACTGTGCAGCCGGATCAGAGGTCGGTTGGGCTAAATCCACGTTTCGCCGCGACAACTTGTTACTAAGTAGATGGAATGATTGATTTCATACTCGGCATCGGGCTCACCGCACTTGCTGTGCGCGGTTGGTTGCGCGGGTTTGTCCGCGAGGTGCTCGACCTGGTCAGTTTGGTTCTAGGCCTTCTGGTGGCATTCTGGCTGAGCGGTCCGCTGGGGAATTTCCTCAGCGATCAGTTTTCGGTCTCACCCGAAGTTGCCCGCGTGGGCTCAGGGATTCTTCTATTCGTTCTGTTTGGGGTGGCGATGAGTATTGCGGCCCACTTCCTGTCTCAGGTGATGCGCCTCCCCGGATTGAATCTGATGAATCGCATCGGGGGCTCGGCTGTAGCCGTGGCTTGGGGTATTGCTCTGGTATTGGTCGTCGTCAATGTGAGCCGGGTCCTACCACTGCCGGAGAGTGTCGATCAGGCCGTCGACGACTCGAAGGTTGTCACGGCTGTTGCAGGCCCCGAAGCCATCCCGCAACGCCTCGTCGGGTCGATCGGAATCCAGGGGATGCTCGGGCCATTGAACTCGCTTCAGTCCTTGTTCGGAATGTCGCGAGTTGTGCCCCAGGGGAACGAAGTGGTCTCGATTCCGCCGGTACCCGCCGATGAACTTCGTCAGGTGCGTGATGATGTAGACCTGGTAACGAGTCGGATCAACGAAGCCAGAACTGGAGTAGGGAAAGGCGCCTTATTGCTGGTACCGGATTTGGTGACTGTCGCGGAATCCCGGGCGACAACCATGTACGAAACCGGCCGAATCAGCCGGGAAACTCCGCTGGGAGGATCGGTCGCTGACGACCTGTCCAGCGCAGGCATAAGGTTGGAAACGTCAGGCGAAGACATCGCTTTGGCCTCATCAACTAGAGCTGCCCTCGATGCCCTCCTTAATGATGAGGAGGCACGGGTTCTGCTGGAGTCTGCAGAATTCGATCGGGTCGGGATTTCAATAGTTCAGGGCCCCACCGGGTTTCTTCTCATCGTTGTCCTCGGTGGCTGACCGACCCGACGCTCCACGGGTACCCGGGCTCGCGGCCACATAGGCGACTCCGCCCAGGACAATTACGGCTCCAACCATTTGGACCGGAGAAGGGCGCTCGCCGAAGATGAGTGCGCCCCACACCATCGTCAATACCGGCTGAATCAGGATTATGGTGGCGGTTTCGACCGCCGGGAGGCGGGGGAGGGCATATCCGATCAGGAGCCAGCCAATCACCTGGGCCACCAACGCCATCGCAATCAGCCATCCATGCGCTGGCCAGGTTGGAACGAAGTCAATCCCTGGCCGAATGAACATCCCGAGTATGAGCGGAGTGAGTAGCGCACCCAATGTTGCCTGTGCGAGTGGTCCTGCGGGTGGAGCGAAAGTCTCATTTGATGCCCTGAATCCAAGGATGAACGACGAATAGAAGAGGGCAGCGAGAAGAGCTAGCACCGCCCCCAGGAAGGGATTTGCTCCGAAGGCGTCGCTCTGGCCGATACCGCTCACCAATCCGACGCCGACCAGCACCACCGGGACCGCAGCCATTGTTCTTGAGCTCGGGCGCTCTCCTTGGAAGGCCCACGCACCGAGTGCAACCCAGATCACCGACGAGTTGGCTATGAGCGTTGCTAACCCGGCACCGATGTAATTGATTGACGTATGCCAGAGCAGCACGTCGACTCCAAGCATTAACCCTGCGCCAATCGCGAGCCATTGGCTCCTCCTGGGACGGTGGTCTTTCGTCCTCCCGATCCACCAGAGAACCCCGAGGATCGGAAGGGCATAGGCGGCTCGGAAGAAGGCTCCTGTGACTGGCTCGACATCGGAAAGCGCGTAGAGAATCGCCGAGAACGATATGGCGACTGCACCAATCAGGGCTGCGCCGAGTGTGCGAACTGAATGGGAAGCGGTGTTGTCCCGCGGTGAGCTCATCGAATCAGGTTAGGAGTCGTCCGAACCAGTTCTAGGACGCCGCTTTGGCCAGTTGGCGTAGTTCCTCGGCCGAGTTGTGCAACGCGGCGATAAACCGGTCGGTATCGGGGAGGGCGTCGTAATCGGCGTGGATGCCCCACTGGAGTTCACCGTTGTACGAGAACAGCGCAACTCCGAGCCCGTGCTGTGACCAAAGAGGTACCAACGGGTAGTTCGCCCGCATCTCTGCTTCCAGCAGATACATGGGGAACTGTGGCCCAGGCACATTGGTGACCGTCATGTTGAACGGCCGCATCTTGGAGCCAGCAACACGATTGGCCATGGAGAGAAGCGTGATCGGTGTGCCGGAGCTGAGCTCAACCAGGGTGGCGGCACCGAGGGCCTGGTTGGTTTTTTTGAGGTTGAACGTTCGTTCTCGGATCAACTCGAGGCGCCGGGTGGCCTCGGGTTCGCTGATGGGCAGTTCAACCAGCCACATCGCCACCTGGTTTCCCAGGGCGCCCCTTTGGTCGGCCACCCGGGTCGAAACCGGGTTCATCACCCGAAACTCGGAGTCGGAAACATCGAACCCGCGTTCGTCGATGAGGAACGACCGGATCGCTCCGGTTGTAATCGCAAGCACCGTGTCATTTAGAGTCCCGCCGAGACCCTTCTTTATCTCCTTCACCTCGTCGAGTTGCATGGAGGTCCAATCGAAACGTCGATTGGGCCCAATGTCGGGGTTCAGGGGGGTGCGATCCGTCGTCGTCAGCCAGCCGGATCGAAGAGAACTCATGGCTGCCGCCGACTTGTCGAGGGTTTTGTCGGTGAGTTCCTTTCCATCACGAATGTTGTCGGAGAGGCTGGTGAGGCGGTCTGTCAGGCGGCGCGTTGCTTTGGCTGCCTCGGCCACAGCTAGCTGGCTGGACGTTGGGGCCGGTCTCGGTTCCCATCCCGGCGTGTCCTCGATGTCAGCTGAAGGGGCGACATTGAGCAAGATCGTGGTCAGATCGACTCCGGAGAGCCCGTCGATCATGCAGTGATGGATTTTGGCGATGAGGGCGAACTGGTCGTCCTCGACACCTTCGATGACCCACAACTCCCAAAGCGGCTTCTCCCGATCGAGCGGCATCGACATTATTCGGCCAGCCAGTTTCTTGAGCTGTTCGTTGTTCCCCGGGCGGGGCAGCGACGTGTGTCGAACATGAAAGTCGAAATTGAAATGGGCATCGTCGATCCAGACCGGCCTCCGGTTGTAAGGCACCCAATCAAGCCGCTGTCGATATCGAGGGATGTACTGGAGTTTCGATTCGATGTGTGCCCGAATCTGCTCGATGTCGATCCCGCCGGCATCGGTGAGCAACGGCTTGGCGTCGAAGATGGCCACACCCGCCACGTGCATGTGGATCGACCTCGACTCCAGTGCTAGAAACGAGGAATCGAGAAATGTGAGAGCTTCGTAATGAAAGTCGGTCATGCAATAGTGAACATACCCGTTCCCGAACCCCCAAACCGCGTTCCGTCGGTTTATCACGCCACATATGGCCGATTTTGGGAAAAGTACGCGGACCGGGTTCGCCGACAGCGTTCCTTTGCTACGGTTAGTGACCTGTTGTTGTCCACCCGCCACGAGGTACCAAATGAATACAGCTGTCCCGACGCGTCGATGGAGCACCGCGATTCTCGCTTTCCTCCTGGTAACAACCACTCTCGCCTTCGCCCCACCGCAGTTGCCGGCAAAGGCTGCGACCTCTGATCTCATCATTTCTGAATACGTCGAAGGTGGCAGTTTCAACAAGGCGATAGAGATCTACAACGGCACCGGATCTTCCGTTGACCTGTCGACCTACGCGTTGGAGTTGTATTCCAACGGCTCCGCCACTGTTAGCCAGTCTGTTGTCCTTAGTGGCACGCTGGCGGACGGCGATGTGTATGTGGTTTCGCATGGATCGGCTGTACCCGAGGTACTGGCCGTCACCGATCTGGTATCGAGCACCGTGGCCAACTTCAACGGCGACGATGCCGTTGTCCTCCAGGGTTCGGCCGGTATCGTCGATTCCTTCGGTCAAACGGGTTTCGATCCCGGTACAGAATGGATCGGTGGAGGGCTGAACGACACTCTCGTCAGGCAGCCATCCGTCTGCCAGGGTGACACCAACTCAACTGACGCCTTCGACGCCTCACTGGAATGGGATGTTCACCCTCAAGACACATTCACGTTTCTTGGGTCACATACGGCCAATTGCGATGGCGGCGGCAATGCCCCGGTCGTCGCGGTATGCGATAGCCCTCTGATCACGGACCAAGGTGTCGAAGCATCCGCTTCTCTTTCTGCGAGCGATGTTGACGGAACCGTCGTGGATATCTCCGCATCCGTTGACCCGGTACCTTCGACCGGTTCGATAACTATCGCCAATCTGGTGGCCGCCGGGTCTCCCGGTGGAACCGCTACTGCCGATCTCGTTGCCGATGCCTCGGTGCCGGTAGGGACTTACACCGTTACCGTGACAGCAAGCAACGACGACCTCGAACCGCAGTCGGATGGGTGTGTCCAGATCGTGACCGTTGAAGGTGATGTGGATCTGACCCTGATAAGCGCGGTCCAGGGAAACACTGAGACGAGTCCATACAACGGTCAGGTCGTAGCTGTTGAGGGCGTTGTGGTCGGTGACTATGAAGGACCTTCGCCGACATTGCGCGGGTTCTACTTGCAGGAAGAGGACGCCGACCAGGACGGAGACCTGGCAACGTCGGAAGGTATTTTTGTCTTCCATGGCGATGTTGATGGTGTCGATCTCGGCGATGTCGTTCGCGTTCAAGGAACGGTTTCTGAGTTCCAGGGTCAGACTCAAATCGGGTTCCCTGACTCCCTCAATGTGATCGATTCCGGAGCTGCTGTGACGCCGGCATCGGCCGGCCTCCCGGTGGCTGGTTCAGATGAGCTGGAAAGGTACGAGGGAATGCTTGTCACCTTCCCCCAAACCCTCTTCGTGACCGAGTTTTTCCAGCTGGGTCGTTTTGGCCAGGTTGTCGTTTCTTCCGGCGATCGACTGGCGCAACCAACGTCCGTTGTCGAGCCCGGCGCACCTGCCAACGCTTTACAAGCATCCAACGATCTCAACCGACTGATCATCGACGACGAGTTGAATAATCAGAACCCGGATCCGATCCGACTCGGAAGGGGAGGCAACGAGTTGACTGCAACCAACACCCTCCGCGGCGGCGATACCATCACCGGTGCGGTCGGTGTTATGACCTACACATGGTCCGGCAACGGCGCGTCCGGCAACGCATACCGTTTGAGAGTCGTCGGTGATCTCTCCGACTCTGGTTTGGTTCCCGGTGGTGTAGTTCCAGATTTCGAGGCCGCCAATGCCCGTCCCTCCGGCCCACCGGTAGTGGGTGGCGATGTCACCGTTGCCAGTTTCAACGTTTTGAACTATTTCGTAACTTTGGATGACGGCGGAGCTGATTGTGGGCCCATTGGTTTCCCACAGGATTGTCGTGGCGCCAATACCCTGGAAGAACTCAACAGGCAACGCGAGAAATTGGTTTCCGCCCTTCTGGAAATCAACACCGATGTCATCGGCCTAATCGAGCTGGAGAACACTGAAGGCGTCGAACCGTTGGCGGACATCGTGGCCTTGCTCAATGCAGAGGTGGGAGCCGGAACGTGGGACTACATCGACACCGGGACTATTGGCAGTGACGTGATCAAGGTCGGAATTGTCTACCAGCCCTCCACGGCGTCACCAGCTGGAAATTACGCTCTCCTCGACTCGTCGGTCGATGCTAGGTTCGATGACGGCCTCAACCGCCCGACCCTGGCGCAGACTTTTACCGCTGAAGGGGAGACCTTCACCGTGTTGGTCAACCACCTGAAGTCGAAGGGATGCACCGATGCTGTTGGTGACGATGCCGATCTCGGTGATGGCCAGGCGTGCTGGAACGCCGCCCGCACCTCGGCAGCAGAGGCAATGGTTGATTGGATCGCGTCCGATCCAACCGGATCTGGAGATCCTGACGCCATCGTCTTGGGTGATTTGAACTCGTACGCCCTCGAGGATCCCATCGATGTGCTCGTCGACGCCGGGTATGTGGATCTTGGTCGAGCATTTGATGGGTCCGATACCTACTCGTACGTGTTCGATGGTCAGTGGGGATATCTCGACTATGCGCTGGCTTCGCCGACTATGGCCGCGAAGGTGGCCGGGGCAGCGCCGTATCACATCAATGCGGATGAGCCGAGTGTGCTTGACTACAACACCGACTTCAAGACACCGAACCACGTCAACATCCTCTTCGCCCCCGACGAGTTCCGGACTTCGGACCATGACCCCATCGTGGTCGGTTTTTCGGCTGGGGGTGGAGAATGTGAGACGGTTCCTCCAGTGGCTTCGGCGGCAGCAGTTCCGGCCTTCATCGAGTCCACCAACCAGTATGTGTTGGTTGAGGTCGAACTTGATGTGATGGATGATTCGGCGTTCACCGTCGATCTGGTCTCTGTCGACGTGAACCAGGAGATTCGTCCCAACGAGTTCATTGTCCTCGACGACACCCATTTCGCCGTTCGTGCCAAAACCAGGCGAAATGACGCACGGATCTTCACGATTACGTACCTAGCTACTGATGATTGCGGAAACTCGACCGAGTTTTCCGCCACCGTCACTATCAATCCGAGAATGAGACACCGGGCCGTCTGACCGACGATTCGTGGGTAGGCACTGCTCAGCTGCAACGGGTTCGTCTTTGCGGACCCGTTGCCCCCGGCAGAAGATCAAGTGCAGGCACCCTCGCCGCTGACGCTCTTGACGCATATGATCGAGCTCTCGACGAGGGCAACGTTGAACGATTCCCCGGACTCTTCGACGACGACCCTCAAACGCTGGCCTCGGGTTGTAGGGTCCAGGCCCCCAATTAGGTCGAAATAGACCTCTCGTCCGCCGAACTCGCGGAGAGAAATCTGAATTGGTTGCAGACCCTCCATCTCAGCGATGGTGCTGGCCACCGTAGTTAGCAACTCATCTGCGGAGGTCGCCGTGAGGTCTGCCACCTCGAGAGTGATGTCTTGTGGGGGCCCAAGGACTCCGGTCTTGTCCTGTGGATAAAAGCCGGGTTCCCGCCCTTCTTGACCAACTCTCTCCCAGACCGACCCGCCGTCGTAACTTGCTGCTTCTCCAACAGCGATGAGGTTGGCCTCGAGACGTTCAAATGGCCACAAATTTCCAAAGAACTCGACATCGTCAGCTGGGAAGCTACCTACCCAGGCTTTGTCCTCCACAGAGAGCCCGACGACGGACACGACGTCCCCAGCAGCAAAGTTGCTGGGCTCCTCCACTACGTCCCGGAAGGGGTTGGCGAAGAACGATGTGGTCGTGGCGCCCAAGGTGGTCGTCGTTTCCAACGGTGGGGAAGTGCCGCCCGTGCAGGCGGTCAATCCCAAAAGGGCGATCATTAGAACGAGGTATCGGTGCATGTCGAGATCCTAAATCCGTCTAAGAACGACTTTTCCGCGAGCGTGGTCCACCGACTGTGGCCGGAGGGCGACGGTCAGCGCCCTCGGCAAGAATCGAACTTGCGACACCGGGTTTAGGAAACCCGTGCTCTATCCACTGAGCTACGAGGGCGGGGATGGCTTGGAAGCGCTGTTGACAGCTCTTTTGGAGATGGTCCAGCGGTGTCGTGTTGAGGGTAATCCCAACCAAGGGTCGTGCAATGTCGCCGGATGACCCGATTTGTCAGGTTCGATCCACGGGGAACCTTCGATGGGTCCGTCTTGGTTCTTGTCGAGCGATTCGGGCCGTCTAACCGGTCCGTCGCAAGATTGGTGGGTCGACTGAGCCTCCCCCGGGTTTCCCGGACGGTTTTGGTGTGTTGATCATGCCATGGAGGCGACAGCCTTGTGGCGGGTTTCGTAAGTTGCCCGAATATTCCATTTAACTTCCGCCTCCTCTGTCGACTTGAAGTTCAGGACGCATCGAATTTGGATCCGGACACGGTCTGAGCAGCCGAACGTACACGGCGATGCGGGTTTCGACAGCCAGCTGACATACAGAACGCGTCCCTACGCGCGCCTGGCTCCCTTTTCGGCCCTTCTCGCAACCCTTCTCTTCGCCGCAGAAACCCTTGTTTACCTGGGGTTTTGTTTGGTGGCCGATACTGGGATCGGATCCCGTGACAAGCGAAACCGACGAGAAGCCCAGCGATGAATGGGTCGGATGACGCTCATCACAGCCCCACCAAGAAGGTGGCTTGGCATGCAAGGCTCTCCTTTCGTCACCGAGAATGCGCTCCTGGGAACGCAGCCTGATGACGTTGGGCAAACCTGGCGGCGGCTTCGGTCAATTCGGTGGTCGAGTTTTGGTTCGATCCGAAAACACGTCGCACGCACCGGGCTCACTATGTCCCGGATTTTCCTTACCGAAGGAGGTCCCAGGTTTCAGGGAACGGGGTCTTCTCATCGCTTCAGTGCCCTGATGGCACGATTGGCGTAGCTCACTCTCCCCGCAAGGGTTTTCGCTACAAAGACGTGGAGAATCGCTGCCGAGGGCGAGTCGTTTCGACACAGCTCGTCGAACGCTGCCGGGGTGAGATGAAGCACTTCACAGACGGTATCGGTGACGACCGTAGCCGAACACACTTCGTTGCGGTAAAGGCTGATCTCGCCGAGGACCGTCCCCTGAAGCAAGCTTCGGAGTCGCACCTGCGTTCGATCTTCTCCCTCCAAGAGCACCGTCGCCCGCCCCGACATGATCAGATATATGCCGGACGTGGGGTCGCCCTGGCGCATCAGGTGAGAACCGGCAGGAATAGTGCGCACAACGAGATAGGACTCGAGTGCTTCCGCCAGATCTTCTGGCAGGGTCTGATCGGGCCCCCCACCGAACTCAGCGTCTTCGAGTAGACGGTCCTCACACCACGCAAGGCCACGATCGAGGTCGGGTTCTTCCCTGACAACGTCGTCGTATTCGGATATCAGCTCGCCGAACTGGGATCGTTGCTCTGGGTTGAGACCGGTCAGGCTGAGCGTCAACTCATGCTCTCTGGCCAGGAGGGCGATCCGTTCGAACAACACCACCGCTGAAGAATCAACCCCGGTGACGAGGCGAAAGTCACAGATGATGAACCGAAGCTCGTCGTTCGACTCCATCTGCAACCTGATGTGACTGATGATCCGGCTTGCCGTACCGAAGAAGATGAAGCCTTGGAGCTCGAGAATCAGGATTGCCTCGCCGGTGGCTTGGAGGTATTCCGCGTGAACTGCCGAGCGTTCGATGTTGCTCTGGTGCTCTTTGGCCGTCAGCGAGTGTTTGACAACATCGATCCGGCTGTAGCGGACGACGAACAGCCCGATGGCGGCGACCAAGCCTGCGGCGACACCCGGGAGAAACCCGGCGGTGGCAATGATTGCCACGATGGCCACCATCAGGGTGTAGTCGACACTTGTCATTCGTCGCCGCGACTTCCACAACCACTCGATCAAGAAATCGATGCCCACGAAAAGCAGCACCCCTCCGATGATGAACTGCGGAACGAACTCGAGAACGGCGCCGCCGATCGCAACCACGCCGACGATGCATAACGAGGCCACCACGACCGGCCCCCTTCTGCTTCCGGTGAGACGTTGCGTAACGACGGTGTCGGCAAGATACAGATATCCGGGTGGACCGCCCACGGCACCCGCAGCGAGGTTCGCCCAGCCGGTGGTCCTCAGTTCGACATTCATGTCGAGATCGGTCTTGGTCTCGATCTCGAGGGCGCTGATATAGAGGAGGAGAGTTATCGGAACGATTACGAGGATGGCGGCGAGGCTTGCTGCTTCACCGGCGATCGCTCCCCAATCAGCTTTTACGAGAGCGTCCGTTGCTATTCCAGGCCAGAGGCCACCATCGGGAAAGGGGCCAAGTAAAAAACCCCGGGCCATAAAGGAGAGCCGATCCTCTCCGGCAAGCACCCTGACCAGGTGGAACCCGGCCGTGCCAACGACGAGAAAACCGAGATAAGCCCGCGAGGGCCATGCCCGACGTGAAGCGACGAAGAAGGCAGCGGCAAGTGTCGCTCCGGGCCAGAAGAGACCGAGGGAATCGTTCGTCGTCAAGTCGCCCACAGAATCGACGCCGAGGATCCCGAGAGAACCGACCAGGATCAGATAACCCGTGCCGCCGAGAAGACCCCCAATCACGGGGAAGGGCACAAACCTTGCGATCGCCCCAAGTCTGAAATAGCCCATCAGTAGGAAGACGGCACCGGTCACCAGAGAAGTGACGGTGATCATGGCGAGCACCGTGTCGACCGCCTCAGGACCGACCAAAGCCGTCGCGATGGAGGCGGCGCTCAGAGCGAGTATGGCCGCAGAAGCGTCCTGGATACCCGAATACATGCCAGGAAAACTGCTGCCGAGTGAAATGACGAGAGCGATCACGGCAGACGCGACCAAAGCCACCCCGATGCCAATTGGGAGAACTGCTTCTAGTTCGCCTTGGAAGATCAGCGAAACGAGGGCAATGCCGAGGAGGGCGTTGACGATCCCCAACACGAACCCAGTCGCGACAGTCGCCGGCAGTTGGCGAAGTGCGAAGTCAGCGCGGAGGGAAGCCCACCGGCTGTCATGATCAGGCTGCTCTTCCCGCATCAAGGGAGTATGGCAGTTGGAAGGGCGCGCCATCCGGTGCCCGCGCACGCGAGCCAGGGTTCTGTCATCCCAACCGACATTCCATAAAGGACTGCGCCCAAGCTTTCACGATACGGCTTTCCAGAGCCGAGACCACCATCCATGCCGCCCAAGCCAAAGCCAGGATCGAAGCGGCCAACATCAGGATGAGGCCCGAGCATTTCCCTTTGGTACAGTGCCGATGAGCGAACCAGAGCAGCCAGGCAGGCTACTGCGAGTCGAAGATGTAGCCCACCCCCGTGAATGGCCGCTGACCGGACCGCACGCCTCTTTTTGTGCGGGGTTAGGTCATCGGGATTCAAGGATCATTTTCAAAGCAACAAGCTGACGGACCTGGATGCGCTGGCCCACCGCTTTCTGTATAGGGTGGGTTAGACGAATCGGGCCTCTCCAGTGCGCCGTCTTCGTGTGAGTCAAGACCGTTCCCCCGTTCGATGGCTCGAGCGATTGCACCCCTTGCAGTTGCCATCGAACTGAGTTCAAACGGCGGCGAAGTTGAGAGATACTCGATAGTCCCGGCAATCCTGACGGGACCCATTGACTGAACGAATTCATAGCAAGCCAAACCTGACTCGTTCTCTCCAGCCTTCGTCACTTCGGGCACATGCACACACCACTGCGGATC
>JBBKXI010000040.1:0-17185 GCA_037969415.1 Acidimicrobiia bacterium | reverse complement strand
GCGGTAAATTCAGACGTCAGGTCGAGTGACTTCACGTCGAGGGCTTGAATCAGAAAGACATAGTGGTGGATGACGCTGTCGTTCCATGGAGGACCGGGCCCGTCGTAGCCCTTATAGGTGCCCGCCATATTTTCGTCGCCAGCGAACCATCCGGTGTAGTCATTGACTCCCTCGCTGGGCCGGCTGGTCAACCCCGGTTTGCCACGGGGTGTGACGCCTTCGGAGAATTCTCCTTCGGAAATCGATCGGGTCGCCGAAGGCAAGTCAACGATTAGCCAGTGGGCGAAAGTAGTTCTCGGAAGATCGGCCGGAACCTCCCTGCCTTCCTGATTGACGTCGTCACCAACGGTGGGCACGTTCTGATCAATCACCGATATGGCGAATGACTTGGTCCCGTCGGGGACATCTCCCCATTCGAGGTTTGGGTTCCGATTCGAGGAAAACCTGACATGTGCTTTCGGATCGACTGCGGCGAAAGCGTTGTCGACCGGAATTGGACGGCCATCGTCGAAATTGATGCTACGAATCCACATCACTCTTGCTCCAGTGCCAGCCTATTTGAGATACCTACCCATTGAGCGCCGGGATGATCTTCGATCCGTAGGCGCTCAGGGTTTCTTCTTGTTGATCATGCATCAAATAGATCCCGAATTGCTTCACTCCCATGTCTCGGAGAAGGGATAGCTTTTCGATGTGTTGGTCGACCGTCCCGAGAACACAGAATCGATCGACGATCTCGTCAGGGACAAAGTCGGTTGACTCGTTGTCAGCCCGGCCATGGTGGGAGTAGTCGTATCCCTCGCGAGCCTTTATGTAATCGGATAGGGCCTTGGGAATCGTCGGACTGTCGGCGCCATAGCGGTTGACCAGATCGTGCACGTGATTGCCCACCATGCCCCCGAACCAGCGCAGCTGGTCGCGCTGGTGAGCGATGTCGTCGCCGACGTAAGCTGGTGCCACTACACAAATATCGATCGACTCCGGGTCGCGGCCCGCCTCCTGCGCTGCGGTTCGCACCGCATCCACGGTCCATTCCAGGATCTGCGGATCAGCCAGCTGGAGAATGAACCCGTCAGCGTGAGTACCCACTGTCGCCAGGGCTTTCGGGCCATATCCGGCCATCCAAATGGGGAGGTCCCAACCATTCTTGATCCACGGGATCTGAATCTCGGTACCTTCATAGTCCACCTTTTCACCGGCGACCAGGGCCTTGATCAGATCACCTGCGACGACCATATCAGCGAGAGTCTTTGGCTCCTTCCCGATATACCGCAAGGCGGAGTCACCCCGTCCGATCCCGCAAATTGTTCGTCCTTCGAACATGTCGTTGAGGGTGGCAAAAAGCGAGGCCAGCACAGTCGCATCCCGGGTGCCGGGGTTAGTCACCATTGGGCCAACAATCATTCGTTCAGTGGCAGCCAGCATCTGGCTGAAGATGACGAACGGCTCCTGCCACAACACGTGAGAGTCGAATGCCCACCCGTAGCTGAATCCCTGTTGCTCGGCCATCACCGTAAGTTCAATCACCCGGGAAGCGGGAGGGTCAGTTTGGAGGACGACACCGAAATCCACTTTATTTGCCGTGCTGGGGGAAGCCGAGGTCGACTCCGCGATGTATTGGATCCGGCCAGCGACTGATGACCACTTTCTGCTTGGTGTAGAAGTGAACTCCCTCCGGCCCGTATATGGCATGGGATCCGAAAATCGAATTCTTCCAACCGCCAAAGCTATAGAAAGCAAGTGGAACCGGTATCGGGACGTTGATTCCTACCATGCCCACCTCGATCTCGTTCTGAAATTTTCGAGCTGTGCCTCCGTCGTTTGTGAAGACAGCCGTTCCGTTTCCGTAGGGGTTCTCGTTGATCAACTTGATCGCATCTTCGTAGTGGTCGGTGCGGATGATAGAGAGCACGGGCCCGAATATCTCATCGGTATAGATGCTCATTTCGGGCGTGACATTATCGAAGAGGGTAGGCCCGACGAAGAAGCCGCTCTCATGACCGGACACCACCAAATCGCGCCCGTCATCGAGGAGGAACGCTCCTTCCCTCACACCGGCGTCGACATAGCCTTTCACCTTGTCACGGTGCTCCCCGGTGATCAGGGGGCCCATTTGAGACGCTGTTTCCAGCGACGGTCCCACTTCAAGAGCGGCAATCCGTTCTCTGATCTTAGGAATAAGACGGTCTGCGGCGTCGCCGACCGTAGTGACCACAGAAATTGCCATACAACGCTCACCGGCTGACCCGTAGCCAGCTGAGACGGCGCTGTCTGCGGCCAGATCCATGTCGGCGTCGGGAAGCACGACCATATGGTTTTTGGCGCCACCCAGGGCCTGGACTCGTTTCCCGGAAGCGGTTCCGGTTTCGTAGATATACCGGGCGATCGGTGTGGACCCCACGAACGAAACCGCCGCTACATCGGGATGGTTGAGGATGGCGTCGACCGCCACCTTGTCCCCGTTGACCACGTTAAATACGCCGTCCGGAAGTCCTGCCTCCGACAACCATCGCGCCGCCAATTGTGATGTTGACGGATCTTTCTCCGAAGGTTTCAAGATGAAAGTATTTCCACATGCAATTGCAATCGGGTACATCCACATCGGGACCATCGCCGGGAAGTTGAAAGGTGTGATGCCAGCGACGACGCCCAGCGGCTGGCGAATGGTGTATGTATCGACGCTTGTCGAGACTTGCTCCGAATAATCGCCCTTGAGAAGGTGGGCGATATTGCATGCGAACTCAATGACCTCGAGACCTCGTTGTACTTCGCCGGTGGCATCATCGAGCGTCTTGCCGTGCTCGGCACTGAGGACGCGGGCCATCTCGTCCCTTCGAGCGACGACGATCTCACGATAGGCAAACATGATGTTTTGCCTCATTGTGAGGGGGGCGTCTCGCCAGGTCTCAAAAGCATTCTTGGCGGTTCGGACCGCCAGGTCGACGGTTTCTGCTGTGGCCATCGCTACTTCGGCCTGTTGTTCACCCGTTGAGGGGTTGAAAACGACCCCGGTTCGCTCGGGAGGAGACGTGACCGGTTCTCCGTTGATCCAGTGGGTAATCAATTTCATCAAAACTCCTAAATCAGATATTGGTTGGTGCCACGATGCAGATATTCGCCGTCACCGGGCTGGCCGTGGTAGGCGTCATCCTTGATAATGGCTTTGCCTTTGGAGAGGACCATTTCGACCTTGCCTGCCAATTCATATCCTTCGTAGGCCGAGTAGTCGACCGCCATGTGGTGGGTGTCGACTGAAACCAATGTCTTCCCGTTCGGGTCGAATATGACAATGTCCGCATCGGAACCGATGGCGATGGTCCCCTTCTTGGGATACATCCCAAACATCTTGGCGGGTGTGGTCGCGACTAGTTCGACGAATCGATTGACTGAGAACCTTCCTCCGGCAACCCCGCCGTTGTAGATGAGCCCGTATCTGGGTTCGACGCCGGGCATCCCGTTGGGTATCTGGGAGAAGTTGTCCTTGCCTAGCTGTTTCTGGGTTCCGAATTGGGGATGATCGCCCATGCAGAAAGGACAATGATCTGTAGAAATTACCTGGAGATCGTTAGTCCGCAGACCCTGCCATAGCCTCTCCTGGTGACCGTCGGCAGAATCACGCAACGGGGGAGAAGCCACGTACTTGGCGCCATCGAAGCCATCACGCATGTCGTCAAGCGATAGGAACAAGTATTGGGGGCAGGTCTCGGCGAACACGTTTCGCCCTTCGTCGCGAGCCTGGATGACCTGGTCCAGCGCTTCTTTAGCCGAAAGGTGGACAATGTATAAAGGGACCCCGGTCAGCTCAGCAAGCTTGATCGCCCGGTGTGTCGCTTCGCCTTCGAGGATAGATTTGCGGACGATACCGTGATAGACCGGGTCGGTCTCACCCCGGGCGAGGGCCTGTTCGACCAGAACGTCGATCGCAATCCCGTTTTCTGCGTGCATACAAATGGTGGCACCGATCTCTGCCCCCTTCTGCATGGCGCGGAGGATTTCCCCATCGTCGGAATAGAAGACTCCGGGATAGGCCATAAACATCTTGAAGCTGGAAACGCCCTCATCCATCAACATCTGCATCTCTTTGAGAGTTTGCTCGTTGATGTCGCCGGTGATCATGTGAAAGCCGTAGTCAATGGCGCAATTGTTGGCAGCCTTTTCCATCCAGGCTTCATACCCATCCATCGCAGATTGACCTTTGGTCTGGACGGCGAAGTCGACTATCGAAGTTGTGCCACCCCAGGCAGCCGCACGGGTTCCGGTCTCGAACGTATCGGCCGCATATGTGCCTCCGAAAGGGAGTTCCATATGGGTATGGACGTCAATGCCTCCCGGCATCACGTACTTTCCGGAGGCATCAATGACCTCATCTGCTTCTGCAGTGTGTTCCCGGCCGAGAAGTGCGACGACCTTGCCGCCATCCACCAGGACATCGGCTTCCATTGTTTCCGTGGCGGTTATTACGGTGCCGCCCTTGATGAGGGTCTTGCCCATTGGTCTCTCCTCTTTATGTCGTTGCAGCGGCGATGGCTGCTTCGAGCAGGCCAAGGCCTTCGTCTGCTTCTTCTTCAGTAACCGAGAGCGGGGGTGCGATCCGGAGTGTGTTTCCGTAGAGACCACCCTTGCCGATCAGAAGTCCCCTCTCTTTAGCCGCTTCCATGACCGCCGCGGTGGTGGGGCCGTCGGGTTCTTTGCCTCCAGGGGAGACAAATTCAACACCGATCATCAAACCTTTGCCGCGAACCTCGCCGATCATTGGGAATCGGGACTGGATGTCCACAATGCCGGATTTGAGGCGCTGACCTGCCTTGTAAGCGTTGGTCTGGAGGTCGTTGTCGATCATATATTTGAGGTTGGCGAGAGCTCCGGCGGTGGAAAGGGGGTTACCGCCGAATGTGGAAATCGAGTTTGCAGCCAGGCAGTCGATGATTTCGGCTTTGCCCACCACACCCGCCATCGCGAGACCGTTCCCCAATCCTTTGGCAAACGTGAGCAGGTCGGGCGTGATGCCGTGGGCCTGATAACCCCAGAAATGCTCTCCGGTGCGGCCCCAACCGGTTTGGACTTCGTCGCTGATGAAGAGTCCACCTTGTTCGTCGAGGATCTCCTTCATCGGGGCGAAGAAGCCGTCCGGGGGAGTGGCGAATCCACCCACCCCCTGTATCGGCTCGGCGATCATCCCGGCAACGTCCCCCGAAACCGCAATCTCGAGCATGTTGCGGAGGTCGTCGGCACAGGCTTGTGTGTAGTCCTCGTCTGACAGGTGCCCGAACGGTGAGCGGTACTTGTACGGCCCGTGTACGTAGATGGTGTGGAACGGTGTCAGTTGTGTCGCTGACCACGCCTTTTGTCCCGTAATGGCAACCGTCGAATGCGACTTGCCGTGATAGCTGCCCCGGAGAGCGATCACCTGGTTCGACTTCCGGTACTGGGTCATCATCATCAGGGCGGTGTCGTTGGCTTCGGTGCCCGAATTGGTGAAGAAGACCTTGGCGTCGGGGATACCGGACAGTTCGGCGATCTTCTCTGCCAGTTCTATCTGGTTTTCGATCAGATATAGCGTGGAGGTGTGGAGCATTTTGTTGGCCTGCTCCCTGATTGCCTCCACTACTTCAGGGACCTTGTAGCCCGACATCGTGGTGAGAATCCCACCGAAGAAATCGAGATACTGGTTGCCTTCGGCATCGATAACGCGGCGACCCTCGCCATCGACTAAGGCGATTGGCTCGTTGTAATAGAGCGCCATCCAGGAGGGCAGCACGTCCCGGTGCCGGGCGAGTAGCTCCGAATGCTTGCCCTCGGTCAACGAACTACCAGGTCGTCGTAGGCGTCTGGACGCCGGTCTCTGTAGAAGGCCCACTGCTGGCGAACTTCTTCGATCTCATCGAGGTTGAGATCACGAATCACCAGTTCTTCGGCGGTGTCCGACGCGGCTTCGCCGACGAGTTGACCCCTGGGGCCAACAAAATAGGAAGAACCGTAGAAATCGTTGTCGCCGTACTCTTCCTTGCCGACCCGGTTGATGGCACCGACGAAGTACTCGTTGGCAACTGCCGCGGCCGGTTGCTCGAGGTTCCAAAGATACATCGATAGTCCGCGGCTGGTGGCACTGGGGTTGAAGACTATCTTCGCCCCGTTGAGACCGAGCGCACGCCAACCTTCGGGGAAGTGTCGGTCATAACAAATGTAGACTCCGACCTTCCCGACCGCGGTATCGAACACCGGATAACCACCATTACCCGGTCGGAAGTAGAACTTCTCCCAAAATCCCTTGACGTGCGGGATGTGTTGTTTGCGATATTTTCCGAGGTAAGTGCCGTCGGCATCGATCACCGCGGCGGTGTTGTAGTAGAAGCCGTCGTCTTCTTTCTCGAAAATTGGAACGACCAGGACCATTCCGGTTTCTTTCGCAAGATCCATCATCAATTGCGTGGTCGGTCCATCGGGGATTGGCTCGGCATAGTCGAAGTGCTCGTTCTCCTGGACCTGGCAGAAATAAGGGCTATAGAAAATCTCCTGAAAACACATGACCTGGGCACCCTGTTTCGATGCTTCTCGGGCATAGTCGGCGTTCTTCTTGATCATCGAGTCTTTGTCGCCGGTCCACTCGGTTTGGACGATGGCTGCTCTCACGACGTTGGCCATTGTGTTTCTCCAATCTTGAGGTTCTATTGACCCTCAAAAATCTCGCTTGTGTTTCAAATCTAGCGCGAAAGAATGGCCGGAAACACATTGAGAGTTTCCGGCCATTCTGATTGCTCAGCCCGGCCCCAGGTTTGGACCGTCCCGTTGTTCCTTATTCGCCACCCTCCACAAGGACGATGTCTCTTCGCTCATAGGTGGCACCCTTGACGTCGAGGCCATCGGCTTCCAGTGCGTCAACGGCCGCCTCGGCGAGGTCGGACCGATAGGCGTTGTCGTCGATGGTTACACCCTCGAGTTCCACAATCTGGCCGGTCGCTATCTCAACAGTCTGGTTCCACAGGTCCGCATTCATCACGCCAATCCCGTTGGTCGCCGGGAAGATCAAGGCAAGGATCTCATTGAGCTGCCAGGCCTGGTGGCTTTGGCCCAGGGTCGACCCGTTGTCGAGAACAACATCGACACATTCGTCGAATGCGTCGAGGCAATGGATCCAACCACGGAAGGTCGCCTTGAGGAACCGAGTTGCGACGTCCTCGTTGCCTTCTTCGGCAATCCAGTCGGCGTTGACCCAGACGGCGTCCTGAAGCATTGCCGTGCCAACATCATTGAAGTTGATGACGTTGAGGTCCTCGGGTTGGTACAGCTCGCCGGTGTCAGGGTTGATCGCTTCGAGAACCTGGGCGTATTCGTTATAGGTCATTGCCTCCGCAGCGTCGAGTTCACCGTTGAGCAAGGCGAGCATGTCGAAGTTCTGTCCGACCAATTCGACGTCTTCGACACCGAACTTCTCGATGGCCGCAGTCAATTCGAACTCATTGCCAAAGCCCCAGTTGCCGACCTTCTTTCCAGCCCAGTCCTCGGGAGTAGTAATTCCAGAATCGGCGAACGAAACCTCAAGGGTTCCGGAACGTTCGAACACCTGGGCAATATTCACGATGTCAGCGCCCTGTTCCCGGGATACCAGTGCCTTGGGGACCCAAGCCAATCCGAATTCGGCACCACCGGTAGCGAGGACTGTCTGCGGAACTATCTCGACCGCACCCTCGAGAATCTCTACGTTTAGACATTCGTCTTCGTAGAAGCCGAGATCCTTGGCTACGAAATAGCCTGCGAATTGGGACTGCGCCACCCACTGCAGCTGGACCCGCACATCGTCCACCGTCTCACATGTTGCTCCATCGTCACCGGCCGTGGTGGATGATCCGTCTCCGCCTGCTTCGGTGTCGTCTCCGCACGCGGCAACGACCAGTGCCATCGACATAAGTAACACAACCCATCGTCGCCATGAGTTTCTAGTACCAATCACAGAATTCCTCCTTTAAATCGAAATCGCACACTATCGAATATCACGCGAGATTGCATCAGTTCGCGTCGGTTGCCCGATAGGCGACATGCCAGGGCATGCTGAGCCGCTCTACGCCGAGGATCAGCCCGTAGAGGGCAATGCCGACTGTTGAGGCAACCAGGATTGCAGCCCAAGCATCAGGAAAGACGAACAGGTTCGCCTTGCGGATTATGTATTGGCCCAACGTGTCTTGCGGGCCGCCAAAATACTCAGAGACGATGGCGACAATGATGGAGAGGGTGGCGGCGATCTTGACTGCACTGAAAAAGTAGGGAAGGGCGTGGGGGATTCTGACCCGGGTAAACACTTCGCGCGGGGTCGATGCCAGAGATCTCATCAGTTCCAACTCGTCCGGGTCTACTTCGGTGAGCCCGCGCGCAGTGTTGATGATTACTGGAAAGAAGATGACTATTGCCACAGCCGCCATCTTCGACACTGGACTTGTGATCGGGAACATGTTGTTGAGAATCGGTGCCAGCGCAATTATCGGGATTGCATTGGTCGCAATAGCGAAAGGCATGAAACCGTCTCGCACCCCGGAGAAACGTACAACGTTGAGTGCCATTACCACCCCGAGAACGATCCCGGCGACCAGCCCTCCAAATGCCTCGAACAGGGTGTTTCCTGCCGCGGCGGAGATCTCCGGCCACTGCGAACGGAGACTCTGCAGTATGACCGAGGGTGCCGGGAGCACGAAGGCTTCAATGTTGAAGAGACGCACCGCCCCCTCCCAGAGAAGGATGCCTCCGACGAAGAGGATTAGTGCTGGTGTGTAGGCGCGGAGTTTGGCACCGAGAACGAATGGGGCCCTGGTTCCCATCGGCAAGTCACCGTCGAAGGCATCAAATGGCGTAGTGCTCACTTTTTCTCACCATGGCGGAGGGCTTCACGGACCTCGGTGACCTTGGCGTAAAAGGCCGCCGACTCTCTAGTCTCCACATCACGGGGGTGGGGGAGCCCGGTCTCAATCACTGTGCTGATTCGCCCCGGGCGAGCTGACATCACCACAACACGTGTCGAGAGAAACACCGCCTCCGGGATGGAATGGGTTACAAACACAACTGTGGTGTTCGTTTCCTCCCAAATTCGGAGAACTTCCTGCTGCATGAGTTCTCGTGTCATCTCGTCGAGCGCCCCGAAAGGTTCGTCCATTAGAAGCAGCGACGGCTCGAAAACTAAGGCGCGTGCGATAGCCACGCGCTGCTGCATCCCTCCAGAGAGCTGCCAGGGGTAGTTATCGGCGAAGTCGCCGAGTTGTACCAGATCGAGCATTTTGGATGCTCGGACGTCCCGCTCCGATTGGTTCATGATTTCCAGGGGTAGCTCGACGTTCTTGGTAACTGTCCGCCAGTCGAGAAGCGTTGCCTTTTGGAAAACGATTCCATAGTCGCGGTCAAGACGGGCTTGCGTTGGTGTTTTATCGTTGATGGTGAGGCCACCCGAGGTTGGGCCGGTCAGGTCACCAATCAACCTTAAGAGAGTGCTCTTTCCACAGCCGGATGGGCCAATCAACGAGATGAACTCGCCGGGAGAAATATTGAGATTGATATTCTCCAGCGCAGTTACTGAGCCACTGCCCGAGCTGAAGATTTTTCCTACTCCTTTTGCTTCTACGACTGTTTGTGATGAGGTCATACCGCGCTCGCTACCAGTTCGTGTTCGTCCCCAGTGCGCTGCTTTATGACGCGTTTCTCGATCAGGATCACAGTTCCAACGAAGATGATTCCGACAATGGCAGTGACAATAACTGTCGCGTATAGTTTCTCGCTGCGTGCTCCGAACTGAGATGAGAAGGTGAGGAGTGCCCTCCCCAGACCTTCCCCAAATCCTGCCGGTAATTCGCCGATTAAGGCCCCGATGATGCTCGCGGTAGCCGACACTTTGAGGGCGGTAAAAATGTAGGGGAGTGCGGCGGGAACCTGGACCTTCCACAAGACATCATTGGGTTTCGCCGCGTACGATCTCATTAGCTCCATGGCGTTTGGATCGGGGGAACGAAGGCCCCGCAACGTGTTGATCGCAACTGGGAAGAAGGTCAAATAGGCTGAGATGACCGCTACAGCCATCCACTGCGGAAGATCGGCTCGCCCGCCCCAGACCACCACCATGGGGGCGATTGCGATAATCGGGATTGTCTGACTAGCCACGACATATGGCATGAACGCTCTCTCCAACAAGCGGGATCTGACAAACAGGACGCTAATGCCGAAGCCAAACAGTCCGCCCATTACGAAGCCTGCGATCGCTTCTCGCAACGTAAAGAAGGAACGCTGAGTCAGATCCAAGATCAGAAGCTGACCACCACGCCGCACCGGCCGAAACAACTCGATCACCATGTCCCAAGTGTGGGGCATCGTGGTGTCGTCGGGTCTTACCGGGCGGATCCAACCCATGGCTTGCCAGATGACCTTGTACATCTCCCAAGAAGCCATGAACACAAGGAGAACCACGACGATAGAGAGCACTTGCTTCTTCCTGGAAGCCGTGAAGATCCGCTTTGTGGGTTGAATCGCGGCCATGGCGGGCGAGCTTAACGGGATGAGATGGCTGAGGCCTCCCGAGGTCGGAGAGGAGAACTAGAAGGTGAAATGTTTGATTGCCTCGCCTTCGCCGGCGATGTCGGTCATAGCTGAGATTCCGAGATCGAGATGGATGTCGACCCAGTTCTCGGTTACCTGCCGGTCGCTTTCTTCGGTCTTGACTCCATCGGGAGTAGTCGGAACATCCGAAACGAGGAGGAGAGCTCCCCGGGCGATCTGATTGTGATGGCCCACAATGAAAATGGTGGCGGTCTCCATATCGATGGCAATGGCTGTGAGCTTCCGGAGACGATCCAGGAATTCGAGGTCATGTTCCCAGAGACGACGGTTGGCCGTGTACACGACGCCAGTGCGGTATTCGAGGTCACGCTCGACGATCTTCTCAGACACGAACTTGTGGAGTTTGAACGAAGGCAGGGCGGGCACTTCGGGTGGAAAGTAGTCGTCGGAGGTTCCTTCTCCTCGTATAGCGCCGATTGGAAGGATGAAGTGGCCGATTTCGCTCGACTCCTTGAGACCGCCGCACTTGCCAAGGAATAGGACTCCCTTCGGCTGTCGGGCTACGAGAAGGTCCATGATCGTGGCCGCGTTTGATGTTCCGATGCCGAAATTGACGATGGATAGACCCTCGCCGTTGCTGGCGGCTTGCATGGGACGGTCGATCCCGGTGATCTGGCAGTCGAAACGGGTGGCGAAGTCTTGAACATAGTTTTTGAAGTTGGTCAGAAGGATGTAGTCGCCGAAGTCGTCGACGGGCATGCCCGTGTACCTGGGGAGCCATTGTGTGGCGATAATTTTCTTAGAGAGTCCACCGGCGGAATCCATGTTCCAAATCTAGACCGGGACGGCGCAACCGACTATTCGGCGTCGGCAATAGTGTCAAACATTGCACCGGCGATGGCCAGGTTCACGTACTCAACGGCAGGGATGCCCGTAGCGAAGTTGGACCAACCGGTGCTCAAGATGGCGACGAAATATCCGTTGCCTGGACCAGGTTCATCGATCCAACCCACCGAGTTGGTTGTGGCACCTGCGAACCCGTTCTTCTGAGCGACCACCCACGAAGAAGGTACGCCGGCGGTTACACCCCAGGTTTGCTCCGGAACGACAGATGTCATCAGGGAAAGAGCCACTTCTCGATAGTCCGGTGTGAGGACGCCGGTTTCTCCAAGAAGGACCTGACGAAGCAGCCACACCTGATCGGCGGCAGAGGTCTTGGTTCGACCCCAGGCGGAGCCACCGTCGGCGGTGATCTCGGTCTCGTCCAGACCGAAGATGTCAGCTTGCTGTCGGAACCATGGCGATGAGCCAAACGAGCTCCAGAGGCTACGCACCTGTGGGTTTGTGGACTGAGTGATCATTGGAGTGAGCTGGCCCAGGTCCCATTCGCTCAGTTCTCGGTTTTCCTCCTGTGCTTCAAACAAGGTACCCGCCATCACCATCACTTTGAATACCGACGCAGTGGGTTGGCGATTTGACGAATTCAACCGATAGGCGCACCGGGTCCTGGTGTCATAAACGAAAGCGGTGATCTGTTTGCCCGGGTACCGATTAGACAACACCTCCGGGAACGGGCCTGCGAACGGGTCAGGACGGCATGCCCCCGCGGGTGATGTCGCGGTCGTAAAGGACAACGCTGAGGTGGATGTCGTAGTTCCGAGCGTGGTGCTTGTGGTTGTCGAAGGCCCGCTCCTCAGTGTGGAACCTGTCGTGGCGGTGGGTGCGATCGCCGCGTTGCTCGTACATCCAGCAATTGCAGCGGCGGCAAGGACGGCGACTGAAAAGACGCTCAGACGGCGTCTTTTCTTATCCGGTACCTCGTTGCCAGGATTCATAAAGGCGACCATAGATGCCACCTTCGGCCACCAGTTGGGAATGTGAGCCATCCTGGACTATTTCGCCGCTATCGAACACCAGCACCCGATCTGCGTTCTCCGCTGTCGACATGCGATGTGCGATGGTCACGACGGTTCTTCCCCTGGTCAGCTCGGATAGGGTGCGACTAATTCTGACTTCGGTTACCGGATCTACAGCGGACGTGGCTTCGTCGAGCACCAGCAGATCGGGATCGGCGATGGCGGCTCGTACCAGCGTCACCAACTGTCGTTCCCCGACAGACAGAGCATTGCCCCGTTCCCCGACTTGGGTGTTGAGGCCATCGTCGAGTTCGTTGAGCCATTCGCTGATCCCGAGATCCTCAAAGGTGTTCCGCAAATCCTGATCCGTCGCCTCCGGGCGGCCCATGCGAACGTTGTCGGCAATCGAACCGCGGAATAGCACGCCTTCCTGCGGAACCATCACCACCCGATCGCGCAACGAGCCGAACTTCACCCGGCGGAGATCGATATTGCCCACTTCGACAGTTCCCTCCGATGGGTCCATAAGGCGGGTCAGTAGCTTGGCGAAAGTGGTTTTGCCAGAGCCGGTCTCACCAACGATCGCTACCTTTTGCTCCGGAGGAATGGTGACAGTTGTCGAGAGCAGAGCAGGCGACGATTCGGCCTCGGAAGCAATATGCCCCGACCGCGGGTACCGGAAAACCACCTGGTTGAAGGAAGCACCAACCGAAGTTCGTGGCAATTCCACGCCGTCCTCACCGGGGTCGGCAACGTCGGGCGCGATGCCCAAAATGTCGAGGACACGACGCCAGCCGGCTACTGCGGTTTGAGCTTCATTCACAGCTTCCCCGAGGATCTGGACGGGTTGTACGAACAGTTGAACTAGAAAAAGAAATGCGACCACGGTACCCACGGTGGTCTCACCGTTGACCGCCAGAATGGTGCCGACCACGACTACTGCGGCCACGACGACAGACGAAGCTATCTCAGCAGCGCCAGAGAAAGCCGCCGATAGTGTGCCGGCTTTGACTCCGGCTTCTCGATGGTTTTCGATTGCAACTTCGAGTTTTTCCCTGGTCCGTTCTTCGACTCCGTACGCCCGAATGACCGGAGCACCCACGACTGTTTCAGCAAGTAAACCCAGCATGCGTCCGACTCGTTCCCGCACGGTGAGATACGCCACTTCCAACCTGCCCTGAAACCAATTGATGACCAGGAGGATGAAGGGAACTGAGGCCACCACGACGAGACCCAATGGAACTGACAGATAGAGCATGGCGGCGATGGCGAGAAGCGCCTGACCACCATTGACCAGGAGCATCAGGCCAGCCCACTGCATGAACCGGCTGATCTGGTCTACATCCGAAGTGACACGGGCGACCAGAACTCCACGTTGTTCCGATGCCTGGTGGAGCATCGAGAGATCATGGATATGTCGGAACGCACGAATCCGGAGACCGGAAAGGGCCGTCTCGGAAACAGTGGCCAATCTGAGATGCATCCAACCGGTCGCTAGTGCGGTGATGAGAACGGCAACCAGTGCGATCCCGGTCATTTGAATAACGAAACTCATCTGGACGCTCTCGCCGGAGAGACCTCCGTCCATTATCCGTTGGATCGTCAACGGCACGATGATTCTTCCCGCCGTCGCAACGAGGGCGATCGCAATTGTTCCAATCAATCCGTTGCGTAACTCCGGTGAGAGACTCAGTCCACGTCTGACTGTTTTCCAGGCTCCATCCTTTGTTTCAGGGGCCACAGTGGTGGATGGGGGTCTGGTGGAGGTGGTCATTCGACTCCCTCGGTGAGACCATATGCATCGATCAGTTGTTGGTAAGGAACCGATCGTCCATACAGAGCATTGTGGGTCCCTCGATCCATGACCCGACCGTCTTCCACATAAATAACTTCATCGGCGAGGACAATCGATGATCGGCGATAGGCAACTATGACGACAGTTGTATCGAGTTCGGAGAGACCATCCAGTATTTCGCCTTCAACTGCTGGATCAACCGCCGAGGTGGCATCGTCGAGTACAAGGAGCCGGGGACGCCGAACCAGGGCCCGCGCAATAGCAATTCGCTGTCTTTGACCGCCGGACAGAGATGATCCCCTCTCGCCAACCCTGGTTTCGTATCCATAGTCCAGAGTCCGAATGAAGTCATCGGCCTGAGCCAGGCGCGCTGCGGCGACCACCTCGTCGTCGGTGAAGCTTTCACCGAGGGTGATGTTTTCATAGACGCTGTCGTCGAACAGAAAGGTCTCTTGAAACACGATGCTCACCGTTTCGGCCAACGCATCGCGGTTGATTTGTGACAGTCCATGGCCATCCAGAGAAATCTCGCCGCGATCAGGATCAAACAAGCGAACCAATAGATGAGCAATGGTCGATTTACCCGAACCGGTCGGCCCGACGATGGCAACGGTCCTGCCCGGTGCGACGTCGAGCGTTACACCCGAAACCCCTCGACTGCCGCCGGCTGTGCTGGTTTCTACCGATGAGGTGGACAGGTCGTCGTATGTAGTTGACGGATACAGATATGCCACTGAGGCGGCAGCGGAACTGGCACCGCCAGTTTCTTCGGGTTCGTTCTCGCCGTATGAGAATCGTTCAGTCTCATTGAGAACCGTTTCGACCCGGTCAAGCCCGACAACGCCACGTGGCAATTCTCCAAGCATCCATCCGAAAACCCGCATCGGTAGCGCAACAAGTCGGAATAGGTATGCAAACGAGACGAGATCGCCCGGGCTGAGAAACCCCTGGTCAACGCGCCAGGCACCGACCGCCAGCACAGCGAGGATTCCGATGTTGGGGAGAGCCTCGATGATCGGATCGAAGACCGCACGTAGTCTGCCAACCTCAACCATGCGGTCACGGAGTTGGTCAGAACTGGTCCCAAAGCGTCCAACTTCCGCATCTTCTCGACCGAGAGTCTTGACTACGAGGGCGGCATCGAATGATTCATGGGCGATGTCGGCAACTTCGGCACGGAGCCGTTGTGCTCGAGCGGCCACGAGTCGCATTCTCTTCTGGTACATATAGTTGGCCGCAATCAACAACGGCCCTACCAGGAACCCGATGAGAGCGAGGAAGGGGTCGGTCATGACGAGAATGACCGCGGTGATTGTGAGCATTACAACCACGCCGAACGCCATTGGCAGGGGCGCGGCGATGAACGATGCCGCTTCAACATCCTCGTTGACATTGGCGAGGAGTTGTCCTGTCGGATGGCGTCGGTGCCACTCGATCGGGAGCTCGAGATACCGATCGGTGACCTCGACTCGATCACGATACTGAAGTCGGTATTGGGCGTTGTATGCGCCCATTCGCCTCAGAGTGATTCCGATTGCTCTCAGAACCGACACTCCAATGATCGCGATGGCTGCTCCAGCGAGTGAAGCTGTCGCGACATCACCGACGGCAACCGAAGGAATCAGAATCGAGTCGGTAATCCATCCCATTACGAATGAAGAAACGACCGTCATCGTCGCATACAGGACCGTCCCTATTCCTCCAACCAGGAACTCACGCTTGGCCCGTCCGAGTTGGCGGGCGATGAGATGGCCACCGGCCCCGAGTAGCGCGGCGTCGGCTTCCTGTATGCGCTCCTCAGTGGTGGTCATGGGCAAACAAGGTTACGACCGATACGTCGTGAGCGGAAGTTATGACATTCCACCCTGCCAGCGATGGGAAGTGGACGACCCTAGGAATTCGAGATCGGGTCGGCGGCGTCTTCCTCATCGTGACGCTCATCTATCTCGGGGACCAGGGTCTCATGAGCTAGGTCGCCCTCCACGCCCACCTTCCGTTTCGCGAGTTCGAGGATCACATCGGCGTAACCGTAAAGGACCAATGTGTCGTCTTCGCGGATCATGGTGTGTCCCCGGGGGGCACCTACAAATGTTCCATCATCTCGCCGAACTCCCAGAACAAGGACCCCTTCATCGGGAAGGTGCATATCGGCCAAACGGTGTTCCGCAATCCAACTGTCGGCATCCACCTCGAGTTCTACCACCGAATAGTTAGCTGACAGATCGAGAAGTTGGATGTAGTCGCTCACTTCGAGATCGGTAAATCTGCGCAGCGAACTGGTAATCCACCGGGTGAGGTATCGATCGACAGTCTTGCTTCGTGCAAATAGGAGGATCACGAGTAAGCCCACTCCGAGGGTTCCGATCCTCAACGCAATTGTGGCATTGTCAGTGCTGGCCCCAGCAAGACCGACTACCAGGGTTCCGACAATGGTCACGAAACCCGCATTTCCGACCAACATCAGGGTCTCGACAATCCTTCGACGTGCCGGATGTCCGACAATCAACTCCGATTCCGAAGTTGTGAACCCAACACCGGTTAGTGCCGACCTGGCCTGAAAATGGGCGACCTCAATAGACAACCCGGTAGAGCTGAGAGCTATCGTTCCTACTCGATTGACGATCAGGGTCAACGTGACCACAACGAGAAGGGTTGCGATAGCGATCATGCTGAGAAACCGAGACAGACCATACCCAAGCGTAGGCGAACGTAGTGCTGCCGGGCATACGGGTCTACATAGAGATGACTGATGAGTCGACCTGAAGGCTTCGATTACAAGGCTAGGAAGAACGGTGAGGTGATCATCTCCCACAATGGCCACAAGGCGACAGTTCTCCGCGGCGAGAGGGCAAAGAAGTTTCTCAATCGCATCAAGACCCGTGACCCCCAGGAAGTCATGGCAAGGATGACTGGCAACTACAAGAAGTAGTTCCTAAACAACATCAAATTCGTTGCCTTCCGGATCTCGCATGGCCACGGAGTAGTGATCGACCTCCGGACTCCGGAT
>JBBKXI010000039.1:0-15306 GCA_037969415.1 Acidimicrobiia bacterium | reverse complement strand
GTTCTCACCGAAACAACGTTTGAGATCGGCAGGATCGGCGGAGATCTGGTATTTGAGCTGGGGTGGGTAGTCGACGGGCTCTCGATCATGATGTACTTCCTGGTCAACTTTGTCGGCCTCCTCGTCTTTATCTACGCCCTTGGCTACATGAAGGGCGACGTCAGGGTCAATAACTTTTTTGCTGCTTTCTCGTTGTTTGCCGGTGCGATGCTGGTTCTGGTGTCGGCGCCAAACCTGATCCAACTGATCATCGGGTGGGAAGGAGTAGGACTTGCTTCGTACCTGTTAATCGGGCATTACTGGGAAAACCTCGACAACGTGAAGGCCGGAAACAAAGCGTTCATGACCAACAAAGTGGCCGACGTTGGTCTGATTCTTGGGACGATTCTGGTCGGTGTTTCGATCGGGAATTTTGGATTCGCAGAATTGGACCTCGCCTCGGTCGCCCACGACGAGGCCCTGGGCGCGGTAGCGGTGACAGGTGGTTTGCTTCTCTTCTTCGGGGCGATGGGTAAGAGCGCCCAATTCCCGATGCACATCTGGCTCCCCGACGCGATGGCCGGACCGACTCCGGTGTCGGCCCTGATGCATGCGGCCACAATGGTGACGGCCGGCGTCTATCTGATGGCACGGACATTCCCATTGTTCCAAAATCTGGCCCAAGCCGCCCGGCCGTGGATGGTGGCGATTGGCGCGATCACCCTTTTAGCAATCGGTCTTCTGGCTTTGGTCCAGAACGATATCAAGAAGGTGCTTGCCTATTCCACCGTGTCCCAACTCGGGTACATGATGACCGCCATCGCAGCGGGTGGGTATACGGCAGGGCTTTTCCATCTGTTCACCCATGCCTTCTTCAAAGCACTCCTATTCCTCGGTGCCGGATCGGTGATCCATGCCGTGCACTCCAACAACATGACCGATATGGGTGGCCTGCGAAAGTACATGCCCACCACATATTGGACATTCATGGTTGGTTCGCTTGCCCTTGCAGGAATCTTTCCGCTGGCAGGGTTCTGGTCGAAGGATGAGATCCTCGCCACTCTGGGCCACGAGGGCTACACCGCGGTGATGTGGATCGCGATCGCTGGTGCATTTGTCACCGCTCTATACATGACACGGACCGTGGCGCTCACCTTCTTTGGCGGATATAAGGGCGATGCTCATCCTCACGAGTCACCGAGGATCATGACCTGGCCACTGATCGGACTGGCGATTCCCTCGGCTCTATTTGGACTCGTCAATATTCCTGGTTTAAACCTTCCCGGTATCCAGAACTTCACAACCTGGCTCGGGGTCCGCGTCGTGGGGTTAGGGGACCATCACCCCGAAGGTCTCGATCTCGCCCTGGCCGCCTTCGGTATGACAGCCGCCTTGCTGGGCGTATGGCTCGGCCTCGCCATTTGGGGACAGGATCGGTCGACACAGGAAGAGCGGGACACCCTCGACGTCCCGCTTCTGTACCCCCTGCTCCGGCGTAAGTACTACGTCGACGACGCTGCAAACGGTCTGGTCGCGATGATCATGGGTCCGCTGGCGAAGGCTGTCGACTGGTTCAACACCTACATCCTCGATGGCATCGTCAACGGGGTTGGCGCCTCGATGAAGGTGCTCGGCGGTTTTGTCTACAACATCCTCGATCAGAGAGGTGTTGACGGGTTTGTCAACGGATTGTCGGCGGCTGCCGATGGCGCCGGTGGCGGAATGAGACGTCTCCAGACCGGGCGGGTCCAGCAGTACGCCGCCTTGGCGGTTGGTGGGGCTGTCCTCTTAGTTGTCATATTTGTGATCGCGATTTAGGAAGGCATAGAAATGGAATGGTTCGAAAGCTGGGGTCTGACGCTTATCGTCTTCGTGCCAGTGATCGGCGGTTTGCTGATCGGCTTGGTACCCAAGGAGAAAGAGAATGTCGTCAAGGCCCTCGGGCTTGGTGCGGCTGTCTTAGCGTTCCTGCTTTCGCTGGTGCTGATCGGCCAGTTTGAGTTTGGCGGTGCGCAATACAACACCTACCAATTCGAGGTCGATAAAACCTGGATTGGTGCCATCAATGCCAACTACCACATGGGCATAGACGGAATCAGCCTCCCGCTATTGGTCCTCTCAACTTTCATCATGGTTCTTGCGGTGATCTACTCGTGGAACCATTGGGAGGAGCCACGCAACCCCAAGGCCTTCCTAATTCTGATGTTGCTTCTGGCCACCGGTTTGAACGGAACGTTCGTCGCCCTCGACCTGGTGTTGTTCTTTATCTTCTTTGAGATCGTGCTGCTCCCGATGTACTTCATGATCGGCGTGTGGGGTGACAAGACCCCCCGGAAGATCCCCGGATTCGCCAAAGAGGTGGAAACACGGCTCTATGCTTCCATCAAGTTCTTTCTGTTCACGCTCTTTGGTTCGGCGTTCATGCTCCTCGGGTTTTTGGCCCTTTATTTCAAGTCAGGCGAGTTCGGCGAGCGGACCTTTGACATGGTTGAGCTCACCAACCTCGGTGGGATGGGTGCATTCACTGGTACGTTCGCATTCCTGGTGTTTGGTGCGATGTTCCTCGGCTTTGCGGTCAAGGTCCCAATGTGGCCGCTTCACACCTGGCTCCCTGACGCCCATACCGCAGCGCCGACTGTGGGCTCGGTGCTTTTGGCAGCAATCATGTTGAAACTCGGTTCGTACGCCTTTATCCGGATCTCATTGCCAATCCTTCCTGATGAGGCAAGAAGCTGGGCCCCGTTCATCGCCATTCTTTCCGTTATTGGCATCATCTATGGTTCGCTTGCCTGTTTGGCCCAAACCGACATGAAGCGTCTTATTGCTTTTTCCTCGGTGGGACATATGGGATTCGTGATGCTTGGCATCGCAACGCTCACCGAAATTGGAATCAACGCAGCGATCATTGGAATGGTCGCGCATGGTCTCATCACTGGTTTGCTGTTCTTTGTCGCAGGGTCGATGCATCACCGCTACCACACCCGCGAGATGTCACGCCTTGGTGGGAACATGAAACTGATGCCGATTATGGGAGGGATTCTGGCCTTCACGGCGATGGCCTCCCTCGGGCTCCCCGGACTCGCCGGGTTTTGGGGAGAATTCATGTCGCTGGTGGGGTCCTATAACCCGCTCAGTGGCCTGTCTCTCGGCGTATTCCGGACTTCGATGGTGATCGGCGCCATCGGCACGGTTCTAACCGCTGGCTATATGCTTTACATGCTTCAGAACGTCAACCTGGGAGAACCCCAGGCGGAATGGGAGGGTCACGAATTCCACGACGTCGATCGGTTCGAGATGACGGCTTGGGTACCGATGATCATTCTGATCGTCGTGATTGGGGTTTATCCGAAGATCGTTTTCGAGTCGACGACCGACACCGTGGTTTCGTTGGTCCAGACCGTGTTTGACACTGACATCACAGCATCGCTTCCGGGTGGTGGCTAACCGTGAATCGAATGGCGCTGATCGGCCGGCAATATGCCGTTTGATATCGACTATCTGGCACTGGCGCCAGAGTTGGTGATCGTGGCGACGATACTCGTTGTCTTTACGCTCGATCTGATCCTCACCCGCCCCAACAAATACTGGACGGCAACAGCCGCAGTCGCCGGAACTGCTTTGGCTGCAGTGCCCCTGATCTTCCTTGCGGTCGACGGTGAGGTGCGGTCGATGTTCGACGGCAGCTACGTCGTCGACCAGTTTGCCCTTGTCCTCAAGGGCCTCTTTATTGTCTCCGCCTACCTGGTCCTTCTGCTTTCACACCACTACATCGAGTCGGAACGGTTCTACCAGGGGGAGTACTACTTCTTGATCCTTGCCTCGGTCCTGGGAACGCTTTTGATGGCATCTTCGCGTGACCTGATCGTTCTTTTTGTCGGACTAGAGCTCACCACAGCACCCCTGTTTCTTCTCGCCGGTTGGCGGAAGGGAGACCTGAAATCTAACGAGGCATCCATGAAGTTCTTCATCATGGGAGTTCTCTCGACGGGAGTCCTGTTATGGGGTATGTCGATGCTCTATGGCCTAACCGGCGAAGTCACGTTCAGCGGTCTGGCTCAAGCTACCGCCGGCCAGGAAACCGAACCGGCGATGATTCTTGCCGTTCTCTTTGTCATTCTCGGCTTTGGTTTCAAGATTGCTGCCGCACCGTTCCACTTCTGGGTCCCCGATACCTACGAAGGAGCGCCGACACCGGTCACCGCCTATCTATCAGTCAACTCCAAGGCAGCAGGATTCGTAGCCATGCTTCTGGTGATGTACCTGGCATTGCCCGACCTGAGTGAGATTTGGGCGCCGGCGCTTTGGGTTATTGCAGTTCTGTCCATGGTTCTGGGCAACCTCTCCGCACTACGCCAAACGAATATCGTGCGGCTACTGGCATACAGTTCCATCGCTCAGGCCGGGTTCATGCTGGTTCCGTTTGCTGCCGCCGCAGTGGCCGGGTCAAACCTGGAACAGGGATTCTCGGCAACCGTCATCTACCTGGCGATCTTTTCCATAATGAATCTTGGAGCTTTTGCCGTTGTTATTGCCGTCGACAACAAGATCGGATCGGGTGAAATCAACGACTGGGCGGGACTGGGCAAGATAGATGCCAGACTGGGTATTCTGGTTGGAATCTTCTTCTTCAGCCTGGCGGGGATACCGCCCCTTGCTGGATGGTTTGCCAAGTTTGAGATGTTTCGGTCGGTAGTTATTGCTGGCGGCTCGGCGACCATCGTCCTCGCCGTAATTGCTGCAGTAAACGCGGTGATCGCCTTCTATTACTACGCACGAGTAGTCAAATCGGTTTGGCTTGACGATCCAGCAGTCGATCGAATTCCCGACAAAGAGATGGCTCCGACGGGAGGGCTTCGCCTGGCGTTGTTGATTACAGCTGGGCTCACCATCGCCATTGGAATCTATCCGTCAATCGCCACCTTCGTCGGTGAAGCGTCACGGGTCCTCGCCACCGGCGGGTGACGATCCCTAGGTGGTCGATCCAGTCGATTTCTGGGTGCGACGCAAAGTAGAGAACTCGCGGTCGAGCATCGACCACTGCGCATGGTCGACCCAGTTTCCCCGGATCAGCAACTCTTCGCGTAGTACACCCTCTCTGGTGAATCCGACCTTCTCAGCCACCCGGTGCGATGCATCGTTGCCGATCGCAATTCGCATCACCACCTTATGGAACCCGAGTCGGCCAAACGCCTCGCCTAGGACCGCCCCCGCCGCCTCGGTGCATGCTCCGCGAGAAGTTTCATCGGATCGAATCCAGTAACCGATCTCGGCAATTTTTCCGGTTTTCGACACCGTCCAGATTGAAATGTTCCCGATGTGACGAGCCGGTTCTTCACGGAATCGAATTGAGTAGTCCCAGGCGCGATTTTCTTTCCATGCCTGGACCGAGTCCCGGATAAATGCAACTGCGTCGCCGGACTCATAATCAGTTCTGGCCCACGGAAGCCATTGGTTGAGATCGGGCAATGACACCCTGATTGCATCATTTAGCGACCCCGCGTCACGACGGGAAAATTTCCTGATCAGCAGGCGTTCGGTTTCCAGGGTTGGTGAAGCCACTGGCACAGCCTATTCAAACCGTAACCTGATCGGGCAATGTGGGACCAGATTCATCTCCAAGATACGTTTCCGCCACCAGGGGAGAAGCTCCAGGCGGCAGTACTTGTCCCGCTGTTTGAAGACGCCGACGGAGAGATCAGAGTAATCCTGACTAAGCGCCCGGACACAATGCCCACCCACGCCGGCCACATAGCGTTTCCCGGGGGACGCCCGGAGGTCGAAGATGACGGCCCTATAGACACGGCGTTGAGAGAGGCCCACGAAGAGGTAGGGATCGAGAAGGGCCAGGTGACGATTCTCGGGTTCCTCCAGCCGATCGACACTGTCGAGTTCGAACTCATGGTGGTACCGGTGGTGGCCCGGATAAGCACCCCTCTCGGCTTGATTCCGTCTGATCGCGAAGTTGCCAGGATCTACACACCCTTGCTCTCCGATCTTGCCGATTCGGATCGATGGTCCTACGTGCCTTGGGAGGGGTGGAACGTATGGTATTTCGACCTTGGAACCGACACTTTGTGGGGAGCTACCGCGCGGATGGTGCGACTTCTGGTCGGGCTCGACTAGCCCTCAAGTCGCAAATCTCGGATCCCGGCATAGAATTGGACCTCGTGGCGGAACTCCCTTGACCAGAAAACGCGTACTCATTGCTGGTGCCGTTTTGTTAGCCCTCGTCGTTGGCGGCGGCTTCTATTTAGTCGCGACCACATGGAGTGATGTCAACCGGGTCGCTATCAATACTCCCTCTGCAGCTGGTGAGGACAACGGCCCTGGCGACGACCCAACCGTTTCCACGGTCGATGACCCTGACCAGATCACGGTGCCACCATCGGGTGATGGGCTTGACGTCAGCGTCCTGGTCGGCTCGGACTCACGCAACGATACCGAGGGATTCGGTGACTTCGATGGCGAACGGGCTGATGTAATCCTTGTTCTAATTCGTGATCGGTCTGCCGACGGCAAGTTGGGAATCCTTTCCTTACCCCGGGACCTCTGGGTCGACAAGGTGTGCGGCGATGGACAGTACCGAATCAACGAAACTCTCGACGGATGTGAGACGATGAACGGCCCGAGCGTCGTTGTCGAAACAGTTGAAAATCTGATTGGCGTCCCCGTCGACCACTTTGCGTTGGTCGATCTCGCCGGATTCCAAAGCGCCGTCGATGCTGTGGACGGCTACGAAATTTGCGTCGAGAACGAGGTGCGAGATCAAAGATCCAAGCTCTCCCTTCCGGAAGGATGCACACTCGCCGACGGCGCCCAGACCCTGGCGTGGTTGCGCTCGCGTCATACTCAGGAGCTAACCGAAGATGGTTGGCGAACCGTTGAAGGTGTGTCCGATCTGACCCGGAATGAGCGACAACGAGAATTCTTGATTTTCATGATGAGCCGGCTCGGAGATTTTTCCAACCCGCAGGACATCATTGGTGTTGCCCAAGCGGTCGCGCCATTTGTCACCGTCGATCAGGACCTCACATTGATGGATGCTGTCGGCCTTGCCACCACGATACGGGGGCTGGGAACGTCAGGTGTGATTGAACTCGAGGTGGAGGTCGTCGATTTCATTGCCCCATCCGGCGCAGCTGTGCTCAAGGCGGTAGTGGAACCATCTTCGATCGTCGCAGACTTTCTCAATGGGCCCACGGTGGAGAGGGGCCTGGGAGACTCCGGGTGAGCAGGCTGCCGCCGGGTCAAATCGAGACCAGGCGGTTCCCGGTGGTCGGGGAGCGAGCACCGACATCCGAGTTGGCTTCCAACCCTGACAACTGGTCGCTTCATATCGGGGGTGTGGTCACGACGCCGACGACTTTGGATCTTCCTGGGCTTCGCGAATTGGCCATTCGAGACGTGGTATTCGATATCCATTGCGTCACCTCATGGACGCGTTTCGATTCTCGATTCACCGGAATCCCGCTCCGGGACCTTCTCTCCCTTGCGGTTCCAGAAAGCGCCGCCGCCTTCGTATCTTTCGAGGCATACAGTGACCGAAATCACCATACGTCGCTACCGATCGAAGTGGCACTGGAGCGTTCGTGGGTAGTGCACGCCTTCAATGGCGAGCCTCTCTCCATCGAGCATGGGGGACCGGTGCGGGTTGTCACCCCGGGGCGCTACTTCTACAAGTCGATCAAGTGGTTGAAGAGGATTGTTCTGTTGGGGGAGGATCGGCCAGGTTGGTGGGAGGTCAACTCTTCGTACCATTTCAATGCCGATCCAACGAGTGGCACAGAGAGATTTACGTCCGGATCGATTCGCCCCGAGCAGGTAAACCGATTTCTCACTGCCGAGTCTTATGACAAGTATCGAGGCAGGGTCCTCCTCGGCTTAGATTTGCGTCAGTGGGCGCCCAGGTCGACAGATCTACGACGAATCTATCTAAAGAATTGTGATCTTCGCGGTGTCGATCTGGCCGGCGCCGACCTCAGAGAATCGAACCTATCCTTAAGCGACCTGACCGGGGCTCACCTGACCGGAGCGGACCTCTCTGGATCCGACCTTGAGGGAGCGCGGTTTGTCGCTGCGGATCTATCCGGTGCCAACCTCAGTTCGACCGCACTTTCTGCAACCCGGTTCGTCTCGGAGATGGGGCCTGCCTTGGTGACAGGGCTCAAGGTCGACCAGGCGTGGGGGCTGCTCGAGTCTGAGGAGGCATTCTTGCGCGACCAGGGCGTTGATATCTCGGGGACGGCTCGTTAACGTATCGGCAATGAGCTTTTCAACCTGGCGTTGGTGTCTGAACCCATAGACACTGATCCGCGTAGTTGTTTACCGTCGGTGGTGGCATACCGGCGGTTTTTTTGTGAGTGATTGAGGTATGAGTGATGACTGAAAACAAGAGGGTTTTTTCCGGGATCCAACCGACTGGTGACCTTCATTTGGGCAACTACGTTGGAGCCTTGAAGAATTGGGTCTCAATGCAGGATGAGTATGAGACCATTTACTGCGTTGTCGACCTCCATGCCATGACTCTGCCCTACGATCCTTCGGCACTGTCCAAGCAGAGGATTGAGACGGCGAAGATGGTGTTGGCGGTTGGGATCGACCCGAAGAGATCGTTGTTATATTTCCAGTCCGACGTACCCCAGCACAGTGAACTGACCTGGATCCTCGGCACCCTCACCGGGATCGGGCAGCTGGAGCGGATGACTCAATTCAAGGAGAAGGCTGATCGCGCCGGGCAGAATCTCGGGCTCCTTTCCTATCCCGTCCTCATGGCCGCCGACATCTTGATCCACAAGGTCCAGGCTGTACCGGTCGGCGACGACCAGACCCAGCATCTCGAGCTGACACGCGACCTGGCGGTCCGGTTTAACGATCGCTTTGGCGAAGTGTTTCCAGTTCCGGAGCGAATTACACCTGAGATCGGGGCACGGGTGATGTCGCTTACCGACCCAACATCGAAGATGTCCAAGTCGGACCCGTCGGCGAAGAGCCGCATCTTGCTCACTGACACCACTGACCAGATAGTAAAGAAGGTCAAGGCGGCGGTTACGGATACCGGGTCGGAGGTGGCCTACGACTGGGAGAACAAGCCCGGGATCTCCAATCTTCTCGAATTGTTCGCCCTATTCACGGACCGCTCGGTGGAAGACCTCGCCGCTGAGTATGCCGACTCCGGTTACGGAGTCTTCAAGCTCGCTGTCGCTGAGGCAATTGCCCAGGGAGTCCGACCGATCTCAGAATCGTTCAATGCCCTGAGTTCTAACGACGTCGCTTCGCTGATGGTCAGAAACGGTGAAATCGCCCGTCGCCGTGCCGAGTCGGAAATGGTTCCGGTTCGGCGAGCGGTCGGTCTGGGCTACGCCTCAAACGTTGACCAAATCGGCGGGCAATAACAGCACGATCGCCGCCAGCAGGTTGAACCCGCTGTGGAGGAATATGGCAGGGCCCAGTCGTCCAGAACGTAGTGTCAGCCACGCCAGCACCACACCCACCAGGAAAAGTTGGGGGAGGACAATGACCGCGGCTTGGAGGAAGCTTCCCGATGCCAATCCGGCCACGTGGAATAGTGAGAAAACCGCAGCGCTGATAACAATGATGCTGCGATTCGATTTCTTTCCCAATGCCTTGATCAAAACTCCCCGGAAGGCAATTTCCTCAGTAACGGGGGCGAGAACAACTGAAATGAACAGTGAGCCGATCCGGGCCGCCGTAGAGGTCAGACCCGAAATAACCGACCCGATTTCTTGCGCCGGCCCGCCGTCCGGGAATAGCAACAGGACCACGGGAAGGAAAAGAATCGAAATTCCCAGTTGGAGCCCTACTCCAGCGATGACATAAACGGTGTCGCGTCCGTGAACTTCGAGGCCCAAAGAGTTGGGAGGTTTCGATCGATTGATTAACCAGAAGACAAAGAGGTGTCCGACGTACTGTCCGGCCAGGGCGAGAATGATGAAGAAATCTTCGTTGTCGACGGCGAAGCCGACCGCGGCAAATACGCCCGCCCCGAGAAACCCTCCGAGGATGACAAGGACGAAGTCGAGGTATGACCAGGTTCGGGGTGTGGTGGATAAGTCGGTCATGTCACGACGGCGCAGAGTACTGATTCGATCGGCATCTGCCCTGTTACCCTTGCCCCAACTCACCGGCGGAGGATGTTTTGGAGATAGAGATCGGGATCGGCAAGTCGGGGCGTCAGGCCTTCGGCTTTGATGACATTGCAATCGTGCCTTCGCGGCGGACCCGCGACCCCGACGACGTAGATATCTCCTGGCAACTCGACGCCTTCAAGTTTTCACTGCCCATGATGGGCTCGGCCATGGATTCGGCGATCAGTCCCGAAACTGCCGTAAAGATCGGAGAACTGGGCGGGCTTGGCGTTCTCAATCTGGAGGGGCTCTGGACAAGGTACGAAGATCCTGTGCCTTATTTCGAAGAGATTTCGGAACTCGACAACGAGAAGGCAACTCTTCGGATGCAGGAGATCTATTTGGCTCCGGTAAATCCCGATCTCATCGGGCAACGGATCGCAGAGATGAAGGCGGCCGGAATTGTCACCGCGGCGTCGTTGACGCCACAACGGATCCGCTCTTGGGCATCACATGCTCTTGACGCCGGGCTCGACATTTTGGTCATCCAGGGAACCGTGGTGTCCGCAGAGCATGTCTCGACCCGGACCGAGCCCCTCAATCTGAAGGAATACATCGCCAATTGCCCGGTTCCGGTAATAGTCGGTGGTTGCGCAAGTTATTCCACTGCACTGCATCTGATGAGAACAGGAGCGATCGGTGTCCTTGTTGGAGTAGGACCCGGGGCGGCATGCACCACCAGGGGAGTCCTCGGTGTTGGAGTGCCTCAAGCCACCGCGATAGCTGACGCGGCCGGTGCGCGGATCAGGTATCTCGACGAGACAGGCCGGTATGTCCATGTGATTGCTGACGGTGGGATGCGTACCGGTGGTGACGTTTCCAAGGCTATTGCGTGCGGGGCAGATGCCGTGATGATTGGTTCGCCGTTGGCCTCTGCAAGCGAAGCACCAGGCGCCGGGTTTCACTGGGGAATGGCCACTTTCCACCCAACACTCCCCAGGGGCGCCCGGGTGAAAGTTGGGAATCGTGGGACCCTCAAGGAAATCCTGGTCGGCCCGGCCCATGAGAATGATGGAAAACTCAACCTTTTCGGGGGTCTTCAGATTTCGATGGCGACCACCGGATATTCCGATGTCAAGGAGTTCCAGAAAGCGGAAGTAATGATCGCTCCCTCCCTGCAGACCGAGGGCAAATCTCTCCAGCGCAGCCAAAACGTCGGGATGGGATGACGCTGGACTCGCCGACGAGATCCGGACCATGAGGAGAACCGTCGAGAACGAGTCTGTTCTCGTACTCGACTTCGGCGCCCAATACGCCCAATTGATCGCTAGACGAGTCCGTGAGGCCCATGTCCATTCCGAGATCGTTGCTCGCGACATCACCGCCGCCGAGATCAAGCGGCGCCGGCCCGGAGGATTGATCCTCTCCGGTGGCCCAGCCTCGGTTTACGCCGAAGATGCTTATCGCATGGATCCCGCCATTCTCGACCTGGGGATCCCGGTGTTGGGGATTTGCTACGGCCACCAGTTGATGGCTGATATTGCCGGGGGTGAGGTCAGCAACACGGGTGCCGGAGAGTACGGAAAGACAGATCTGGCGGTAACCGGGGATAGTTTTCTACTGTCCGACCTTCCCCGCGATCAGACCGTTTGGATGTCCCACCAGGATCAGGTCACCCGGCCGCCTCCGGGTTTCACCGCGGTCGCTACCTCTCCCGGTGCCGCAGTCGCCACTATGGAGAACCGGGATCGCGGCCTCTTTGGCGTTCAATTCCACCCCGAAGTTGGCCACACTCCGCGAGGTGGAGAGATTCTCAAGCGATTTCTATATGACGTTTGCGACCTCGCCCCGGATTGGACCAGCCATTCCATCATCGAGCAGCAGGTCGATGCCATCCGTCGCCAGGTTGGGTCCGAGAAAGTTGTCTGTGGTCTTTCGGGCGGGGTTGACTCCGCCGTCGCAGCGGCCCTGGTTCACGCCGCTGTAGGAGACCAACTCACCTGTATTTTCGTCGATCATGGCCTGATGCGTTTTGGTGAAGCCGAGCAAGTCGAAGAGACGTTTCGCTCCAACTTCGATGTCGACCTGATTCACGTCAAAGCAGCAGACCGCTTTCTAGAGAAACTGGCTGGAGTCACCGAGCCCGAGGAAAAACGCAAGATTATCGGGGGCGAGTTTATCCGGGTCTTCGAGGAGGCAGCCGAATCGGTGGGAGATGCACGATTCCTTGTGCAGGGGACCCTCTATCCCGATGTCATAGAGTCGGGTTCGGGAACGGCCGCGACGATCAAAACTCATCACAACGTTGGTGGGCTCCCTGACGACATGGAGTTCGAACTCGTAGAACCGCTCCGTGACTTGTTCAAGGACGAGGTCCGGGCGGTGGGTGAGGAACTCGGATTGCCCGAAGACATCGTGTGGCGACAACCATTTCCCGGACCGGGGCTCGCCGTCCGAATCATCGGCGATATCACTGTAGAGCGCCTGGATCTGTTGCGATCGGCCGACCGCATTGTTGCCGAAGAGATCAAGCGTGCCGGGCTCACAAAGGAAATTTGGCAGGCGTTCGGGGTACTGCCAGCAGTGAAGACCGTTGGTGTTCAAGGAGATGGTCGGACCTATGCCTACCCGTTGATAATCAGAGCGGTTACCTCAGAGGATGCGATGACGGCTGACTGGGCCCGACTTCCATATGACCTCCTGGAGAAGATGTCGTCGCGAATAATCAATGAAGTGCCGGGAATCAATCGGGTTGCATACGACATTTCGAGTAAGCCGCCAGCCACTATTGAGTGGGAATAGTCGACCACCTGCAACAACGTTTGTAGCACCAAAACACGCGTTCCCGGAATGAAGTCGGGTCGACGGCATTATTCGCGGACGTCGCGGCGAAATGCACCATTCAAGACAACCCCCGATATGCCGATAACGCCCAAAAGGCCAGGGAAATTATTTGGACATGAACACTCCTGAGCTCACCAGAATCTTTCGTGATGAGCTTCAGCAAAGATCGGATCGGTTGGTGGTGGGCGCACGCGCTCTCCGCGACCGCACCCTGGCAGCTGCCGACGTTCCCGATCTGATCCGGGATGCCCACACAATCAAGGGGTCCTCGGGCCTTCTCGGGTACGACCGCATCCGCGAGGCCGCCACCTGTCTTGAAGAATTGTGGCGAACCGTTTCGACCGGCCAGGCACCTAGTTCCGACATTGTTGTGGCAATGGAGGCGGTCGCCGGTCGCCTTCCTTCGTCGATCGACGACGACGGGATCGAGATTGCCCCGCTGATCAAGAAGCTACTCGAGGGACTCGAAGACGGAAAAGAGTCTGACGATGTCCTTACCCTTACCCAACCGGAGTCCGGTTCACTCGGCGGGCTCCTCTCATCGGTGTCGCAGTCGTTACTTGGTGGCGTTACCCGTGTGGATACAGGTGAGTTATACCGTCTGATCAACCGTGTAGTCGAGGTGTCGCTGGATGCCGATGCCCTGGCCGACCTTTCATTGGTTTCTATCGAAGGCGCCGATCCCGAATTGTTCCGTAAGGCCTGGCGAAGCCAGCTCGGCGGTCTCAGCTCATCGATCGGCGAGATTCAGGACCACGCCGTGGCCCTGGCCAACGTGAGTTTCGCTGAAGTCACCTCGACGTTTCCCCAGTTTGTCCGCTACCTGGGCCGTCGCATTGGTAAGGATGTTCGCCTCGATCTTGTCGGGGAGCCAGTACAACTCGACCGCCAGATCGTTGACCTTCTCCGGGAACCAATAAGGCACTTGTTGGTCAACGCGATCGACCACGGTATCGAGGGGTCCGCGATCCGTCTAGCCAATGGAAAGCAAGCAACCGGGACGGTTTCCGTCGGAATCCACACTGTTGACGGGAAGGTTGAAATCTCGGTGGCTGATGACGGATCGGGGATCGACTGGGACCGGGTTGCCGAGGTCGCCTCAGAGCGAGGGCTTACCCCGCTGCCATCTGACCTGACTCCAATTCTCTTTCATCCCGGATTCACCACTGTCGAATCCCCGACTGAGTTTTCGGGATCAGGAGAAGGGCTTGACGCTGTCAGGGAGTCAGTTGAAAAAGTGAGAGGCGTTCTGCATCTTGAAACCCAACGCGGTGTCGGGACGACAGTCACATTGAAGCTCCCGGTGTCGATGGTGTTGCAAAATGTTGTCGTCGTGGTCTCCGGCGAGCAGTTCTGGGGACTGCCCGAGGCCTCCGTGGAGGCTTCGATGCCGCTATCAAAAGCCGAGATTAGAACTACCCCATCTGGCCGGATTCTTCACTTCGAGTCCGGCGGGGTGCCGGTTGTTTCTCTCTCAGAGGCGGTCGGAACAGAGGGGTCTGCCGAAGAGCGAGAAATAGTCGTTGTCAACACGCGAGTAGGAACAGTTGCAGTGGCCGTCGACGAGTTGGTCGACCGTCGTCGTGTCGCAGTCAAGAACTTGGGGCCGATTCTCGAAGGAGTAGGCCACGTCACCGGGGCAGCACTTCTCGGGGCGGGCCAGGTGCTGGTGGTTCTCGATCCAAATTTCTTGGGCAAATTCGCCGGTCGAACTCCGAAGCCGGTGAATCTACGACCGAAAGTGTTGGTGGTGGATGACTCTGCTGGTGTCCGCCAGTTGCTGTCAGCCACGCTCAACGGAGATGGGTTCGATGTCACGGTCGCCGGGGGAGCGCGGGAAGCTGTGATGGCTATGGCCGAGGAAAACTTCGACGCACTTGTCGTTGACTACTCCATGCCGCGTTCTAACGGGGCGGAGTTGGTCCGTGCTCTAAGACGCTCTGACATCGACGTTCCGATCGTGATGGTTTCAGGTGTCGCCAACACCGATGAAAAACAGGACGCCTGGACCGCGGGAGTCGATGCCTACCTAGATAAGTTCGATCTTCGTCAGGGAGTCCTGACCAGCACCCTGCGCCGCCTAGTAGGCACCGCCGAAACCGCCTGACTCTGTTCTCCTTCTTTCGGAATCTTCTCTCCATCCTTTCGGATTCTGATCCGCTCCTTTCGGATTCTGTGCCCTCCTTCAGGATTCTGCTGTCCCTCCTTTAGGAAGGAGTACGGCAACGTTCCGCCACTTCTGCTCTCCCTCCTTTAGGAGGGAGTACGGCAACGTTCCGCCACTCTGCTCTCCCTCCTTTAGGAGGGAGTACGGCGACGTAGGAGCCGGGAGGGTGGGGTTGTAGACACCAACGCTGATCAATCCGCGTGATCTTCCTCGTCCACCCCCGGCCGTTGC
>JBBKXI010000038.1:0-6580 GCA_037969415.1 Acidimicrobiia bacterium | reverse complement strand
TTGCAATACCCAAAGAATCTTGTGGTGGTTCATCCTCCGAACCTACCAGGTCCCCCGAAAAACTCCCGCGTGCTGACACGAGGAGCCGACAGACGAGACTGAGGCCTCTGGCGGTGATTTCTAAAGGAAGCGATCGATAACCCTGAGGACTTGTTTGATCACCGGAGCGCCACGGATTCTTTGCCGGAACGTCACCGGGTTCGATTCTTTGGCGATTTCCTCACCAGCTTTTCGGAGTTTGCTCTTCGATTCCTCGGACTCGGGCATGGGTCAACACTAATGCGATCCCCTCTTGAAGTTCACCAATTGTTTCGATTCAGGTGGGCCGACGTTGAGCCCGAGCGAAATTGAGGCTGGGTTGTATTCGGAGAATCAGCCATTCGGTGCCGTCGCCACCGATTTCTGCGAAGCCAAGGGTTTCATAGAAGTGACGTGACGCCGCCATGTCTTTGACCGACAGACTGACCGAAAATGCACCCAATTCCACCTTTGCCTCCGTATTCGTTGTACCAACAGCAAGGCTAAACCGATTCGTCGAAGATCGACCGAAATGACTCCGGGACGGGTACCGGGCGGAGTAACTTCCGGTCGACAAAGACACACACAATCTTGCCGACAGCGACAAGCGAAGCGTCGGATTGTTTTGTGGTCTCGATATGGAGTGTCATCGAAGTGTTTCCGAGCTTTTCAGCCTCGATTTCGGTTTCAAGGAGGTCCCGAAGAGTCGCTGTCGATTTGAAATCGATTTCAAGTCGTGCAGTGACCACGTCGATCCCCAGGCCGGACAACAAAATTCCGTGGTTGTCTTCCAGGTCGTCGAACCAGTCGGTCATGGCATCGTCCCAATAGCGCGCATAGTTACCGTTGAATACGATCCCCTGGGGGTCGCAGTCGGAGTAGCGGATTTTCTGGATTGTCGGCATCAGGCGATTGTATTGATGGGAAGAAATCGGCGCGGATCGCCGTTGTAATGTGTGTAACCCACTTCTTAGAGAGGCTTTCTGATGTCCACCGTGACCGTAACTAAAGAGACTTTTGACGACATCGTCAAAGAAAATGACACCGTTGTTCTTGACTTCTGGGCCGAGTGGTGTGGTCCCTGTCGCTCTTTTGCGCCGACATTCGAGACCGCGTCGGAGAAGCACACCGATATTGTTTTTGGCAAGGTTGACACCGAAGATCAGCAGGAGCTCGCTCAGGCTTTCAATATCCGCTCGATTCCGACCCTTATGGTCTTCAAAGAACAGGTAATCCTCTACTCACAGCCAGGTGCGCTACCAGGTGAAATGCTGGAAGACCTCATCGGCCAGATCAAAGAGATCGACATGGAAGAGGTTCGGGCGCAGATCGCTGCCGAGAGTAATGGTGACGGCGCTGGTGACGACCATGACCACGCTCATGAGCATGAGCATGATCACGAACATTCCCACAACTAAGGGTTAGCCCACTCCCCCACAACCGACTACCAACGTCACGACCGACCCTTGGGGCCGAGCCACGATCTTTGAGTCGACCTGGCAGTCCGAATAGAGGGGATCTTGAGTGGTAAAACGCCCACGCTCCTCCTCGTTGGGCTGATGGTCGCGCTGCTCAAAGGCCCACTCCCCCGGTGGGAGGACCACCGCCGCGAGCACCGCGCCGTCAGCAACCAAGTAGGTAACCTGAGCGGCGCCGGTTGACCCACCGGCGCGTCCGGCGCTCAGAAACGTCCCGTCCACTTGAATTCGCTCGGCTACGGCCTGTTCACGCTCAAAGTTTGGGTCGCACCATGTCTTCTGGATAGACCGGTCGCAGTTGAGTGTGAGACCGAATCCGCTGACAATCAAGAAACCCCCGACTGCAGTCATCACGATCGTTGTCGCTCGATGCTGGGGAATTCGCCACCATGAGATCATCGACCCGACAAATCCGAGCACGAGCGTGACCCAGCCAAGGCGAGCCCATGTGCGGGACGATCGCTGGTCGGCGGCAAGCCCGAGAACCATGACTGCTCCGAGAATCGCCAGTGAAAGCAGGATGAATCGGCATCGCCTATTGCGGACGGGATCGTTTTTTAGGTATGCAAATAGTCCGTATCCCCCGATCAAAAGGCTGGACACGATTTGGAGCCATTCCAGCGGTTTTGAACCGCCGGGGTTCACGGCTAACAGGATCGACCAAACAAGGACCAAGCCCGAAGAGACCAGCAGAATGAATGGTGAAGTGCGAGAACGATCCACAATGAAACGCTAGAAGCCGGTAGGCGCTAAATGAATTGGCAGGTTTGGAGATTCCTCCACACCCTGATATCCGGAATCCTTGCCGGACATGTCAAGGGGGCGACAATCGGTCGAATCTTCATGACGGGATCCCCTACTATCGGCGCTATGACATTGATGGGATCGGTATCCGAGTATCTGACGAGCCACGTAATCGACCACTCGGTTATGGAGTGTGATCCAGACCTTGCTGACACAGCTCAGTTCTGCGAAGCCTACGACATACCCATGGAGAACTCGGCGAACGCCATCTTGATCGCGTCGAAGAAGCCAGAGGGTTTGTTTGCTCTGTGTTTGGTACTTGCCACCACTCGATTAGATGTCAACGGGGTTGTCCGGCGGAAGCTTGGCGCCCGAAAGGTCAGCTTCGCCAGCGCTGAAGACACGCTGCAGAGAACCGGTCAAGCCATCGGCGGTGTAACCGTTTTCGCTATCCCGGAGGATATCCCGATCTGGGTCGACCGGGCTGTTCTCGAACGTGAGTGGGTGATCGTCGGGGCGGGTACCAGGACGGCCAAGATCAAAGTCGATCCGGCGGTCTTTTCGGAAAACACCAGGTTCGAGATCGTTGACGACCTCGCGGCAGCTACAAGCTAAAGGACGGAGGCAGACGACATGTCGATCAAAGGATTGCTCCAGATCCATGTCACCGTCGATGACCTTCCCCGCTCGGTGAAGTTCTATCGAGACGTCCTGGGATTAGACCTTCTTTTTGAAGTGCCAGACCAATTAATGGCGTTTCTCGATCTCGACGGCGTGCGCCTTTACCTCGGAAAAGCGGAGAGTCCCGAATTTGTCTCGGCACCACTGCTCTATTTGTCAGTCGAAGACATCGACGTTGAACACCAACGGATGAGCGAGATGGGAGTCGACTTCATGTCTGATCCACATGTCGTTCACCGAACAGAGACCTACGAACTTTGGATGTCTGACTTCAAAACACCTGATGGCCACGTCCACGTTCTCGCTGAGGAACGAACCCTCGATTGAGTGCTCAGTTCAGAAACCCGGCGACTACACGAGCAAAGTTGTGCGGCTTTTCCATGATGAAACCGTGTGATGCGTCGGAGAATTCGTAACTCTCGGCATGCGGAATTGCTCGATGGAGACGTGCAGGGTGTGCTGGAGTCACAACCCTATCTTTCGCACCTGAAACGATCAGTGTCGGCGTTGTCACGTCTCCAGTGGCATCTGGATGCCTGGCCGCCAAACCATAAGCGGTAATGGCGCCTCTGCTCAAGCCGAGCGCAACGACGGTTTTCGTACCGACTTGGGCGAGCACTTCGATAACGTCGTCCACCTGTTGCAAGCACGTCCGCGGCTCTGGGTGCTCCACTCCGCCATCGGAGGCGGAATAGCCGAAATTGATTGTGCGAAAACCGTGGTCGGCCAATGCAACCGCGGCCGGCCGACTCCACGCAAGGGGAACGGCCGATCCGATTTTCAGGAGATCCGGGCCTGAGCCGACGATTTCAACCTGCGCTGCCCGACCGTCACAGGTTGCTTCGAGGGTTCTGATTGTGCTCATGTCTGGTTGTCGAACCTCTCAAGTTGGTTTCGACAGATTCTTCCGAATCAGAAAGCCGTACCCGAGCAGGCCGATCAACGCGAATCCGAACCACTGGATCGCATAAGCGAGATGATTCCCGGTGTCATTGAGCACCGGTGCTGGGAGTGCCACTGGCAGTTGGTTGCTATCGGTCTCTTCCAACACCAGATATACCGGGTCGAGTTGTTCGGCCACCTGTTGCTGGATCCGGACGATGTCAATTCGGTTCAAGACGGAAACGTTGCCGGTGGGAGGATCGATCGGGCCGAGCGCCGGTCGAGTCTGGCTCGGGTTGATCCAACCGACGATTGAAACCTCGCTGGTTGGCGGTAGGGTCTGTTGGATTGGGGGCGAATCGAGTTCTAGGGGAACCCACCCTCGATTCACCAACACTGCTCCCCCACCGGGCTTAACGAGCGGATCGACCACGTGGAATCCAGCCTCCGCCCGGTAAACCTGGTTGCGTGTGAGGATTTCGCGGTCAACGTCATACGTCCCCGAGACGGTCGCCCGGCGATATCGAAGGCTCTCATAATCGTCACCGGCACCGGCCAACAACAAGTCGAGGTCTTCCGGAGGCGCCTGATACCTGCTCATGGCGACGGCGTTTTCATGTTGCCGCACTTCCAACCTTCTCAACTGCCAGAACCCGAGATTGACGAAGACGAAAGCGATGACCAACACCCCAACGTGGGCTGTGATCCAACGCGGAGTGAACAGCTGCTTCACCCGATGACTCTATGCCGCTAGCGGTACCTCTTCATCATCGAGGAGCGCTTCGGCGGCTTCAAGGAGTGAAGTATGGGTGCTCCGGATGGCAACTGTTTTGACAGCGATGGTTTCGGCGAGTCCGGCGTCGATCTTGTCGTTTTCGAGCAAGGCCTTGGCGATGTCGTCGGTCCAGTACCAATACATTATTTCCACCTTCAAACGATCGCGATCAGACAATTTCGTTCACTGTAGGCCTGCTCTCAAGGTCCAAAAATGGCAATGAAACCGAGGGTTAACGGTCGCCCGGGGAAAATGTCCCCGTCGGAGTTGGGTTCCTGAGTGTCTATTCGCCGATGTCTTCGTTCCAAAGTTCGGGATGGGTTGAAACGAACTCCTGCATCATCGAGATACTACGGAGATCGTTGAGCACGTAAACCTCTACGCCGGCCTCCTCGAGCAGATGCTGGGGCCCGGCGAAGGTGGTCCGCTCCCCCACAACGACTGTCGGTATTCCGTAAAGGAGGATCGCCCCTGTGCACATAGAACACGGGGACAGGGTTGAGTAAATGGTTGCCCGTTGATAGTCGGACGATCTGAGCCGACCGGCGTTCTCGAGACAGTCCATCTCGGCGTGGAGGACGACGCTCCCTTGTTGAACACGCTGGTTGTGCCCCCGCCCGATGATCTCATCATCGATGACCAGGACAGATCCAATGGGGATACCCCCGGAGTTTCTCCCTTTGTGGGCTTCGGCCACGGCAGCATCCATGAATGTATCCATCGATAAACCTTAAGGCTTTCGGTAGAGGGAGACATGTCGCCCCGAATCGGCCGAGAAGGAAGTCCGGTCGTACCACTCGAACCGTTCTTCAAGTGCGAGACCGGCCAGTTGCGCCATCAGATCGAGTTCGGCCGGCCAGGCGTATCGAATCGACACCGGGAGGGTTCTCGCCGACCCATCCGGATAGCTCCAGGTGTGTTCGGATTCCACCTTTTGGAAATGTGGATAGTGGGTCGACGTTTCACTCTGGACTCCTCCGTCGCTACTCACACCGAGTTCGGATTCGTGCCGGTGGTTTTTGTCGAACCGTTTCATGTCAGGCACAAAACATTCGAGCACAAAATGCCCACCAGGCTCCAGATGGGCGGCAACATTTCGGAAGCACTCTATCTGGCGCTCCTGGCTCGAGATGGCGAATATGGAATTAAAGGCAATGAAAACCAGCGAAAACACGCCATTAACGGGGACCTCGACCATATCGCCGAGGATCGCGGACACAAGCCCTCCATCTGGTTTGGAAGCTAGCTGGCTCAACATTTCGCCCGAAAGATCGACACCGGTCACCGCGATGCCCCGAAGGGCCAGTGGTATTGCTACACGGCCCGTTCCTACCGCCAACTCCAGGGTGTTCCCGCCATCGCCAACAAAACCAGCCAGAAAGTCGACCGCCGCCGGGTCGACTTCCGGATGGATCTGGTCATAGTGGGGCGCCCAACTATCGCCATACACCCGCTCTAGATCGGTGGCCGGTCCGTCTTCCTGCATAGGAACAAACTTAGCCGTCGACCCCCAGGACGGACACCGTGATTATGTCGACACGGCGACGGGCTCCAGCTCACTCACTTCGTGGATGGTCACCTGCTCGGCGACGACTTCGAGCCGACTACGGCGGCCGTCAGGGCTTTCCCAGAATCTGCGCTGCACCGAGCCACAGATCCAGATCCGCTCACCTCGGTCCCCCGGCGCTTCCACCTGTTCATCGGATGGATCCCACAAAGTCACCGGCACCACATCGACACGACGTCGCGGTGCTTCCGATCGCACCGTGATCAAGTAGCGAATTAGTCGTGTCCCGGAGTCGAAGACCCGTATCTCGGGATCCGTTGCAATCCGACCGAAGAGGACCGTCAGGTTTAGGTCCATTTCCATGAGTTTCTCCCCTCATCGTGTCCGGGGAGAGTGCGTGAAATCTATTGTTGATGATGAGAGTGACAGATTTCTAGAGGACCCTATCGACGGTCGAGTTTGAGGATCTTCGGCTAGGTGACCTTGGATCGATGA
>JBBKXI010000037.1:0-15863 GCA_037969415.1 Acidimicrobiia bacterium | reverse complement strand
GTGTTCGCTTGAAGATCGGTGTTGGTCATGCCCGGATGGGCCAACAGGCTGTCGGCCATCACGCTGCTCGCGTCGAACTGTCTCTGCAATCCCAAGGCGAAGTGGTAATTGGCCAGTTTGGCTTGCCCGTAGGCTCCCCATGGGCTGTAGCGACCATTCAGATGAGGGTTCTCCGGGTCGGCTGACTTCGAGAAGAGGCGGGCGAAACTCGTGACCGTTACAACCCGTGACGGGCCTGCCCGGAGCAAACCTGGCAAGAGTTGGGCCGTCAACGCCCAGTGACCGAGGTGGTTGACTCCAAACTGCATCTCAAAGCCTTCTTCTGTCTGTCTCTCCGGCATTGCCATTAGACCGGCGTTGTTGACGAGGATGTCGATGGAATGGTGCAACGAATTGATTGATTTGCTCGCAGTTGCAACTGATTCGAGTGACGCTAAGTCGAGCTCAATTATCTCTAGCGAGGAGTCTGGATGACTCGATTGGATGCTGGCAAGGGCCGAGGACGCCTTTTCCTGATCGCGGGCGGCCATGACAACATGGGCGTTTGCTCCGGCCAATGCCCTCGCAGTCTCCAGGCCAAGGCCACCGTTGGCGCCGGTAACTACTGCGGTCTTCCCGACGAGGTCCGGGATATCCGACGTTCCCCAGGTCAAAGAGGCTTTTCAGTAGGAGAGGGATGATCTCTCAGGCGTAGGTCATCCCAACCCGCTTCTCAAACTTCTCAGCTTGGAGGAGGAGTTGATCGGGGATTGCCATGATCTTCTCTTGAAATTCGGCGGCTGCCGGTCTGAGATCTGTGAGCTCGGCAATCTTCCAGTCCTTGAGCAATGGCAGAACGACGCGATCACGGTGGATTCGGAGGTTGTAGACCCCGGCCTTGGCGACTGCGATCGACCGTCGCAAGAAGTTAGGCATAGCAACACCGGGCATCTCGAAATTGGTCAGGGTCTTGTGGATGCCCTCCAGCACGGTGGACGGGCTCTGATCAAGCATTGCCTGCATCACACCCTTGTAAAAGATGTAGTGATGGTTCTCATCGGCAGCAATATTCTTCATCAATTCGAAGGCGGCAGGGTCGTCGGTGATCTTGCCGGCATTTCGGTGGCTGACTCGTGTCGCCAACTCCTGGGCGGCCGTGTAGGCGAATATCTCGGTGGGATCGCTGTATGAAGGCTGATAGCCGTTGATCATCGTTGCCATGCGATCGTCTTCGAGTTCGTCGGGATCGCAGTTTCGCGATGTCAGCAGATAGCTCCTTATCCCGATCGCATGTTGGCCCTCTTCTGCGGTCCAGAGATGGTTCCACTTTTTGAAAGCAGAAGTGTTGGGCATGTGTTTCTCGATCAGCGAGTGGTAATAGGGGAGGTTGTCCTCGGTGAGCAGATTGAGGACCAGGGAGGTTCGGGCATTCTCCGAAATGGTGCATTGCGATACATCCCACGGTTTGTCGCGGAAGCTTTCGCCTCTCTCCCAGGGGACAATGTCGTGGAAATACCAATTGGAGCGACGAGCGTTGTGCTCCTCCATCAGCTTCTCTACATGGGGGTCGATCGACTCGACTAGTTCAAATTTTTCGTCTAATGGCAATGGAGAAATCCTCTTCGGTTATAGGTTAGACGGTAGTCGGAGAACATGGTTACCCCCTAAATTGGCCAATCCTCAAAGCTGCCCCGTATCCATGGTCTGAGTGATGGATTGGAGATAATCGGGATTGTCGTACCGGGAAAGTTGGAAGTCTTCGGCATACGACGGCAGATCGGATTTAGCTATATGGGCGGCTACCAAATCAGCCGCCCCTGCAGCCACCATCACCCCAAATCCTGAGTAACCACAGGCAAGGAAGTATCCATCCGGACCCGCCGGCCCCAGCAATGGGCGATTCTCTGGAGTCTTCGTGTAATAGCCGCCATCCACGGTGGCTTGCGGAAGACCGTCGAGATACTGAGAAAAACCGGGCACCAGGGTCGTGAGGCCCCTCATCACCACTTCGGGGTAGAGATCGTCGGCAGGAAGCGGCCATGAAGGTTCCCGAACATCATCGTGATACTCCCATAGACCGAGGAAGTAGCTTGAGTCGTCGCCACCCTCGGGACGTCCGTGACAGAAGACGGGCATCTCGCCCAAGAGGTCGTCGCGTCCTGCCGCTGCTAAGGCTTCCTGTTCTTCCTCCGACCACGAGATGCGCTGGGTGTCACTCCAAATGATCATCGGCGCCTCGCGGGGAACAACCTTCCGATGTTCCCGGTAGGCCACTTTGAGATGAACCTCCGAGAGCAACGGAAGTTGGACACCGACCATTTCTCCGATCTCGGGCGCCAGCGGGCCCGCGGCATTTACCACCGCGTCACACTCAATATGTCGTCCATCGCCCAACTCAACTCCATCGATGCCGTCCCGGCCAGTGCTGATCGCAGTCACCTGGGCCTGGATATGGGCGAGTCCATGTTCCTTCGCCTTCCCCAACATCCACGCTCCCAACTGCTGCGCACTGAACCACCCTGCCCGACGGACGTGAATCGCACCTACGGCACGGTCGCTGATATAGGGAAAATGCTCCCTCAGACGCGCCCCGTCTTCGAATATGTCAACACCCTCGGGTTGGTTGTGGTATCCGTGTGGTGGGGCGCGCCGGTACTCCACCGGCCCCGGATGGATCCGCACCGGGCCGCCTCCAAAGCGTGAGGTTCGATCTGCCTGCTCAATCCATTCTTGGCGCTGGTCGACGAGGGCAGTAACGAAGAGGTAGCCACGTCGGTTGAGACCGAACATGTTGTTGGTCTCGTCCGCATAGTGCTCGAGAAGATCGATCGATCGGTTCATCAGTCCAACCATGGGTTGATTCGGCCACCAGTTTCGGTAACACTCGGTCGACTTGTCCGAGGTGAGGGTCAGTGGTGGTCGGGGGTCGATCAGCGTCACCTCACTCAGACCATCCTGGGTGGTAAGACGGTGGGCTAGCGACACTCCGGCAATCCCCGCCCCGATGATGACGACCCTGTCGGTCAAGTTCTAGCCGCCGAGAAAGTCCTGGACCCTGAGCGAGATCGATTCGGGAGTGAACCCGAACTTTTCTGCGAGCACATTGTCCGGTGCAGACGCGCCAAAGTGGTCGATGCCGATGCTGAGTCCTTCGTTACCGACTATCTGAGACCATCCGAATGTCGCCGCGGCCTCTATCGATACCTTGGGAGATTTACCGAGAATTTCGCTCCGGTACTCCTCATCTTGGAGGTCGAATAGCTCCCAGCAGGGAAGACTCACTACCCGTGTCGAGATCCCCGAACTCTCTAGCAACCCGGCTGCACCCATTGCGACGGAAACTTCGGATCCTGTCGCGATCAGGGTGACGTCCGCTCCGTCCTTGAGGATGTATCCACCGCGGGCAACTCCATCGGAAGAAGATTCGAGAGTCGGTAGATCCTGCCTGGAGAGGACAAGGACGACCGGCCCGTCGTGGCGATTGAGAGCGACATTCCAAGCCTGGACTACCTCATTGGCATCGGCCGGTCTGACCACCCACAGGTCGGGCATCGCCCGCAGCGAAGCCAGGTGCTCGATTGGTTGATGAGTTGGCCCATCCTCGCCCAGGAATATCGAGTCGTGGGTGTACACCCAGATCGACGATGCTTTCATCAGCGCTGAAAGCCGTACGGCCGGCCGCATATAGTCGCTGAATACAAAGAAAGTTGCACCGTACGGTCGGAGACCACCGTGGACGGCAATCCCGTTGGTGATCGTCCCCATGGCATGTTCCCGGATCCCGAAGGCGATGTCCCGGGCGCTGCGGTCGGTCTTGGAAAACAGAGATGAGCCGTCAATGACTGTTTTAGTAGACCCGACCAGGTCGGCAGCGCCGCCAATCAGACCGGGCACCTTCTCGGCCATTTCCGGGAACAGTTTTCCCGACGACGCCCGGGTTGCCATCTCCGTCCCGACATCAAAACCTGGCCCCTCGATCCGAACCGCCTCCTGGGAATGAAGTTGGTTCCAGAGCTGTCTGGTAGTCCCGTCTGCGCTGGACAGCCGACCAGTCCAGGCCTCGCGGGCGAGACGACCCCGCTCCATCGATTTGGTAAAGAATTCGTAAACCGAATCATCGACCAGAAAAGTGGGATCCACAGGAAAGTCCATTCCCTCCTTAGTCATCCTGATCTCGTCGTCACCCAACGGCGATCCGTGAGCTCCCGAAGTATCCTGAGCATTGGGGGCGCCGTCAGCGATATGCGTCTTGCAGATGATCATCGACGGTCGATCCGTCGCGGCGATGGCCAGCTCGGTCGCCTCGGCGATGGCCAGCCGGTCGTGCCCGTCGACGGTGGCGACTTGCCAGTCCTGGGCGGCGAATCTGGCCGACACGTCTTCACTGAAGGTGATGTGGGTTGACCCGTCGATGGTGATGTTGTTGTCGTCGTAGAAGTAGATCAGTTTTCCGAGCCCAAGGTGTCCGGCAATCGAGGCTGCTTCCGAACTGATCCCCTCCATTAGGTCGCCATCAGACACAAACCCAAATGTCCGGTGATTTACCAGATCTTCGCCGAGACGCGCCCGGAGATGCTCCTCGGCAATTGCCATTCCAACGCCGGTCCCGAAACCCTGGCCGAGGGGCCCGGTGGTCATTTCGATTCCGATGGCATGATCGATTTCGGGGTGGCCGGCGGTGTGGGAGCCCCATTGTCTGAAGTTTTTGATGTCGTTGATGCTTACGGGAAACCCCGAGAGATGAAGCAGGGAGTAGAGGAGCATCGATCCATGACCATTGGAGACGACGAATCGGTCTCTGTCTGGCCATTCGGGGTCACCAGGGTCGACCGTAAGAAACTGGCTCCACAGGGTTACAGCGATATCGGCCATTCCCATAGGCATGCCCGGGTGGCCGCAATTCGCCTTCTGGACCGCATCCATCGCAAGGGCCTTGATGGTGTTAACTGCGAGTTGTTCAGTGCTGATTTCGGACATCGACACCGAGGGTAACGGATTGAGAACCGTGGATTAATTTCGTAACCTTCGTCATGACGGCTGACACAATGGGCACGGCGTGTTTCCCGCTTGTGCCGCTTTCCCCGTCGACGCAAAGTTGACCACATTTCCTGGTTGGGAACTCCGGATCACGTGGCAAGTGGGGAAGCAATACACCCCTGTTGACGTGTCGCTCTGCACACGAACATTGTGGCTGGCAAGGTCCTCGAGTCGACCGGGTTCGGCGCCCTCATGGGTGAGCAGTTCCCACTTTTGATGCGGTCCACCCAGGGAATAGGCACCAATGTGACCGTCAGACCGCACAACCCGATGGCAGGGGATGATTAATGGCACCGGGTTACGGGCCATGGTCGAACCGACCGCCCGTGCCGCGCCGGGTTTGCCCACCTGTCGGGCGAGCCAGCCGTACGGCCTCACCTCGCCTCGGGGGATGTCAGCCGCCTCGAGGAGTACCTGGCTCTGGAATGCGGTGACGGAGCGAAGGTCGACCGGCAACCTTCCTGGCGAACCCGCTTCGATTCGCTGCGGAATGAGATAGGCCCAGTCCTTGGGAGCTTCGGCACGGATCAAGGCTCGATCGAAACGGTGCCCGAAGTAGCTGACATAGTCTTCTTCAGCGAGAGTGACGGCTGAAATCCCACCGGGATTGAATGCCACCACGATCTTGCCGACCGGCGACTCGTAGAAGTCGTAGCCGTCTGCCAGACCGGTTCCGAGGGCGGTGGCATCCGAAATCGAATCGGGCGCCCGGTCTCCGAGCAAGGATGAGAGTTGTTGTTCAATTTGCATTTTCAGTCTCCATAATCTGGCGAAGTTTGTTGAGTCCTCGGTGGATGTCCGCCTTGCACGTTCCCTCCGGCCGTCCGGTCGCTACTGCGATCTCGGAGATATCCAAACCGACGACATGACGGAGGACGACAGCCTCCCGCTGTGATTTGGAGAGGCGATCTAAACGGTCTTGCCAGGCAGCGAGGTCGGGTGGGTCGGGATCGAAATCGACCGGTTCGGACATTGACGCCACCAGGGTGGGGCGTCGCGAGCGGTCTCGCAGGTGGTTTCGACCAAGGTTGAGAGCGATCGTCCACAGCCACGGCTGCACCTTCAAGGAACGAATCCGTTGCCGTTCGTACGTCTGCAACGCCCGATAGGCCCTGATCAGCGCCTCCTGGGTGAGATCCTCGGCGTGGTGGGCATCTCCGGTCAGTCGACGGAGTCCCCAAAACAGTCGGGTACTCACGTCGTCGACCAGACGGGGAAAAGCGTCATCGAGGTTCATGCTTAGTGCGTCAGCTAGTTCATCCATCGACATGAAGAACACCGAGTAGGAGTAGATGGTTGCAGAGAAGTGGTCTGAACATTGAGAAAGAGAACGGTAACGCTGCATAATGGACGTTGTGACCGCCACCGGAACGATCAACCAGGCTCGAGCGGCGACAGAGCGCGGAGATAGTCTTGCTGGTACCGGATTTTGGAAGCTGGTATCGGAAATCAAGCGCGACGAATCGCTCAGCCGTCATATCGACGCGGTGGATGAAATCGATCAGATCGCCTTCAAAAACTGGGCCTTGCTAACACTTCCTCTATGGCTCGGGACAACGGTGATGGTGCTCGGAACGATTGGTGGCCTGGTCCTGGTTGGCCTGGCGTATCCCACTGACGGTGTTTGGTCCGGGATCTGGCTTCTCGGAGGTACGGGAGTGATGTTGGTCACCACCCACGGGTTGGGTCATCTTGTCGTGGGGCGAATCCTCGGGATCCGCTTCACCGCCTGGTTTATTGGAACAATCTCCCGGCCCCAACCCGGGGTAAAGACCGACTACTCAACATATTTGAGGGCGCCGGCAATTTCCCGGGCATGGATGCACGCTTCAGGGGCGATTGTGTCCAAACTGATCCCCTTCTTAATGATCGGTGCCGGGATAGCTGCGGATTCACCGTCGTGGTCGATATGGGCTCTCTTGGCTATCGGGCTGGCTCAGATTGCTACCGACGTGTTCTGGTCGACTTCAGCCTCCGACTGGAAGAAGTTCAAGCGCGAAATGGCTTTTGTTCAGCCCTCCTGATCGAACCTCGGAATCGATCCGTCGCTGCGGTGGAGTTCTTCGTGGCGTCGGATGAGATCTTGAAATAGCTCGGGATTCGTTTCGTCTATCCCGATGAGGTGCCGTGTCGTCGGGCCATCACCGGTGTCGAATCCCCTTGCCTTCCCGAGTGTGGCGGCGGATGCGTCATCGATTCGGCCGTGTTGTGCCAGATGTTCCTCCCAGGAACCGATCTCGAACATCTCCACGATCCTCAGCGGATCTGCAGCCGTTCGCGTCAATTGCCATCGGTAGGCCCCGGTACTCAGCCGGATGAGGCGCACATAGTTCATGAGGGAGGTGAATTCGTTGAGGTCGTCCTGGTCTATCTGCCATGCGTTCAGTACTACCACGGGACCCCCGGCCACCGTCGACTCGTGAGCGGGAGATGAACGTTCCGAGAACTCAGGCATGTCCACGTTTTGCAGGGATGGCACTCTGAATCGGGGCGAGATAAGACCTATCAGCCCTGCTGAGGCCGACATAGTGGCAATCGCTGTCGTGGTGCTTGTGGCGTCGGCGAGGATTCCAGCGAGGATCGAACCAATCGGAAGAATCCCTCCGAAGGAGAGGCTGTACAGCGACATGGCGCGCCCCCTGATCCATTGCGGGCTGATCAGCTGGGCTGTGGCGTTGAGACCGGTCAATGTGAGAACCCAAAAGAACCCGGAAACAAACATCCCAAGCGTCGCCACCCAGATTACCGGAGCCAAGGCCACGACGATTCCGGCTAACCCGAACCCGACGATCGTGATCTGGGTTGCCCGGTCGGGAAATCGCCCCATGAACTTCTGGCGGACGGCCGCCGCTACCAGGGCACCAACTCCCATCGCCCCAAGGAGAACGCCGTAAGCCACCTCTTCGCCACCGAGATGGCGCGTGTGGTTGGGAAGAACAGACTGCACCGAAGCTGATGTGATTGCGAACATTGCGACCAGTGTCAATAGCCGTCGGAACGATGGTGTGAATCGGGCGAACCTAACTCCGAGACCTATTGCGGTTCCCAACGAGATTGTCTCCCGCTCGGGCAGCTGGAGGCGTCGTCCCACGGTGATCAGAGCAACTATGACAAATAGGTAGGTGAGGGAGTTGATTCCGAATCCGGCTGCCGGCCCCAACGATGCAAGTATCGCCCCACCCAATGCGGGCCCGACCGCACGGGCTGCATTGAATGCGGCCGATTGGAGTGCTACCGCTGAGGCAATCATCCCCCGGGGCACCAGGTCGGGCAGCAGCGCTTGCCAGGTTGGAAGGTTGAGGGCGACGCCAGTTCCCAACATCAGTCCCAGACCGAGGAGGAGGGGCGGTGTCATTAGATCGGCGAATGTGAAGACCGCCATCGACAGAGCCGAAGCGCCCATGATCGTTTGGGCGAGCAGCATCAACTTGGTTCGGTCGAACATGTCGGCAAGTGCTCCCGCGGCAAGGGCTAAGAACAGCAGCGGGAGAGTGGATGAGGCCACCATCAACCCGACCCAAGTGTTGGACCCTGTCAGGTCGAGCATCAACCAGGAGCCAGCTACAGATTGGATGAAGGTCCCCAGCGCCGAGAGCACCGATGCAATCCACAATGTGCGAAATTCTCCGTATTGAAGAGGAGCCACGGCCGAAGTCATTGGTTGGATCGTAGATCGAGGTGTCCTCCCGAGAAGGCGATGGCCCGTGGGGAGGGGTAGCTTTCGAGGGACTAGGTCGACAGGCGGGCTATTTTCATTTCAATGGTCAAGGACCTTGCCTACTTCATCCAACCCGACTCCGGGCCTGGTGCGGGTGTCTTACTTTTGCCGTCTTTCTGGGGCCTCACACCTTCGGTGAAGAGGCTGGCTGACGATCTTGCGGATCAGGGCCACACCGTTCTGGCACCGGATCTCAACTTCGGCGTTTTGCCGCGATCGGAGGAAGATGCACTAAAGCATCTCGGGGAGGCCAACCCGGATCGCCTGGCATCGCTGGTCCTATCTTCTGGCGGTTTACTTGTCGAAAAGGCTGCGGGAGATTCGATTTCGATCGTCGGATCTGGGATGGGGGGATCGCTCGCCCTGTGGGCATCGGTGCGACTCCACACCGTCGTCGATCGCGCGGTGTCGTTCTACGGGACCCAACAGATCGACTTTGCCGGATCCACAGCTCGCTACCAGATACATCTTGCCGAAACCGACGACTACATCAGCCAGGACGAAGTGGCATTCATGGAGGCAACCATGGGTTTAGAGGATCTTGCGGTCGATGTTCACTTGTACGCGGGCACATCGCATGGGTTTGCCGAGCCCGAAGGGGAAAGTTTCGACGAACCCGCCCGTGACCTTGCCCGGTCTCGCACTATTGCCTTTCTTGCGAGCTAGTGCCCTGTCCATGATCGTTGGCGATGTTGAGGGCGAGCCAGGGTCGTCGCCCGTCAAGGACGCAGTCCGAAGGCGCACCGGGCCGTTCGTCGAGGACGAGGACGCAGTCGGCGGCGTCATCTGGCCGCACTGAACGCGGCAAACGTTTGTGGACAGGGCACTAGTCGCGCAATATTTCGACGGGGTCGTCTGTAGCGATCTCACCCGGATCGATCACGATCGCGTACCACCGGGAGAAACCGGGGTAGCGGGTATGGGACATTCGCCTGAAATCTCCATTGAGGAACCACCCGGCGTTCTGGGAACATGGCGTCGCCGGGTCGGTGATTTCAATGACGAGATCGTTCCCAAACCTGAATCGGTCGCCGCTCCGGATCGAGGGCCAATCGAGACCGGCCAACGTGATATTTTCACCCGCAAACCCGGGTTGAATGGGATGGCCTTCCTTGCGCAATGCCTCAATGACCTCGAGGGAATAGAGACATATTGTTTGACGGGGTCCGCCGTGATGTTTTTTGTCGGCTTGATCGTCGCCGACCATTCCGTCGACGCCAACCTTCGCTGTTTCGACCGGTAGTTTCGGGACGCCGCCTCGGGATACGTTGATCTGATGGAGGTGCGCCATGTTCCACAGAATACCACTGACGACCCGACCGCCATTTCCTACGAGAAGGCCAAATCTACTAAAGCGTGGCGAGTGAGACGTTCGGTATGGCGAGCCCGTAGGCGTCCCTGATCCCAACCTTGTGTTCTAGCGCTTCTACCACCGCACCAGCGAAATCGACCTCTTCGAGTTTCCCGGCGCTGCCGAGTCCACCAGGACTGAAGACGTTGACCTCCATCAGTTTGGTTCCGACGATGTCCAAGCCAACCAAAAACATCCCATCAGCGATTAGCTTGGGTTTCACCATCTCCACCATCCGCAACATATCGTCTGTGACCTTGACGGCTTTGGCTTCCCCCCCAACGTGCATGTTGGACCGAACATCTTTCTCCTTGTTCACCCGGCGGAAAGCTGCATAACGTCCGTCCACGGTGAGGGCGGCTCCATTCATGACGAACATTCTGATGTCTCCGTCCTCGGCTTCATCGAGATACTCCTGCACAACGACGTATCCGTCTCGGACGATGGTTTCGATGATCTGGTTGACGTTCTGCTCCCCGCCCTCGTCGACTAAGAACACGCCCTGGCCACCCGACCCTTGAAGGGGTTTTAGCACCGCTCGGCCGCCACTGTCAGCGATGAAGTCTTTGATGTCGGCGGCATTCCTCGAGATGAGCGTTTTGGGCCTCACTTCCTCGGGAAAGTGTTGGAAATACGTCTTGTTGATTGCATCGGCCAGGTGGCTCGGATCGTTCACGACGCATACTCCGTTGACCACGGCTACCTGTCCGAATAGAACTCCAGATGTTTGTGCCCACGGGCGCTCGAGTGCGTCGGCCGATGGGTCGTTGCGCAGCATTAGAACATCGAGGTCATCCACCGTAATCTTGTCGACCTCGTCTTCTGATTGGTCTTGAATACTTCCGAGAAACGTTTTCAAAGAGCGATAGTTCTTGTCCTCGGGACTGCGGGCATGGGCGACAACCTCTCCTGCCGAGTTCTGCGCGAGGTCGCCCACCCCCATGAGCCAGACTTCATGTGCACGATTTCGTGCTGCCATCGCCAGCCTCGTAGTGCTGAATTGCGCTTTTTCGGTAGCGATGTCATTTACAACGAATCCGATTCTCATTAATTGGCTGCTCCTAATTCGAGGACGGAAAGTCCGTTTTGTATTTTATTTAGACGGGCGCTGGCCCCGTTGAAGTCGAGGAATCTCGGTCTGAGTGGTGGCTCGGAAAGGACGCCGCGTTCACGTAGTTCCTGGATCAGGGGTACGGCCTCGAACGAGATCTTTCCGATATAGAGCTGTTCGAGGTCGCCCCCGGCGGCGATGTATTCGAGCAGTCGGACCAAACCGCGCAGATAGATGGCATCTTTGGTCATTCCTCCGGCACGATACGCCCTCATCGTGGTGATGAAAGCCGTCCCTTTGGCACACCCAAACGTGGACAGGGTTTGGAAAGTCTCCCGAAAGGGCGCACCGTCGCCGCGCATACGGGCGGCTACGACCCGGTAAGCGAGTATTCGCAATCGTCCAAAGTGCAGACCACCTGCAAGAAATTCGGCAACTACTCCCAGGGCCTCCTGCAGTTCGTCGTAGTGGGCCAGCCCAAGCGAGAGGATGTGGAGCGGTTGGAAGAGTCCGTTCTCAAAGGTAACGACGTGCGTCCCGATCTCATGTTGCAGAAGTTGCACGACCCTGGTCTTGGCGATCCGGGTCTCAGCACCCACGTACAAGTTTCCCCCTTCGACCATTACCCCCGGGGTCGTCTCGCTCACCCGAACCTCGGCTCTGATCTCAGGGTACGAGCTTCGGTACAAGTCGATTTCACTCCTCGCTGCTTCGGCGAACTCGAGAGCGGATACTGTCTCGTGCTTAGGCGACGAGGCCCGCTCACGCGCAAGAATTAATTGAGCGAGTTCAAGAGTGGTGTCTTCAACGCTGCCAAAAAGCTCAACCGAATCGAGGAAGAATGATTCGGTGCCGCGATTGGCCAGAATCCGAAGTCGCAGTTTCACATTCTCAAGCAGTCCCTCGACCAATGAGGCGATCACCGGGTCGTCGGCTTGCTGGGAATTAATGGCTTCGACCCGGCTCTTGAGGTCAGTCAGGTCTGGTAGCTCTCGATACTCGAAGGTGGGTTCGTCGATCCCCGAGAAGAATTGATCCCTCGCCTGAGTCACGTTAGTCGGAGTCACCAAGCGCAATAGTGGGATCAACCCGCAGATCTGGGCCAACTCCCGATCCAAAGTCAGATCATTCTCGGTTACTGGCATGATCCCTCCAGCTTTTGAGGACCGGAACAATAGTTTCGACCAGAGCATCGGCGAGGTAGGACTGGGTCTCCCAGGCGACCTCGTCGGTCCACTCGTCTATGAAGACTTTCTTGAACTCAATAGCGAGGGCGCAACCGAACTCCCCGTAGTTTTCATGCGTCCACGCTGCCACCTGACGACCTTCAAATTTCACATTCTCTCGCACGTCCAATTTCTCACCGCGTAGCGACGCATTTCCCATCTGTTCAAGAAATGTGTCGGCGACTCCTCGCCATTTTCGGGGAAGCGAAGCTGTACCCAGATTCACGATTGGATTTGCAGGTTCGGGCTCGGGTTCGCCGTCGGGGCCATTTCTTCGATAGTTGTACGAATGAATGTCGTACAGGACGAACCCGCCGTGTTGTTGAACCATCGCGTCGAGCACGATGCGAAGGCCGTCGTAGAATTCGTCGTATTGGCGCAGAGACGCTTCGACGACCTCAGTAGGGAGCGGTTCGGCGTACATGTCGAGACCCCATGCATCCTCGGGCACGCGGTAGATGGCTTCATCGCGGGGGCGGTTCAGATCGACCTCGAATCGCGACCGATTGACGACGACGTGATTTGAGATCCTCTTCGCAAAATAGTCTGTGTGGGAATCCTCTTCGCGCAGTCGAGTACCGCGGTCAAGAAGCATCCGTGAGGCGACAGCCGGTCGGAGCTGATGGCCGTTGTGTACTGCGAGAGCGATCAGCGGCTCTGCGCGTGACAGAGTGAAGGAAGAGAAATCCATGAGCGGCACAACTACCCACTTTTGTTTTGTTTGAAACTCTGAAAAGGGTCGTCGAAGTGGCCAGAGTCTTGTGGAGCCTCAACACACAAGGTACGTCGGTACACTTCGATCATGCTTGATTTGCCCACCGTTGGACAGCTGGCCCCGCGGGTTGACACTCGCTTGGTGCGGGATTTGGAAAAGCGCGCAGTGGCGACAGGTGACAGGGAGTCGATCGCCGTTATTGCACCCTTTACGGGCGAACAAATCGGCTCGATACCGCAGGCAACCGACGCGGACGTCGAGAGCGCCGTAGCGGAAGCTCGAAGAGTACAAGGAGAGTGGAAGCGTCTCACGCCCAAGACAAGGGCCCGCATCCTGGGCATGTTTCACGACCTCCTCATCAACCGGGCCGATGTGGCGATCGACCTGGTGCAACTCGAAGCAGGCAAAGTACGGACAGCGGCCTTTGAGGAGGTTTTCGACGCCATCGCAACGACTCGATATTACGCCAACACCGGCCCAAAACTCCTAGCTCGCAGACGCCGTGCGGTGTCTTTCCCCGGGCTGACAACCACCTATGAATACGCCCATCCTCATGGTGTTGTGGGTTTCATAGTTCCATGGAACTTCCCGTTCACCCTTGGAATCTCCGACGCCGTGGCGGCATTGATGGCGGGAAACGGAGTTGTAATCAAACCTGATGAAAAGACGCCGTACTCGACGTTGTTCGCGGTGACCCTATTGGAGGAAGCAGGTCTCCCACCGGGATTGGTCCAGGTGGTGACGGGGGCAGGTGACCTTATTGGCCCAGCCCTGATCGATTCGGTTGATTTCGTGATGTTCACCGGTTCTACAGAGGTGGGCCGGATCGTCGCCCAGCAAGCTGCCGCTCGGCTCATCGGCAGCGCGATGGAACTAGGCGGTATGAATGCGATCATCGTGCTGGGCGATGCTGACCTCGACATTGCGATTCCCGGAATTGTCCGGGCGGTTTTTGCCAACGGTGGCCAGTTGTGCATCGCTGGAGAGCGGATCTACGTGGAGGATTCGATTGTCGATGAATTCACCAGACGGTTCGTCGATGCTGTCGAGAACATCGAGATGTCGACTGAGTTTGAGTATGGCGGACCGGTTAGTTCGATGATCACCGCGGAACATCTGGCCAGCGTCCAGGCTCACGTAGATGATGCAGTCGATCTTGGTGCGACCCTTCTCACCGGTGGCAAGCCGCGGCCCGACATTGGGCCCTGGTTCTTCGAGCCAACAGTGCTCACGGACGTCGACGAGTCCATGACGCTTTGTCGGACCGAAACTTTTGGCCCTGTGGTCAGTATCTATCCGGTGCCGGACGTCGATACTGCAGTTGCCATGGCCAATGATTCCGACTTTGGTCTCAACTTCAGTGTCTGGACCGCAGACACTCATCGGGGAGTTGAAATCGCTTCGCGGCTCGAAGCCGGGACAGTAGGAGTGAACGATGGGTACGCGGCAACCTGGTCAAGTTATGACGCTCCAATGGGGGGTATGAAACAGTCAGGGCTCGCCAGACGTCATGGTGCCCAGGGACTCATGAAATACACCGAACCACAAACCGTATCGGTGCAACGGATCGGGCCTGCCTTCGCACCACCAGCCGGAATGGGTTACGAGCGATATCAACGCATGCTTGGCCGGGTGTTAAAGCTTGTGAGGCGACTGCCGTTCTACAAATAACGGATATCGTTTAGCTGTCGAACTGGTTGAGGTCCGACTCGAGCGCTTCCCGCTCCTCAGCATCTTCGATTTGAGCCAGGGCTGTCCGCGCCAGAGCCACATGCTCCTCGAATGTGGCCAAATCGTCAACATCGGCAGCCGCTCGGGCAATTGCCTCGTGGGCGAATCCCACAACGAATGGACCCAGATCGTTGTCTATCGCGACGGCAAGCGATCGCTCACCGAACCTTCGGGCGAGGTCTGCGTAGCCGAGCACTGCGAAAACTCTGGAGACCTGCCAATCGCCAATCGCACGATTGCGTGGCGCCCCGACTTGATACCAATGGAATCGCTGGGCGAGAGTGGCGGCGATCATATCCTCCTCTTGCTCGCGGGTCCGTTCCTCGGTGTCGAGAAGATTCCATGTGTAATTGAAAGCCCGGGGTGCGAAAATGCGATGCCATTGCTGCACGTCCTCGTGGCTTGGATTCTCAATTGGCTCGATCAAGTGCTCACCTCAGCTGGTTTCGGGAACCACCGTAATTGTTCGGCTTCGTCAGGGAGGTTGGTGTCGTCAGGGGAACCTTCAGCGCAATGGTCGAGTAGCGCTTTGGCAGCCTCGATCTGGTCAGCGAGAGCCGTCATTGGCATCGTCTCGGGCTTCACTGACTCCTCACCGAAAACAACATTACGCAATGATGCCGGGGGTTTGGGCAGGCCATCCCGGTGTCGCCATACTGCTGTCGCCGGTTCGAATTGGTAAAGGGGGAGAAGCTTCCATCCGTTCGTTGCCACCATATCAACCGCGTCTACCAGGTATTGGAACTCGTCCTCCGAGATGAAATAGTTGAAATTGAGCCTCACCCAACCTGGCTTGATCACCTCACAGCCATCCGCCACGAGCACCTCGAAACGTTGCGTAGTTTCAGCGTCGATTCCGAGAAGTCGATGTCCGTAAGGTCCGGCGCATGAACATCCTCCGCGAGCCTGGATGCCAAATACATCGTTGAGTAGGGCCACCACGTAGTTGTGGTGGAGGATGCGTTCGCCATGCTCGACAACGAAGCTCACAATCGAGAGACGTTCAGCGTCGGGGTTCCCGAGAATCCTGATGTTCGGATTGTCCGACCAAGCTG
>JBBKXI010000036.1:0-13238 GCA_037969415.1 Acidimicrobiia bacterium | reverse complement strand
CGTGCCGATCGACATCGATCCCTGGATCACCAGGTAGCCGCCAACCCAGAAAACCGTCGCCGTGCCTACGGCCGAGACCAATCCGAGTGCGGCAAAGAACCGGCTGCCGACCATGGCCCTCCGCACCCCATAGTTGCGGACCAATGCTGCCTCATCGGCAAATCGCTTTGACTCCTGGTCCCAACGCCCGAACAGCCTTACCAGCAGCGCTCCGCTGACATTGAATGTCTCCTGGAGAATTCCGGACATCTTTGCGTTGTGCTCCATCTGAATCTGGGTTACTCCGCGGAGAACCCGGGCGACCCGGCGCGCCGGAATCACAAACAGTGGAAGCGCTGCTATCGCAAGGAGAGACAATTGCCAACTGGCTCCGAACATCACAACCAAAATCGCAATAACCGAGACGACGTTCGACACGATGCTGACAAGGGTGCCGGTAATCGCCTGCTGGGCTCCGGTCACGTCGCTATTGAGCCGGCTCATCAGCTCCCCGGTCTTGGTCGCCGTGAAGAATCGGAGCGACATCCTCTGAAGGTGATCGAAGAGCTCCCGGCGAAGGTCGAAAATGATTCCCTCGCCTACTCGTGAGGACCACCAGCGTTGGGCAATTCCCACCAGTGCGCTGATGAGTGGGACCATAATCATGCCCAGGCCGAGCCACGTAAGCTGCCTGATGTCCTTGTCCGGAATCGCATCGTCGATAAGGGAGCGCGACAGGATTGGCGGCACCACTCCCAATCCCGAGATGATAAAAATCGTGAACAGTACGGCTAAAAGGCCCGACTTGTACGGCCGTCCGTATTTCCAGACCCGGCGCAAAAGGTCGCGATCGATCTTGGGAGTTTCCTGCTCCTCATCGTAGGAGAGGTAGCTCCACCAACCGCCATGATGCATCATCCGGCTAACTCAACTCCCATCGGAGCCATACTTGCGACGGTCTGGCGTAGAGCTTCTACCGGAGCGAAAGGTCGACCGAACAACTCGTATCGGTAGCGGTCGTCAAAGAAGATAAGAGTGGTACCGCTCGAGTTCCGAAGAACCCAGGTGGTTCGGCTACCAATCTCCTCGACATCACAGGAATCGCTGGTGCCGTCGGAGAACCTTGAACACGAAAGATCGGCATCAGGTAAGAGAATTTCAGCTGCGGTCTGACTATCCCTAAACACGCGTAACACGATCATCTGTCCGACCGAACGAGAGCGCGTATAGGGCTCTGCAGTCCATATGCCGAAGGCCGCCGAGGGATCGTCGGCTATCTCGCCGTTGTTTTCTATCACGAGTTGGGAAGTGACGTACTCGGCGAGAGGTGGGAATCGGGAAGGAAATCCGATGTCGGGTAGCGCGGTAGCAATCTCTGCACGGCTCGCTTGGATGTATCGATCACCTTCCCTGCGGGCGAACACCAAGGCAACAACGGACTCAGGATCTGGCAACGCCGTCCCGATCTCATCATTGAACCAAATCAAGCTGTCGGCCGGCGCCACCAACGGCACCGTGATGGGGATCGTCGTGGTGGTGACGACCGTCGGTTCGGTCACCCACTTCGATGATCGTTTGCCCAGGGTCTGCAGCGGCTCGTTTCCGCAACCAACGAGCGCGAGCGCCAACACAAGCAAAAGTGTTCCGCTCTTTGTTGAGTGCATCGTTCTCCAGTCTGGATTCGAGATAGAAGATTCTGAATAAAGACGAGTACAACCCGTCAAAAGTTCCGCTGCCCCGTGGATGACACGACGGTACCACCGCCCCTACTTATGCTTCGGGATGTGGAACAGCTCAATTTCATTGAAAAGTCGTTTACCGATTCGCCGGCAACCAACGTCGGTATAAGCCACGCCCTCCTCGAGGCAGTGGCCAACGGCGATGTACCGGAGCCAATATTTCGCCTCCACGTTCCGGAATCGGTAATGGCGTTCGGGATGATCGATCGGACCCAACCGGGCTATCTACCAGCAACGAGGATCGCCGCCGCCCACGGATTCGCTCCGGTCGAACGGTTGGCCGGCGGTCGGGCAGCGGTATTTCATCATCAAACCCTTTCTTTCAGCTGGGTTACGCACGACCCGAATCCGAAATCGGGAATCAACGAGCGATTTGTGATGATCGCCAGTTTGATCAACCGCGCCTTGCGAGATCTCGGGCTCGACTCCAGGATTGGACAGGTGGCTGGTGAATACTGTCCGGGTGAGTTCTCTATCAATATCGGCGGGTTGGTGAAGGTCATGGGTGTTGGCCAGCGTCTGGTCAAGAATGCGGCTCACGTAGGTGGTGTCCTCGTCGTCGATGGTGCACCATCCATTCGCGACGTTCTGATACCGGTGTATCGGGCCCTGCAAATCGACTGGGATCCAAGGACAACCGGCGCGCTTGCAGACCGGGCCCCGGGGCTTGATTCGGGACGGGTCTCGGCTGCCGTCAAAACCGAACTGTCAAGACGTTTTGACCTCGTTGACATGTTGGTTCCAGATCAAATCGTCGATCGAGGGGCGGAGCTTGCCCTTAAACATCTCCCCCGGGTCGCCTGATGAGGATCGCTGTTATCCATGGACCAAATCTGAACCTTCTCGGCACCCGTCAGCCGGAGATCTACGGTTCCCAGACACTGGAGGATCTCCAGAGTCGAATTGCATCATGGGGAAGCCGCCTTCAGACAGAGACCAGCTTTAGCCAGAGCAACGACGAGTCCGAACTGGTTGGCCTGATCCAAGATGCTGGAGAAAAAATGGACGCGATCCTGCTCAATGTCGGCGGTTTTACCCACACCTCGGTTGCGATTGCCGATGCTGTGGCATCAGTGGGTATCCCGACCGTGGAGGTCCATCTTTCTGACATCAACCGACGAGAAGCCTGGCGTCGAAAATCGCTGATACGGCCGGTTGCGGTGCGGCAGATCTCCGGGCGAGGTGGGGTCGGATACCGTGACGCCATCCGTCACTTGACCAATCGGGCGGCGATGCCGGTCGTAGAACACAACTACGGTCCAAACGAAGACAACATCATAGATGTCCGAGGGTCCGGTCCGCACGTTTTACTGGTCCATGGTGGGTTCTGGCTGAATCCATGGGAACGTGACTCGATGGAGTCGCTCGCAGTTGCCCTTAGCCAAACCGGATTTACCACGGGGAACGTTGAGTACCGACGAACTTCGACTTGGCCCGAATCTGGCCATGACGTGGAAATGGCAATCCGGTGGTTCGTCCCGGCTGGCGAGCCTTATGCAATTGTGGGCCATTCCGCGGGCGGATACTTAGGGTTTTGGGCGGGCAAAAGACGGGCAGCTTCCATCGTCATCGGACTCGCCCCGATAACCGATCTGGCGCGAGCGCAAAACGAAACAGAATCGGTAGCATCGCTTTTGGAGACCGGGGCGCCGCCAGTCGTACCACTGCCCGAGAACCATCTGTTGATCCACGGTACGGCCGATGACGTCGTCGATGCGGATCACTCGACTCGCTTCGGTGACGGCGGCGACGTGAGATTGGTACCCGAAGCCGGACATTTCGATCTCCTCCGAGCCTCGGGTTCGCACTGGGAATCGTTGCTCGAATCGCTGAATCGGTCCTTGCGTAGCAAACCCGAGTTGCCCCCGGATTCCACCGACAGGTAAGGTTATACCTCCCCTTCTACCCCGGACTTTTCGGGTGGAGTCATTTACAAAATGCGTTCGAGACGATTCTCGTCTCTGGCGGGTTGGACCGCCGTGATTCTGCTGGCGCTGGCAGGTTTTGCGGCTTTCGCCTCGCCGGACGGGAACACCAACAATATCGAGTACGAAGCAGCTTCGGCATCGCTTGGCCACACCACGGGTGCCTACGCTGCCTTGACCTTTTCCTTGGTCAATTCCGGGGCAGAGCTAGTAAGCGCCACACCCACGGCCACTGAATCCGAAGCGACGTCAACCGACGATGCGACCCTTAAGGTTGGCTCGGATACCGCGTCCGATGGAACCATCGCATCCAATACTTCTGGCTGGCTTTCAGAGGTTCAGGTTCGGGCACTGGCCACCGATTACTTCAAGCCGGAAGATGTCAATACTGCCGTGCGAATCGCCTGGTGCGAGTCTCGTTTCGACCCCACTTCGGTCAACCTGAAATCGGGGGCAGTGGGATTGTTCCAACACCTCCCCCAATACTGGGCAACGAGAGCCGAAAACGCCGGCTTTCCCGGAGCGGAAGCGACCGACCCTATTGCTTCAACGGCGGCGGCCGCCTGGGCGGTCTACAACGAAGGTGGCTGGGACATCTTCGCCTGTCGCCCGTAGCGATTGCATGGATAACTCAGTTGTTGCCTGGGTTGTCATCATCGGCCTGACGGCCACTTTGATCTACTCGGGAATCAGGAATGCTCCCGGTATTGGCATAATCGCCGGGATCCTCGTGATAGGGGGCCTCCTAGCCTTTGATGATGCAATAAGTATGGAATCTCTTGGACTGACCAGACCGGACAATTGGGTATCAACAATTCTTCTCGGCGCCCTCGCTGGCGCGGTGATCCAAATGTTTGCCGTGGTGGTACTCGAGCCGCTTACCGACCGACTCACGACGCAGACCCACAACCACAACGCGGTGGAATCGGTGAAATCGAGTCTGGTCGCGCTCATTCAATTGCTGATAGTCTCGTGGCTCCTCGCCGCACTGTTCGAGGAGATCATTTTTAGAGGGTTCCTACTCGGAGAAACCAGAGATCTTCTTGGTGCCAGTGCATTCGCAACTGCTATTGCCGTCCTCGCCACATCAGTCATATTCGGGCTCGCGCACTGGTACCAGGGGCGAAGTGGTGCACTTAGCACAGGTTTCATCGCGTTTCTTCTTGCCTTGCTCTTCGTTGCAAGCGGTTTTAACCTCTGGCTACCCATCGTCGCTCACGGTGTCATTGACACCGTTGGGTTGATCCTCATCGCCAAGGGGGGCGACATCGCGCTCCGAAATCGGTTTACACCTCGGGGACTAAAGCTCTCATGACTGACCGAAACGTTCTCGGGGGTGAACTGGAAGAGTGTGGTGTTGACCCCCTCACCGGCTTCTACCGCGACGGATCCTGCCAATCGGGCGAACAGGACCTAGGACTGCACACGATTTGCGCGGTAATGACCGTGGAGTTCCTTGATCATCAGCAGAGCATCGGCAATGATCTTGCAACTCCGATGCCGCAATACATGTTTCCTGGCTTGAAACCCGGAGACCGATGGTGTGTCACAGCAAGCAACTGGCTGCAGGCTCATCACGATGGGGTGGCAGCACCGGTGGTTCTCGCCTCGACGAGCGAACGGACAAGCGAAGTCATCCCGTTGTCAATCCTCGAGGAATACGCCGTTGATGTCCCTTCCGACCCTGGATCAATCGATATCTAGCGGAAGTCGCGCGACTTGACTGTCGCCACACCCAACGGTTCGAAACCATGGGCGACAACGTTGGTCACCCCGTCGTTGAACTCAAGACGACCATCGATAACCAACGCCGGACTCTTCCTCACCACCTCGCGGTGTTTGGTCCATACGTCGGGGAGGACCACGATGTTGAGAAGCCCTGTCTCATCCTCGAGGTTGAGGAAGTGGACACCCTTCGCCGTACCGGGTCGCTGACGGTGGGTGATCACTCCGGCAACCCTGATCCGAAGACCATGTTTCTGTGATGCCAACGTTTCGGCAGCAGTCAAACAATCATCCAACCGATCACGGATAAAGCTCATCGGGTGTCGTGACGAAACCCCTGTCGACCAGAGATCGGCGCGATGTTCCTCTTCGATGCTCATTCCTGGTAGTTCCGGTGATTCAATACCGGGGGACAGCGCCAGACGCTCAGGGTCGATCTCGGCCAACGCACCTGCAACCCACAATCCCTCTCGTCTTCCCAAACCCACTGACTCCAGGGCACCGGATGCAGCCAGGCCCTCCAGGGCATCCACCTTGAGACCGGTTCGGAAGGCAAGATCCTCCGGTGAAGCGAACGTCCCACCAAAGATGCGTGCGGCCTCGATACGAGTTACCTCCTTCTCGCCGAGATTCCTCACGTAGCGGAGCCCCATCCTCACCGCCACCGCAGGTCTAATCGGATCGTCCACTGCTCCCCTACCCCGACGCCAGGATTCTCCGAGATAGGACACGATGTCGTCAGGATCGGCCTCGATCGCTTCGATGGTGCAGTCGTGCCAGGAAACGTTGACGTCAGGTGGATAGACCACGACGCCATGACGTTGGGCATCCTGGACCAGGGAGTTCGGACTGTAAAACCCCATAGGTTGAGCGTTGAGCAACCCGGCGAGAAACTCGGCCGGATAGTGGAAGCGAAGCCACACCGACATATAGACGATGTAGGCAAAGCTCACCGAATGGCTCTCGGGGAATCCGAAACTGGCGAAACCCTGAAGTTTCTCCCAAATCTCCTCAGCGGCGGCCCCGACGACACCGTTTGCTGCCATCCCCGCGAATACCTCATCCTGAAGACGCCCCATTGCAGTCTCCGACCGCTTATGGGTCATAGCTTGACGAAGCCGGTCTGCCTGTCCCCCGTCAAAGCCGGCACACACCCGGGCTAGCTCCATCAACTGCTCTTGGAAGATGGGGACTCCGAGAGTCTTTTTCAGAATCGGCTCAGACAACGGATGGGGATAACGCACCGGCTCTTCGCCGTTGCGTCTCCGCAAATAGGGATGAACCGACTGACCCTGAATCGGGCCGGGGCGAATCAGGGCCACCTCAACGGCCAGGTCGTAGAAGGTCTTCGGCTTCATCTTGGGAAGGGTTGCCATCTGAGCACGTGACTCGATCTGGAAGACACCGACAGTATCGGAACGGGTCATCGAGCGATACAAGGCCGGCTCTTGTGGAATTCTAGCCAGATCGATATCTACGCCGTGATGATCCTCGATGAGGTCATGTGCGAGATGTAACGCATTTAGCATCCCCAGACCGAGCAGATCAAACTTGACCACCCCTACCGCCGCCGAGTCATCCTTGTCCCACTGAATTACAGTCCTACCTTCCATCCTTCCCCACTCCAAAGGCACCACCTGCCACAACGGTCGGTCGGCGATCACCATCCCCCCGGAATGAATTCCGAGATGTCGTGGATAACCGTCGAGTCGCCAGCAAATGTCATAGATCATTTCACCGGTCATCCCCTCCGGCAGCGGGGCATCCATCGCCCGGAGCTGGGCCGGGTCGCGGGTGTCTACATACTTGGACAAACCGTCGACCTGCGCCTGGGTAAATCCGAAGGTCTTGGCGACATCGCGTAAGACCGATCGGGCCCGGTAGGTGATGACATTGGCCACCATCGCCGCCCGTTCCCGCCCGTACTTCCGGTAGCAATACTGAATCACTTCCTCCCGTCGATCAGCCTCAAAGTCCACATCGATGTCGGGCGGTTTTCCTCTTTCTTCGGAAAGGAACCGTTCAAAAGGAAGATGGAGTCGGATCGGGTCGACTCTGGTGAGGCCGATACAACGACAAACAGCCGAATCTGCACCCGAGCCTCTGATCTGACAGTAGATATCTTGCTCCCGGGCAAAATCCATCAGATCTTTGACCACTAAAAAGTATCCGGCGAACCCGAGCCGGCTGATGATGTCGAGTTCGTGACGTAGTCGTTGTCTCGCCTCGGGACTGATCCCGTCCTCGACACCGGGGTAGACATCACGCGCCCCTTCCCAGGTCAGGGCTTCCAGGTAGTCCATTTCATCCCGGAAATGCCCTGGCATGGGAAAATCGGGTAAGCGGGGAGCCATCAGGCCGAGGTCAAACGCCAATCGTCTTCCGAGACGAGCACTCCGGGCCACCACCCCGGGATATCGCGCAAACCGTCTCTCCATTTCCTTCGGATCCTTCAAATATCTTTCGTCTGAGGCGGGGCGAAAACCGTCAGCCGCGGCGAGAGTGCGCCGGCCACCAATCGCAGCTAGCACTTCTGACAGATAGGCGTCCGAGCGCTGGTGATAGTGGGCCTGGTTGGTGGCGACCGTTGAAATGGAAAGCTTTTCGGCCACCTCCCAAAGCAGATCGTTGCGACCGTCATCCTCCGGCATGGCGTGATTCCACATCTCGATATGAAGCCTGGACCCAAACAAGTCGTGCAGCTTTGTTGCCTCTCGAATTGTCGCGGCCAAATCTCCACGGTTGGCGGATCGAGGCACGGCACCGGAGTGGCATCCGGTGAGGGCATGAATATCTTCATTGACGGCGATCTCCGCAAGATCCTCCCATGCATAAACGGGATGATCCTTTTCGCCCCTGAGTTGGGCACGGGTGATCAGACGGGAGAGATCTCGATATCCGGAAGGAGAGCCTGCGAGAAGTACCAGATGGTCTGAATCGGGAAGGTCAGTGGGTTTGACCCCATGGGCACGGACACTCCGCCCACGTCGCAGCCGACCTTGCCCCCCCTTTGATCTGGTGTACCGGATCTGGTCCCATTCCTCAGCTTTTCGTAAGGGGTCGACATCACCGGGAGTCCCGTCTTCAAACCCGATCTCAACACCGTAGATTGCTGGCAATCCTCTTTCTTTCGCCGCCTGCCAGAATCGAGAAACTCCATAAAAACCATCATGATCGGTGACTGCGAGTGCTTCATAACCCAACTCCACTGCACGGTCCACCATATCTTCGGGATGGGAGGCGCCATCGAGAAACGAAAAATTGGTGTGACAATGAAGCTCTGCGTAACCATTCACCCGCCCACTATATCGAACATATGTTCGAGTAGAACAACGGTTGCAAAATGAAACTCTCGCAGCAAACCTGAGGTCATACCTTTGATGAACCCGATACAAAAGACGCTGGACAGTGCCGAAAGGTTGGCAGCTAACACTCCCCCGGAGCGCAACCGCTACGTCGACCTACTGAGGGCGCTATCCATCCTCGTGGTGGTTTTCGGCCATTGGCTGATGGCGGCACCCGAGGTGGTCAATGGCGAGATTCGAATTGGCCACGCCCTCACCGATATCCCATGGACCCGGGGTCTGACCTGGGTGCTCCAGGTGATGCCGGTGTTCTTCTTTGTCGGCGGATTCTCCAACGCACTCGGGCTCAGGGCTGCTCGACGCAAAGGGGTGGCTTACAGCAAGTGGCTCAACGATCGCCTGCGCCGACTGATTGTTCCCGTCCTTCCGGTTCTAGCCCTGTGGGCACCGGCCGCGTGGCTGGCGGTGAATTCCGGTGTTGACAGCGAATTGGTGAGGATCGGCTCCCAAGCAGCCCTGGTGCCTGTTTGGTTCCTGGCGACCTATGTACTTGTTGTTGCAATGGCACCCTGGACGCTCGCCTTGTGGGAAAGATGGGGTTGGGGTGCGTTCTTGGTGTTTGCCGCCGCGGCGGCGGCAGTCGACGTGGCTTACATCGGATTCGAGATCGACCCGGTTCGCTGGCTGAACTACGTCTTCATCTGGAATGCTGTGCACATCCTTGGATATGCCTGGGCTGATGGTCGCATCGGGTCGATCGGCCAAAGGGTCATGATCGCTGTCGGTGGGTTTGTCACCCTCACTAGCTTGATCATTCTGGGTCCGTACCCGGTCTCGATGGTCGGATTCGCCGGCGAAACTATCACCAACTCCAATCCTCCCAAAGTGACCCTGGTCACCCTTGCCGTGTTCCAGTTCGGCCTTGCAATGATCTTCGAACGACCGGCACGCTCCTGGCTTTCAAAGTTGAAGACCTGGACCAAAGTGGTCGCGATCAACGGATCGATCATGACCCTGTATCTCTGGCATCTAACCGCGCTGGTGGCAGTTGTGGGCATTCTGCTCCTGTTCGGTGGCCCCGGTCTTGGAATTGAGGTCGGGAGCCCTCTTTGGTGGATAACCCGACCCCTATGGTTGGGGTTCATGGTCCTCGTGACAATTCCGTTCCTTATCGTGTTCGGGAGATTTGAAAGACCCCGCATCGATAATCGACCAGCCCCACCTGCCTGGAAGCCGATAATGGCGACGCTGGCTGTCTGCGCTGGCCTGGGGCTTCTCGCCTCCGGTGGAATCGCCGATGCTGACGGACTCAATGTGGTGGCAGTCCTCCTCCCGATTGTTGGCGTGGTCGCTTTCGGTGTTGTTGGGGCGGGGAGATGGGAGCAACGAACCCGCGGTCACAACGGAGAGTGACAGAAGACCGCAGGACTCTAGACTCCCTGGATGTTTCGATTCAACGACAGCCCGGTACCTGTACCAAATGACCTCCCGGGACTGATGTCCTCGGTTTGGGACGACATTTCGACACCGGGGTCGGGGTGGACCGGCTCGGAAAAGCTGGCTCTGGCGAATGCGTCCCGCATGGCGAGGTCCGGGAACTCATCCGGCCAAACTTCATTGCCTCATGGCGCGATCCGCGCCGTCGAAGTGATAACGACAGAGCCGTCCGCGGCAAGCAAGCAATGGGTTGACAGGGTGACGAAGGACATCGGTGAGCCCCGCTATATCGAGCTTGTCGGAGTGGTCGCTGCGGTAACCGGCGTCGATGCGATCACACAATACCTCGGTTCCCAATTAGAACCGCTGCCCGTCGCCAAACCCGGCCGCCTTGTTCCCGATGTCAACCCCGGGGCGCGAGCAGGCAAAGCGTGGGTGAGCATGGAAGGGCCACCCCTGCCTCGCAACGCCCTCAGCGCCGTCCCGAGGAGCCCAGGCAACAGCAAACCGCCTACTCGATCGACTCTATATGACCAGGGAGGAGCACCAGGATCCAGGTCCCGTGCGCGGACTTTCCCGTGTCCATCTCGAACTGGTGGCCACCGTGGTGTCCCATCGCAACCAATGCTTCTATTGCACTCTTGGCCACCTGATCGCGCTCCGAGCCCGAGCCGAAGACCAGGGAATTGAAGTGGATCACAGATCGATTGTGGATCCCGACGTCGACCCCGGATTCGTAGGGGGTCGCCAGCTGATCGATCTCGGAGTCGAAGCCACTAAAATATCGCCGCGTCCACAGGTCCTTGTCGAATTGGCTGAAGAAATCGGGCCTACAGGTGCGGTCACCGCGATGGAGGTTGCCGCCAGCTTCGCTATGACAAACCGGATAACTGAGGCGACGGGGCAGCCAGTGCTGGCGAATCAGCGCGCCAAGATGCTGCCTTTGCTCCAGGACATCGGAGCAGACCAATTCCCGCATTCGAGCCTGACGACTGAACGCCAAAAGCCCGGATTCATGACGAAGGTCCGACGCAAACTTAAAGGCAAGTAGCTGCGGCGACCCGCTCCGGACACCGGGCGCCTACTACGCTCAGAACTCGAGGAGGATCGATGTCGTCAATCACCAAAACAATCCGGCTCTCGGGCCAGGCCGACGGATCTATCGAGGATGCGGTACGGACTGTCCTGGCAAGGGCGGCAAGCACCATTTCGGATATCCAGAAGTTTGAGATCGTCAAGGTCGGGGGCAAAGTCGATAGCTCAGGCGCGCCGACCGTCTTTACGGTGACCCTCGACATCACCTTCGGAATCAAAGACACCGTCGACCACGGATAGTTGGTGAACGACACTCCTCAGCCACAGGATCTAGGGGCGGGGATCTACCAGATACCGGCGCCGCTCCCCTTCCGGTCTCCCCCATTCGTCAATTGCTATGTGGTGGAGAGTGCGGACGGGCTCCTAATGCTCGACTGTGGCTCTGATTGGGAGAGTGGTCGCGACGCGATCCGCTCCGGGTTCAGTTCGTTGGGGCTGGAAGAAAGCGCGATACACACGCTGGTGGTCTCACATCTCCACCTTGACCATGTTGGAATGGCCGGCCGAATAGTCGACGAACTCGGTTGCGACTTTGCAATGCACGAACGAGCCGAGAAGCTGGTCGACCATTACAACGACACTCCGGGTTATGTGGCCCGACTCGGCGAACTTGCCCACGCCCACGGTGTACCCGCCCCAATGCGCGGCGATATCGCCGATTTCCGCCGGCCCGACTACATGCCTCAGATACCCAAACCGAACCGGATTCTGGTCGATGGACAGGAGATCGACCTCGGTAACGGTCGTGCGCTATTGGTTGTCCACACCCCGGGCCATGAGCCAGCTCACATTTGTCTTCGCGATTCCAGGACCGGTATCACTTTTTCTGGAGACCACGTTCTCCCCCGGATATCCCCGGTCATCATGTATGACGGCGTCCTCGACGACCCCTTGGGCGAGTACCTGCACTCGCTTCAAAAACTGATCAACATGGACATCGGGCTCACGTATCCGGCCCACGGGTCAATCGTGGAACAGGGTGACGAACGGGCCCGTCAGATTCTGCTCCATCACGATCGTCGACTCCTCGACATGGCCGAACTGGTGCGGAGTGAGGACACCAACGCGTGGGAGGTCATGGTGAAATCGTTCCGACCCAATCTCGAACCGCTACAGGTTCGATTGGCCTTGCTAGAAACCATCTCTCACCTCGAACACCTCCGGCTGACCGGGCGTGTCCAACTCGTCGACCGTAATGGAATCACCTTCTACGGGAGATAACCCGCCACCGCAACCCCGAATGCGAAGGCCAACAGCCAACTCGCCAATGAACCAATGAGCACATATTCCGGGGCGATCCTTTGCGGTTTGGCCGAGATCTCGGGGTACCGAAGAATGCTCTTCGCCGCGACCACGATCCCCGCCGCCGCCGCCTGTCCGGCTATCACGAGCACATAGATCAACAGACGCTCGAGAATTCCGATCCATCGGCCGGCGCCGTTGCTTTCTTTCGGGAACTCGGCCCGGACAACTTTGAGTATCCAGCGAACCAACCAGTTCGCCGGCACCGTAAGCAGGATTGCCCCCGCCAATATCAATAGGGGTTCTCTCATCCCGGCATCACCACACTCGCTGGCTGCGCATCGATGACAGCGAACAATCCGTGAGATTGAAACCTCCGGCTCACCGAACTCTGACTCAGGCCAACCTTTGCCGCCATCTCGGCTTGAGTCGTACCAGCGAGTCTCAGTACGGAGAGACGAGCGTCGATCTCATCGAACCCCGATACGACGTGGTCTCGCAGACCGAGATAGCTGTTGATCAGACCATCCATTTCGGTTTCGGTCCGACACCGGGTCCGCAACGACTTGGGAACTGAATTGGAAGCCTCCCCCTGCTTCACCTCATCGATCGCCTCCCGGGCTCGCCACCAGCAAGGACCGTCCTGTCCGAAGGGTGGGTCGACAGGGGCGAGGGTGAGCTCCCCCCAGCCGATCCCCATGCGAACATCGATATCCGGGATCAACTCGAGGCGAAGTCGCAGGGCCGTCCGCAAAGCCACGCCAAGGGTTTCGTAAAGGCCCTGGAATACA
>JBBKXI010000035.1:0-9096 GCA_037969415.1 Acidimicrobiia bacterium | reverse complement strand
GGAACCGGACTGCGCTTCTGGCGGGCACCCGGCATGTTTCGGCAGCTAATCCTTCGCAAAGAGGGCGTCGACGTTGGGCAGATCGTGAAACGCGGTAAATGTTCCTTGTTCTGCGATCTCTTCTGCAGCGGTGAGGAACCCGGCCCAGGCGGTACGAGCCAGCGTCCCACCGACGCTGATACGTCTCACTCCAAGCGAGGCTGCCTCAGCGACAGTGATGAATGGTGAGTTGATCAGCAGATTGACCGGTTTGGGTGATACCGCAGCGACCACGGCTGATATATGTTCAATGGTGGTGATTCGCGGAGCGTAGAGACAGTCGGCGCCAGCGTCGGCATAGGCCTTCAACCTCCGGATTGTCTCGTCGATGTCGGGACGTCCCGCTACAAAACCCTCCGATCGTCCGGTGAGGACGACTCCCGTTCCGCCTGCATCGATGGCTTCTCTTGCTGCACGAACTCTCTCGACGGCGAGGTTGAACTCGTACAGAGGCTCCTCTTGACTTCCGGTGGAGTCTTCGATTGACAGTCCGGCAATTCCAGTGGAGGCCGCAAGTCTGACATTTGCGGCCACGCCCTCGGGATCATCGGCAAAACCTCCCTCGAAATCGGCGTTAACCGGAATCTCGACCACCGAAGCGATGGTATGAAGGTGCCCCAGCACCTGGCTGAGAACAAGTTCGTTGTCGGCCCTACCCAGTGTCCAAGCCGATCCGGCACTGCTTGTCGCAAGGGCCGAAAATCCCATCCCCGAAAGTGCTAGAGCACTCCCGACATCCCAGGGGTTGGGCATAACAAAACATCCGCTCGCGTGGAGGCGGTGGAATTCGGCAATTCGATCATCCTGAACGGTCAATGGCATTCCTGACGGCAACGATCACCGCAATCTTACGTCAATTATCGCCGCGAACCGGCGTGGCTCCGCCGGGTCAAACTCCACCCGATACCATGACCACTTGTATGAGCGCATCTGTCGGGTCGGAAGGAATTCTCGAAATGGGGCGCGCCGCATATCGCGACTGGCAGTGGGTCGAGGCCTTCCAATCATTCACGGCCGTCGAGAAAGCCTCGGGGCTCTCGCCGGCCGACTACGAATTGCTCGCTGCCACCTCCTACATGCTTGGTGATGTTCCTTCATTGATCGAGGCACAAGAAAGAGCCTATACCGGTTATCTCGATGAAGGCCGCCCTCTCCCAGCTGCCAGGGTCGCTCTATGGGTTGCCTCCGGTCTCGCAAGCCGGGGTAAGTTCACTGAAGCCGGAGGATGGGTGGAGCGAGGAAGTCGCCTCCTCGAACCGGTGGATGAGCCATGCATGGAAAGGGGATACCTTCTCTTGCCTCAAGCCCTCCGTCACATGATTTCGGGCGAGATCGAAGAGGTCGTCCCAATCGCTGCCGAGGCGGCGAGGATCGGGCGTGAATTCAACTACCCCGATTTGATCGCTCTCGCCACCCACACTCAGGCAAGAGCGCTGGTCGCGCTTGGACAATCGACCGAAGGATTTAGGTTGCTCGATGAAGTGATGTTGTCGATCATCGCCGGTGATTGCTCACCAATGGTCACCGGAATCGTCTACTGCTCGGTTCTTGAGGGGTGTTATGAGGCCCACGAAATCGGGAGGGCAGCTATCTGGACAGATTCGCTAGCCGAATGGTGTGGTGCCCAGCCCGACCTGGTTGCGTTCAACGACCAGTGTTTGGCCCACCGCTCGGAGCTTCTGAGGCTCCAGGGAGATTGGCCAGAAGCCCTTTCTGAGGCACAACGCTCACACCAAAACCACGCCCGCGGACCTGTTGCTGCCCAAGCCCATTATCAGCAGGCCGAGATCTATCGGATGTCGGGAGATTTCAAGAGCTCACAACTCGCGTATCAGGAAACTGCTCTGAAAGGTGGTGAACCACAGCCCGGTCTCGCCTTGCTGCAGCTGCGCCTGGGCAGCGAAGACGCGGCCGTGGCATCAATCCGAAGGGCGTTGCTCGAAACTCAGGGTCTTCTCCCTCGAGTTCGTCTTCTGCCCGGCTGTGTCGAGGTCCTTGTCGGTACAGGTCATCTCGAAGAGGCTGCTTCGGCTGTCGAGGAACTCACGACAATTGCAGAAAAGACTTCAATCGACACTCACCGGGGTTGGGCCCGGTATTGCAGCGGTTTGATGGCTTTGGCCAGGTCAACACCGGTAGAGGCAGCCTCGTATCTGCGAGAGGCACTGAGAATTTGGGAGGAACTAGGTCTTCCCTATGAGCTGGCACGGGTTCGACGCGATCTGGGTAGGGCATTGGCCCAGATGGGTGACGCCGACGGCGCGCGTGTCCAACTCGACGCTGCTCTCTCCGTCTTCAATACATTGGGCGCGAGGCCAGACGCCGAAGAGGTAACAAGTGCTCTGTCTTCCGGAGATTCAGAAAAACCGTTCGGCCTGACCGATCGCGAAGTCGAAGTCCTGACGAAACTGGCGTCGGGAGCCACCAACCGAGCTATTGCTGTGGACCTGGTCCTGAGTGAACGCACCATCGATCGCCACGTGTCCAATATCTTCACCAAGCTCGGAGTCAACACTCGCTCGGCGGCCACTGCAACCGCCATTCGAAACAACCTCGCATAGGTCTTCAGTTGGGTAGTTCTACCCATCAAGAATTCCTTTTTGATTGGGTATTTCTGGCGATGCGGGTCCGTTTGATCTCCGATACGTTCCTCGATGAGACCGAATCTAGGAGACATCATGACTGCAAGATTGACTGACGGAGACCACATCGACACCATCGACACCATCGTGATTGGCGGTGGGCAGGCCGGCCTTACAGTCGGATATGAACTCAAGAAGAGGAGCAGGGAGTTCGTGATCCTCGATGCCGGCGAACGGGTCGGGGATGCCTGGCGAAACCGATGGGACTCGCTGCTTGTCTTCTCACCCGCCCGGTATCTCGGGCTTCCTGGCCTGGACTTCCCCGCCTCCAGTGGGTCGTTTGCCGGCAAAGACGCCGTCGCCGACTTCCTGGAGGAGTATGCGCGGGTTCAGAATCTTCCGGTACACCTCGGCGTGAGAGTCGAAAATGTCAGCCACGACGGGTCTCGGTATATCGTGAAGACTGGACACATCACCCTGTACGCCGACAATGTGGTTGTTGCCATGGCCGATTATCAGGTACCTAGAGTGCCCGATTTCGCTCCAGATCTCGACCCGGACATTGTCCAGATGCATACAGCCCGGTACAAGAATCCATCACAACTTCAGGACGGGCCGGTGCTGGTTGTAGGCATGGGGAATTCGGGTGCTGACATCGGTCTCGAGATTGCTCGCACTCACAAGACCTACATCGCCGGGAAGGAATCGGCACACATCCCCTTCCGGATCGAGCCCTGGTTCGGTCGCAATGTCCTGGTGCGCATCGCCCGGTTTGTGATGGTCAACGTTTTGAATACTTCGAACCCGCTCGGCCGGAAAGTACGGCCAAAGCTCATGAGGGAGGCAGCACCACTGGTCCGGGTCAAGCCCAAGGATCTTGAAGCCGTGTCCGAAAGGGTGGGGAGAGTCACAGGTATAGCCGACGGAAAACCGGTTCTCGACGATGGCCGGATCCTCGATGTAGCAAACGTTCTGTGGTGTACAGGTTTCTCCGGCGGCTTCGACTGGATCGACCTGCCCGTGTTTGATGAAGACGGCCGACCGCGGCACGAGCGGGGGATAGTGGACAACCAACCCGGTTTCTACTTCTGTGGGCTCAACTTCCTCCACTCGCTTTGGTCGGAGACATTGACCGGAGTTCCTCGCGACGCCCGGCATGTGATCGACCATCTCGACTCGAGGGTCCGCCAAACCTCCATGCAACCGGCCTGACTCATCGGGTTGCCGGGTGGACGGCACCGGTGCGCCATTTCGCCGGGATAGCGCATCGAGGGCGACCGCCATCTACCATCGCCGGAATGAAAATTGCTTCCTACATCTTCTACGTCCTTGCGGTTCTTGCGGTCCTTGCCGGAATCTCTGCCGCCTCATACGCCAAAGAGCAGCTCGGCGAGATCTTCGGGAGTGGCAGCCTCTTTTTCTACGGTGGCGCCGCCATCATGTTTGGCTTGATCGGCCTGGCGTGCGCAAGACTGGCAGAGCGCCGGTACTGACCGGTAGTGCCGGAGGGCTAGCTCGTCCGAATCGGATCGACGAACAGCGACTGCGCAGCCACGCCGAGCCACCCTTTCTCATCGCCCAACGAGCTGGTCGCCACCCCTGTACCTAGTGAGCTGATTCGGGTCCGGGAGTCGAGGTACACCCACTCGCCCTCCGGAGGTCGGTACATCCGGATTTCCAGGTCGGGGTTGATGAAGATCCAATCACGAATATCACCAGCGAGGTTGCCAACCCCGTTCCCGAAGTCGGCGGCAGCAGCCACCCGCTCAACGGCAGTTGTTTCTTCACCCTCCACGAGTGGCACTCGAAGTCGCAGCCAGGCCTGGCCCGGGCCGGCTTGGTTGAAGTCACCTTCGACCATTTTGATTTCCATGGCTTCCGTGGCGAACGCGCCGGGTTTGTCGAAGAAGTTCGCGGCGGTGCCCGCGGCAATCGGCGGGATATTGTCTCCAGGTTGCAGAGATGGCGCTTCCATGTTTGCCAACCGAATCCTCAGCCCGAGAGCGCGGGCGACTTCGGTGCCCTCATGGGTGAGCGTTGCTGCTACCAATTGCACCTTCTTCCCGGGCCGCACCAGCTCAGTAGCAACCTGCATCGGTTTTAGCGGAACGGGACGAAGCAGTTCGATCGTGACCCGGGCCACCATCATTTCAACATCGGATGGTGTCTTCTCGATAGCACCGGAAAGAAGTGCAGCTGGCGGGCCTCCATGTTGCGCGTCAGGCGACCAGGGTCCTTCAGTCAGTCGGGTCGGGTGGTAGAGGTCACCGTCTCTGCGGAAAAGCGAGCCAGGCATCTATGTGGGGAGAAACCAATGGACGTAGCCGCACTGAGCACAAACCACACAGTTGGCACTGGCATTCAGCCAGTCGAGTTCAAGGAAGGTCATGCCCGTAGTCTGGATCTTGCCCTCCCGTTGGTAGAAGAGGTCGTGCTTGCAGATCTCGCATTGCATCGGCTGGCCAAGAATTTGCACCGGTCTCGGGTCGATCTTGAATAGTCCCATACCGAGAGGCTATACCTTCTTCGAAAGCATGGCATGTTGGTGTTTACACATATTTTCTACCGCTCAAGATCTCGGCCTTCCCGATTAATTCGGGAGTTCGCGCAGCATACGGAAAGAGTAGGGTCCGAGAATTGTTGGTTTCAGACCAGATTGAGTAGGGCAAGAGTTACGCCCACAACGAGGAGGAATAAACATGGCGATTCGATTCAAGAAGACATGGCCAGTTCTCGTGGCATTGGCTGTCATGATGGCGTTGCTGCCGACGCCCGTTTCTGCGGCCGAAGGGTTCATCACATCGGGCCCAGCGCTGCTCACGTTGAATGTCCCGGGCACCGTAACGCCCATAATCAGCGTTGGTGAAGAAGTCGACGGAGTGAAGTTCGAAGGGCTCCCGGACGGGCTAGGTATCGTCGACGGCGACTCTCCTGGTACCGCCGAGGTGTTTGTTGCCCATGAGCAGACAACAGTCCCCTTCTTTGGAGAACACGACTTCCAGGACGCTTCGGTAACGAGTTGGACTTTAGACATCGCCACCAAGGCCGTCCTTTCGGCAGCAGAGCCTCTGTCCGCCGATAACGGGTTCCTCCGATTCTGTTCTGCAGCAATTGCCGGTCCGGAACACGGCTTCTCGTCACCGGTCTTTTTTGCCAACGAGGAGAGCAACGACATCATCGACGTCCCTGCAGGGGCGCCCTACGGGCCCGACCGAGCCCTTGCCCCCCAAAGGCAAGGCGGTTACACCGTGATGCTCGACACGGAATCCGGCAGGTTCACCGAAGTCGCGGGGATGGGCCGGCTCAACCATGAGAACACAGTCGCCCTGCCCGGGTATCGGGAAATCGCGCTGCTTACAACCGACGATACGTTCACCGCTACCACTTCTCAGCTCTACCTGTATACGGCGGCTAACGAGTCGCAGGTCTGGGGGGACAGGGGTTCGCTGTGGGCATTTCAGGTGACGCGGATGAACGGGGCGGCTGTGAACCGACACGACCCGTTTAACAATGCGAACGACTACCTCGACCTCGGCCTCGAGGACGAGATGCAAGGCAGGTTCATCCCGGTCCCCAGGAATGTCGCCCGAGGAACGACAGGCGAGGCACCGCAGGATGCATTGGAGAATTGGTCGATAGAGAACAACATCTTTACCTTCATTCGTCTGGAAGACGTGGCTGTCGACAAGAACGACCCCCGGGTCGTCTTCGTTGCGGATACCGGTGCCAGTAGGGTTCTCCCCGACCCAGCGACTGGACGTTTGCATCGGCCCAGCGGGGTTACTGGACTTGCGGACAATGGTCGTATCTTCAAGTTCGTGTTTGACGAGCGGGACCCCAAGAAGGTGCAGAGTTTCACTGTCTATGCAGATGGCGATGCCCCCACAACACATTCGAAGTTCGTCGGGTTCACCTCTCCGGACAATATCGACACCAGCCGCTACAGCCTTATGGTGCAGGAAGACACTGACTTCGGCCAGATCTGGCAGAACAAGCTATCCGATGGCAGTTGGAGCGCCGTTGCCGACGTCGTCGATACCGGCGGAGAGTCGAGCGGAATCGTCGACGCCTCGGAATGGTTCGGCCCCGGTTCCTGGCTCCTCGACGTCCAGGCACACGACTTACCATTTGTGGATGAAATGGTGGTTGGTGATATCACTATCAAGCGTGAAGAGGGACAACTCATATTCATGAGCATCCCGGGTTCTTGACCTTGATGTTGGGTGTCGGGCTCACGCCCGGCACCCAACCTCAATCGACGATTTCGTGCGCCTCACCACAGGCCTGGTCGATTCTCCTCAGAGATATGGTGCCACTTCGGTGGCGAGTCGCTCCATCAGGTCTACCTGGTCGGCATACGACAACGTGTGAAAGAAGCTCCGCGCCACGAACTCGATACCGAGTCCGGAGCGGCTCCGGATATCGTGCAGGTCCTCGACGATCTGATCTGCCGGTCCGGCGAGGGTCGAGCGCTGTCGGAGAGCCTCTCGAGTCTCGTCGGTGAGTTCCGGGGCATTTGGCGGTGGTCCCGTTCTGGTGGCCGAGGCCTCCATGTCGGAATATTTCCATGACATCTGCCATACGTGAGGAAAGTAGTGAGCCCATGCTTCGTTTTCTGATGCGCCGGGGAGGAGTATGGAATAGTGAATGACTCGAAACTCCGCCGGGTCACGTCCGGATCTGTCGAGCTCGTCTTTTATCCATTCCATCTGCTGGAGGAATTTGTCGACCGGGGCATTGGCGAAGACGCCGTCGGCAAGCCGAGCGGCCCGTCGGATAGCTGGTTCGGCGCTGCCCCCGATCAGGATCGGGATCTTTTTCGACGGCGTGGGCCGGACTCCTACCTCGGGCAGCTGATAGACCCGCCCCTCGTGATGGAATGGCTCTCCGCTCCACGCTTGGGGGAGTATCTGGAGCACTTCGTCCATCGCTGCTCCGCGGTCGCTCATTGCCGCGCCAAATGCATCGTATTCGACCTGGCTCCATCCGAGGCCCAAGCCGAGTGTGAACCGTCCCCCACTGATGAGGCCAACAGTGGCGGCATCCTCTGCGAGTCGGAGAGGGTCGTGAAGTGGAGCGAGCAGGACGCCGGTACCGATCTCAATGCTTTTCGTGGCCATCGCGATGGCAGCCGACACAACCATCAACGAAGGCATATACCCGTCGTCGACGAAGTGGTGCTCGGTGGTCCACACAGAGTTGAAGCCAAGCCGCTCGGCGTCGCTAGCCAGATCGATTGTTTGACGATAGGCACGGGACCAATCCGTCTCACCATGTCGTGTTTGTGCGCTTAGCAAACCGAATCCGAGGCTCATCGAACTCCTCTCGTGTCAGATCGAGATAATAATGGCAGAGCAGGTGAAATCAGCAGGCGGGGTCGTTTGGCCGCGCCCCTAGTTCGGTCGCCATCGAATCGGTGACCTTTTTGATGACCGTGTGAGAATCGCCAACTGGTTCGAGAAAGTATCGCCTGATGACATCGGTGTGGATCGACTCGGCATATTCCAGCTTTTCGCGTCCAGGGTCGGTCAGGTATCCGAAGCTTCCCCGGCGGTCTGTGGGGCAGGCCCTGCGTTCTACCCATCCCTCGTCCTCGAGACGACGGATGGCATGGGAGATTCGACTTCTCGAAAACGCGCCAGCTTCGGCCAACTCGCTCATCCTGGTTCCCTCATCTCCGTTTTGGGAGAGTCGAAAGAGGACGATGAAATCGGGCAGAGATAGCCCCGCCTCGTCACTCAACGTGTGGTCGAGTTTGTCCAAGAGGAGGAGCGTCGCCATCAGGTAAGAGTTCCAGGTGTCAAGTTCCTGGCCGGCGAGTTTGTGGTCAACGAATGCTGTCAAAGTACTTCCACGTTAGCGGAATAAAGTTGATTCTTCAATAGTTGAACATTCTACCAATGCAGGAAGACAAGAAGGATTCAATAAAATGACAACCCAAACCACACCGCGTACCGAGGCCCCTGTGGCCGGAAAGTATGTTCTCGACCCGGCTCATAGCGACCTCCAGGTCAGTGCCCGTCACCTCATGGTGACCAAAGTCACCGGGACATTCGGAGAAATCCAAGGAATGCTAGAAGTCGGCGAAAACCCGACCGAGTCCGTTGTGGAAGTGGTTGCACACGCCGCCTCCGTCACCACAGGCTCCGCGGATCGGGACGACCACTTGCGCTCGGCGGACTTTCTCGATGTAGAGCATTACCCGACAGTCACGTTCAACTCGACAGGTCTTACACCCGACGGTAAGAACTGGAAACTGACCGGTGACCTCACCATCCGCGACATCACGAAGCCGGTCACCTTTGACATGGCATACGAGGGGTCCGTGGTCGATCCTTACGGTAACCAGAAGGTAGCTTTCACTGCCAATGGCCAGATTGACCGGGAGGCATGGGGGCTGACTTGGAATGTTCCACTTGAGGGTGGCGGCGTTCTCGTCTCCAAGCAGTTCAAGATCACCTTCGCCGTCCAAGCG
>JBBKXI010000034.1:0-7401 GCA_037969415.1 Acidimicrobiia bacterium | reverse complement strand
TCTTTATCGTCTTCACCTCCAACGACCTGCCCGACGACGGCGGCTATTGGGCGATCAGTGACGAAGACAACGTCGAAGGGATATTCCCCGGTTATCGCAATTCCCACTATCTGACTGAGTCGGGAGAGCGAGCGGCTAAGACCTATTGGAACGACCTTTTTGATGGACTGATCGAGCGACGTGCCCCGTTGGATGTGGTTCTGGGGTGGTCTGCGCTCAATGAACAGTGGATGTTCAAGAAGGAACCTCCGTTGGCATTAACCACTGGTGAAGTAACCACCAAGACCGGAAACTACGACATGTCGGACGAAGCAAGCAAACGACAGATGGTGATCGATGCTACCCGTTCCTACTTCGCCGCTTTTGCCGAGATTGTTCGTCAGCATGACCCCGATGGTCTGACGACATCAGGATTCTTCGCGCCGCAATTTCCCAACCCGACCGGAATCGGCGGCGACTGGTACGTCGACACTGCGCCTCTGATCGAAAACTCCGCTCTCGACTTTTTCGATTTTCATGCCTACCCGGGTGAAGACATCTCACTAGCTCAGATTGCCGAGAACTTCGGGATGCCGGGAGAGAAACCCGTGATCATGGGGGAATATGGCGCTTTTAAGGATCGGTTCCCCGACAACGAGAACGCAGCGCTCAACTCCCAGATCTGGGTGGCGGAGTCGTGTCAGCTCGGGTTTAGCGGCTGGCTCTACTGGGAATTCGCACCGGCCGATCTCTCAGTCGGCGATGCGACATGGGCTCTCACCGAAGACGAAAACTACCTACTCGATTTTCTGGCGCCGGCGAGCCAGCCAGACCCCTGCTTGCCAACGCTGGTTAGTTCAAACCTTGCGCTCGGCGCAGACGCCACTGCATCGTCTTCGTTGTCCGCCGAACCGCCGGAATCGGCCGTGGATGGAGATCCAACTACCCAGTGGGGGGCCGGAGCGGAGCCAACGCAATGGATCGAGATCGATCTCGGGGAATCAAAAGAGATCGGCGAGATGCTGCTTACCGTTGCCCAGTTTCCAGCCGGGATCACCCGTCACCTGATCGACATCGACGGTGAAAGGGTGTGGGCATTTGAGAACGACACCTCGGACGGCGATGTGCTCAGTTTCGTTCCAGACGGTCCGATCGTTGGGCAGGTGGTCCGAATCACCACGATCTCAAGTCCGAGCTGGGTTTCTTGGAGGGAAATCGAGATCCGAGCGCCCTAGACGCTGATCCGCCCGCCCATTTCTGCGACCCGGTTGGCAATGGTGGTGTAGGCGGTTCTGGTCAGCTGCGGCGAGTCCTGCTGGGTCATGCCCACCGTGCTGATGGGAGCGTCGATAATCGCAATCACCTGGCCACCCCGTACCCAGGGGGAGTCAGGTTTCCAGGCTTCGTATGTTCCGTAAATGGTGATCGGTAGGACCGGAAGTTGACTGGCGATCGCCATTGTGAATGCTCCCTTCTTGAACGGATCGAGGGCCCCATTTCGAGGTCGGGTGCCCTCGGGGTAGATGATGAGACTCCGACCCTTGGCGATTAGCTCTTTCGATTGGGCGTTGACCTGAGCATGAATCGCCGACCGAGCACTCCGATCGACTTCAACAATTCCCACAGCCCGCATCCCTTGCGCCAGGATCGGGATCCGGAACAACTCCTTCTTAGCCAGGTACCTGATGGGAAGGGGAACAGCGAGGAAGCAAACCATGATGTCGAGTGTCGATAGATGATTGGCGACAACAACGTACGACCGGGCAGGGTCGATGTTCTCGCTCCCAACCACCGTCACATCTGTTCCGGAAACTGACAACCACACCCGGCTCCAACTCCGGATGACCCGGTCGATCCAGGGCGACGTGTCGTTCAATGCGGCAATCACCATGACCAGTGGAGCGGCGATCAGTGTCGAGATCACCCCGACAATGGAGGTCACGATCGTTCGGAACAGGGTTACGAACCAGGACACAAGGCTCAGGCTAGTTGTGCCCTAACCTTGAGCTTGTGGACAAGGCTGCACTTCGGCGTGTACTGAGCGCAATGCCACCGATCGTTCCTGAAGTTAGTCGAGAGGCAGCGGCCAATCTGTTCAACTTCTTATCGGCCCGTCTGCCAGGAACCATCGCTACATATCGCGCCATGACCGATGAAGTTGATGTTTGGAGCCTGGTCGGTCGTCTTCCTGGGTGGCATTGGGTATTACCCCGGGTAGAAGAGGACGGCGCTCTTACCTGGCGCGATGCCCGTGTCGCGCTGGAGACACACCGCTGGGGGATGGAGCAACCCGAAGCCAAAGGCCCTGCTGTGGCCAACTTCCACATCGATGTGTTTCTTGTACCTGGGCTCGGCTTCGACGCCAGTGGTAACCGCATCGGGCGGGGCGGAGGCTATTACGACCGGGAGCTGGCGATAAGACGCTCCGACAGCCTGACGATTGGAGTGACCCCCGAGAATCGGGTCATCGAGAAATGGGTAGTCGATGACCATGATCAGCCGATGACACATCTCGCGACCGAGCTTGGAGTTAGGGGGACCATTCCCAGGTAGTGATTCGTTCGATTGCGACAACTATTGCGGGGCCGATCGGCGGATCGGCGAGGTACTGGGGATATTTGGACATGAGCAAACGCTGGGCCAGCGACCAGTTCAATCCAGACTCGACCACGCTGGCTTCACCGTCAATTCGCACCCACCAAAGTTGGCTCCAATCAGCGTCGTAGTTGTCCACCAATAGTGATACCACTGGTTGCTGAGCGATGTTGGTGAGGCGTTGCAGGGCGGTGGTTGTCTTTGGTTTTTGGTCAACCATCGTGAAAAGAAACTCCCCATCGACGGCGAACGTCACCGGCACGATGTGTGGCGTCCCGGATGGAGTACTCGTTGCGAGACGGGCTACGGGTTCTTTCGATAGTCGGGCCAGAGCTGACTCTTGATCAGGGCTCAACGAAGTTGCAAGGCTTCTGCCACCGTTTTCCAACCCAGATCGGCCCAGACTTCGTGGCCACGGGAACTCACGTGGAAAAGATCGGCCGACCACATCCCTCGATCGTTGTACCAAAGTTTGGCTGGCGACTCCCTCTGTGGCACCACCCAACCACCGTTCCTTTCGGCGACAGCTTCGTGGATTTGGTTGAAGTGCAGTGCCCGTCTGGAGAACAATTGCCGCAGCGGGGGGAGCAGGCGGGGGATGGTCCCCAGGTCTCCCACTCCACTTTGGATGACCACGGCGCCGAAATTCCGGAACTTCGAAACGAGTATCTCGAGGTTCTCTTCGAACTTCTTGGGCGTCACTCCCTTGAGGGCATCATTGGCCCCAACAGAGAGGATGACCAGCTCGGGGGCGAACTCGAGGGCGGGTTCCAATTGCTCGAGTACGAGGTCGTGGGCCATGGATCCACCGATTGCATACGACTTCACGGTCACGTGATGGCTCTCGGCCAAGCGTTGACAGATCAAACTGACCCAGATCTCGGTGGGGCCTGACACTCCGGGAGCGGTGATCGTGGAGTCGCCGAGGACGGCAACGCGAAGGGCGGGGTTAAAAGGATTTCCGAACGTCGCGGAAAGGTCGAATTCTTCTTGCTTCGGTGCCGGGCGGAGCACGGCGTAGAGGGCTTCAAGACCGACAACCAGAGCCAGTCCAGTCACTCCACGGAGAAGAGCCCGCCGAATCATCTACTTATTCTTGCAGAAGTGCTGACTATGCCTGCTTGGCGGTTCGCTCGATAGCCTTCTTGAGGTTGAATCGCGAGGTGCGTGTCAGGTCGACAACTGCCCCGATGTCGTCGGAGAAACCGATCGGGTCGTCGGGGAAGAACTCGAAGTCTTCTCCGTCTATGTCGAGAGCGAATCGGTAGATGGAAACGCGCTCGGCAGACACGCGATGCATGGGCCATGAACCGACTGCGACCGGTCCGGCGAACAGCCGAAGCCGGTTGTCGTCGTCAAGTCGCAGTGTTACATGACTCAGGTCGAGGGTCTTACCCTGCATTCTTCCTGAATAGATAGCCATCCCAACCATCAATCTAGTCCCTCTCGGCGTTTTCTGTCCAAAAAGATCAGACCAAACTGGTTCTGGCCTTCCGGATCGACCATCCGGGGTTGTCCCTTAGAATGAAAACATCAATGGATGAGATTTCCCTGGAGTCAACAAGACCGGCCAACAACGTTCGCTTCGTAACCGCAACGACACTGTTCGACGGGCATGACGCCTCGATAAACATATTTCGGAGGATCCTGCAGTCGTCAGGAGCGGAAGTGATTCATCTCGGCCACAATCGAACCGGACTCGACATAGTCGAGACCGCTATTGAGGAAGATGCCCAGGCTATAGCGGTCACTTCGTACCAGGGCGGACACAACGAGTTCTACCGGTATATGCGCGACTTGCTGGTTGAAAGAGATGCCACACACATAAAAATTTTTGGTGGTGGCGGTGGAACGATTCTTCCCGATGAAGCTGCCGCTCTAGCTGCATACGGCGTAACCAGAATCTATTCGCCCGACGACGGGCGGGAGATGGGTCTGGTTGGGATGGTGGCCGACATGATCAGCCGCTCCGACTATCCATTGGGCGAGTTGGACGGCTTCACCACCTCTGACCTCACGGTGGCCGACCGGGCAACGGTGGCCCGGTTGATATCGGCGGCTGAGAACTACGGAGACAAGTACGAGGACATATTCGAGGAAGTGGCGGCGGTGGCCGGCACCTCGGAAGTACCGGTAATCGGGGTGACCGGTACTGGCGGCTCTGGTAAGTCGAGCCTCGTTGATGAGTTGATCCGTAGATTGTTGGCCGACTTCGACGACATCCATGTGGCTGTCATTTCGGTCGATCCTTCGAAGCGCAAGTCGGGCGGTGCGTTGCTCGGCGACCGGATCCGGATGAATTCTTTGCCGCACCCTCGCGCCTATATGCGATCTCTGGCAACCCGACAGGCGAATCTTTCCGTGTCACCACACGTCGGCACCGCAGTGAATGTGGTCAAGGCTGCCGGCTACGACCTCGTTATTCTGGAGACTTCGGGGATTGGCCAATCCGACACCGAGATCGTTGATCTTGCCGACCTGTCGCTGTACGTGATGACTCCCGAATATGGCGCGGCGACCCAACTGGAAAAGATCGACATGCTCGACTTTGCCGACCTCGTGGCCATTAATAAGGCAGACAAACAAGGTTCACTCGATGCCCTCCGCGATGTCCGGAAGCAGTACCGCCGCAATCATGTCGCCTTTGGGGCCGACGACGAGAGCCTTCCAATTCATCTAACCGTTGCGTCCGATTTCAACGATCCCGGTACCAATCGGTTCTACCGGGCGGTGGTAACCGCATTGGGTATGGAGTCGACCTTGGATTTGCCGGTTGCCGACACCCAGAAACATCATGTTGTCCCCCCCAATCGCACCAGGTACCTCGCCGAAATCGTGGAGGAGATCGAGCGTTATGACCGCTGGGTCGATAGCCAGGCCGAAGCAGCGGAGAATCTTTATCGGATCGAGGGTGCCCGTGAGCATCTCGACGCCCGATTGGTGGAGGAAGCGGCCGAGGCGCTGGAACCGGAGAACCAGAAACGCCTCGATCGATGGGAGGGCATGATTGCCGAATACTCTGGCGAGGAGTTCATCTACCACGTCCGGGGCAAGGAGATCAAGGTTCCGCTTCACCGGGAAACTCTCAGCCACACCAGGGTGCCCCGTGTCGCATTGCCCCGGTATCGCTCCTGGGGCGATCGTCTTCGCTGGCTGCTGCAGGAAAACGTTCCTGGCGAGTTCCCTTATGCGGCTGGGGTGTTTCCCTTTAAACGGGAACTGGAAGACCCGACCCGGATGTTTGCCGGTGAAGGCCCGCCAGAACAAACCAACCGCCGCTTCCACTATTTGGCCGCCGACCAGCCAGCGAAACGGTTGTCAACTGCCTTTGACTCGGTGACCCTTTACGGAGAAGACCCTCACGAACGGCCCGACATTTATGGCAAGGTGGGTAATTCCGGCGTCTCCATCGCCACTCTCGACGACGCTAAAAAGCTCTATTCCGGATTCGACCTGAGCAATCCGACAACATCGGTCTCAATGACGATCAACGGCCCGGCGCCAATGATTCTTGCTTTCTTCATGAATGCCGCGATTGATCAAGCCTGTGAGAAGTACATAACTGAAAAGGGCATCGAGGACGAGGTTGAAGCCAAGATCGTCAAGATCTACGACGACCGCCCCCGCCCCAAGTATCACGGCCAACTCCCGCCGGGCCATGACCGCCTCGGATTGATGTTGTTGGGAGTCACCGGTGATCAGGTGCTGCCAGCCGATGTGTACGAGAAGCTCAAGGCTGAGACCATGTCGCGGGTCCGAGGAACGGTCCAGGCCGACATCCTCAAGGAAGACCAGGCCCAGAATACGTGTATCTTTTCGACTGAGTTTGCTCTCCGAATGATGGGAGACATCCAGCAGTACTTTGTCGACAACGATGTGAGGAACTTCTACTCGGTGTCGATCAGCGGCTATCACATGGCCGAGGCCGGGGCCAACCCCATCAGCCAACTGGCTTTCACTCTTTCCAACGGGTTCACATTTGTTGAGTATTACCTGGCCCGGGGGATGGATATTGACGAGTTCGCCCCCAACCTGAGCTTCTTTTTCTCGAATGGAATCGACGCCGAGTACGCGGTCATCGGCCGGGTGGCCAGACGGATCTGGGCCAAGGCGATCAAAAACAAGTACGGGGGCAACGAGCGGTCCCAGAAGCTGAAATATCACATCCAGACGTCCGGTCGGTCATTACATGCCCAGGAGATCAGTTTCAACGACATCCGAACGACCTTGCAGGCGTTGTACGCCATATACGACAACACCAACAGCCTGCATACCAATGCCTATGACGAGGCGATCACCACACCCACCGAGGAGTCGGTGCGTCGGGCGATGGCGATCCAGTTGATCATCAACCGGGAGTTGGGCCTGGCCAAGAATGAAAACCCGTTGCAGGGTTCATTCATTATCGAAGAGCTTACCGATCTCGTCGAGAAGGCCGTGTTGGAGGAGTTTGATCGGATCAACAGCCGCGGGGGAGTGCTGGGGGCGATGGAGCGTCAGTACCAGCGAACCAAGATCCAGGAAGAGTCGTTGTACTACGAACAGCAGAAGGAGTCGGGCGAATACCCGATAGTTGGGGTGAACACCTTCCTCTCCAAGGAGGGGTCACCGTTCCAGATTCCCGAGGAGTTGATCCGTTCCACCGAGGATGACAAGCAACGCCAGATATCCAACATGCGGGCAGTCCAGGACCGGAATTCCCTGGTTGTTGAGGAAGCGGTGACTTCGCTTCAGGACGCCGCCATCCGCAACGCCAACCTCTTCGAGGCATTGATGAAAACTTCCAAAGTTGCCTCCCTTGGCCAGATGAGCCATGCCCTCTACGAC
>JBBKXI010000033.1:0-15254 GCA_037969415.1 Acidimicrobiia bacterium | reverse complement strand
GAAGTGGCAGCTTGGCATGGTTTCCTGCGAATGGACTTCAGATCCCCCAATCGGCATCGGTTCGATCTATGAGCAGCACGCCAGGTTCATGGGCCGGGATGTGCGTTCAGTTTTCCGGGTGACAGATTTCGAACCGGGAAAGTCGATCAAGATCGAGACCATTGAATCCACGTTCCCGATAACGGTCCACCGATGGGTAGAGCCGACAGGGCCCGAAACTTGCCGGGTAAACGCGGATATAGGCGGGGGACCAACCGGATTCCTGCGTTTACTGGCGCCCTTGATGGCGGGCAAAGCCCAGAAATCCGTCGACGACGACTACGACCGTCTCAAAGTTCTTCTGGAGTCCGAATAGGAGCCTGGCGCTGAGCCTCGATGCGGCCGGCTTCCCAGAAGCGGTGATTTTTGGACCACTATGCCGAGAGCGTTGCCGCGAAATCGATGGGATCCAAACGCAACATCCCGGGAATCGAATCGAACCCGCGATCCGACGAAACCACGCCATCAACTAGCTGGGATATGGCGGTTGCTGCATGTATCGCATCGCGCAGCTCCAGCTCGGGAGTTGCAACGAACAACTGGAGTGCCACCTGGAGGGTGGCCATGTCGACATCCTGAACTCGACAAGTCGAAACAATGTCGGTCGATTCGACAGCCGCGGCTTCGCGCAGCACCCCTTTTCGCGACCGAACATGCGTGTACTCCTGGAGTACCTCGACATTGACCACTGCTTCGAACCGGTCAATTCCCGCAGCAAACAGTATCTCCCGACACGCTTTCCGGTAATGGTGCTCGGCGCCGACGGCGTAGAGAAACACGCTGGTATCGAGAAAGACCCTCATTCATCTACCGCCCGACATCTCATCAATCCTCCGATCCTTCTCAACCTCCCAATCATCCATAGTCACAGGCGGGGCGTCCAGTAATCGGTTGACCGCCGCCGCCTTTGTCAGCGACTTACCTGGGTAGTAGCGATCAACGGCACTACGAATCAGCGCTCCGATCGGTGTCCCCGTTTCTTCCGAGACACGTTCTAATCGCTCGAATTGGTCTGGCTCAAGAAGGATTTGGAGACGACGGGTTTTGCCCATGCCTGGAGGTTATCATGTGTAGACCTACACATAGCGAGATTCTCTATCGACCGAGAGATTCTCTATCGACCGACGTCGATTTTGATCGCCTCGAGGGCGATTTCGACCATTTCGTTGAAGGTTTGCTGGCGTTCGTCGGACGAAGTGGCCTCGCCAGTGCGGATGTGGTCGGAGACTGTGCAGATCGTGAGTGCTCGACCACCCTTCTCGGCGGCGACACCGTAAAGGCCGGCGGCTTCCATCTCAACGGCAAGAACACCCATGTTCTCCATTGTGTCGAAAGCGTCAGCATCCGGGTTGTAGAACAGGTCGGCCGAATGAACATTGCCCACCTTGACATCGATGCCCTTGGCCTTCGCCGCCTCTTCGGCCGCCTTCAACAACCAGTAATCGGCACTCGCCGCAAAGTCGTATCCCCCGTATCGAGACCGGTTGACCAGCGAGTCGGTGCATGCGCCGATCGCCAGGATGACGTCACGAACATTTACTTTCTCGGTGACTGCCCCGCACGAACCAACCCTGATCAGTCGCTCCACTTCGTACTCGGTGATCAGTTCAGTGGCATATATCGACGCCGATGGAATCCCCATCCCGGTACCCATAACCGATACCGGGACACCGTCGTAGGAGCCGGTATACCCCAGCATGTTGCGGACCGCGTTTACCTGCTTCACGTCGTCGAGAAAATTTTCGGCGATGTGTTGGGCTCGAAGCGGATCGCCAGGCAAGAGTATCGATGGGGCGAAATCGCCCTTTTCAGCGCTAATATGCGGGGTCGGCATTACAAAGTCTCCTCAAATGTGAACGTCGCGACAAACCTAATCCAGACCACAGCGCTTGCACAGTGCACAGAGCAGCGAAAAGCGCGTCTATTTGCACAGCGCAACGTCCGAAAATCGGTCTGCCGTGTTTGGACAGTGGAAAGGTCGCGAAAGCCCGCCTCTATCTGCACAGTGCACTGTGGCGCGAAAAGCGCATCTATTTGCACAGTGCAATATCTGAAATCAGCCCGCCCGGCTTGCACAGTGAAAAGGGCGCGAAAACCGCGTCTATTTGCACAGTGCAACTTGAAGAGCGTTATTCGAGTAGGACGGCCTTGCGTCGGCCGCGGACTGCGTTGGTCACCGCGATCTCGTCGGCGTGACGGAACTCATCGAGTGTGACGACTCGCTCGACGACCTCGCCCGCGTCCAGCAATTTCTGCCGGTAGACCCCGGGGAGGCAACCGGAGTCGAGGGGCGGGGTCACCCAATCATCGCCAAACCGAATCATCAGATTGGAGATATTGGTCTCGCTGATTTCGCCATGCAGGTTCACCATCACAACCTCTCCATCGTCGGCACCCGGATAGCGACTCCGATCGAGCGTCTTGTGAAACCAATGCGGCTCTGTGGGATCGACTCTCTGTGGGGAGACGGATAGCGGCACTGGATCGGAATTGACCTCGACATCGTTGACCTCGACTTCCACATCACCATCCGGCATTAAAATGAGCCGAACCTTCTGATCGTGGTGACCTCCGACGCTGGACAGCGCATCCCCTACCGCTTCGAGATCTAGTGGGATCTCCCAGAAGTCCGCCGATTCCGATAGACGGAGCAGGTGGCGGTCGAGCAGTTCGATGCCAACTCCCGGCTCATAAAGCATGGATTCGAGCAACGCCGGGAGCACATTCTCGGCCGTAACCGCCAGGGCCTTCCACAGACACTCTTCGTATTCGGCGCCGGCCATCGAGTCATAGGTAATCCCTCCACCAACGTGATAGCGGATCGACCCGTCCTCAACGACACCAGTTCGGATCGCCACCGAGAATTCGAAGTCGGATCCCCCGGGCGCGATGTATCCGATGGCCCCGCAATAGATGCCTCTCGGAATTGTCTCCAACTGTGAAATGAACTCCATCGTCGACCGCTTTGGCGCCCCGGTGACCGACCCCGAGGGAAAACTCGCAGCGAACAGATCAAAGAGACCGACATCGTCTCGAAGCGCACCCTCAACCGTCGACGTCAACTGCCACACCGTGGGATAGCGTTCCGGGCGACACAGGTCTCTCGTGGTCACCGATCCGGTCTCCGAGACCCGGCCCAAATCATTCCGCAACAGGTCAACGATCATCATGTTCCCGGCACGTTCTTTTTCCGAGGAAACCAGTTGCTCCACGAAACGAGCGTCCTCATAAGAAGAACGGCCCCTGGGGGCGGTGCCTTTCATCGGGCGGGCGGTCACCCGGCGTCCGGAACCACCGAGGAACAACTCGGGAGAAATGCTGACGATCTGGGTGTCACCAAGATCCAAGAAAGCGCCGTAACTCTTCTTCTGAGATCGGACCATGCGCCGGAACAGATCGATCGCTTCACCGTCTAGCTGTGCGTCCATCGCAAACGTGAGGTTCGCCTGATAGGTATCCCCTGCCTCAATCGAACGGCGTATCGACTCAACCGCCAGGGCATGCTGCTCGGGTGCCATCGAAGGCACCCACTGTGCGACCGAAGTAGCCCGGTACTGAGTCTCCCTTTCGGCAATCCCGCCGTAGACACCAAACCAAACCAACGGCAGGTCCGATCGGCCCGGTGTGGTCAGATGATGGTCGAACCCGGGGGCAGCGTCGTAGGAGACAAATCCGACAACCCAGTTACCGGAGGCGGCGGCCGCCTCGGCAGCAAGGACGCAAGCTTCTACTTCCCCGACGGAATCGGCAGTGAGGACTGACTCGGGATCGGCGAATCTCGTCGGGTCAATGGCCCACCTGGAACCCTCCAAAGCAACATCACCAAGCACTCGATAGACGTTACCCCCGGCCGGAAGTCTGGAGACGTCGTAGGCTTTTCTACATATGACAGACACGTACGATTTTATTCTCGGCCTTAGGGCAATCCGCGATTACACCGAAGAACCGGTCTCGAAAGAGCACTTGGAACAGATCCTGGAAGCTGCGCGGTGGACCGGGAGTTCCAAGAACACTCAGAACTGGTCATTCCTTGTCTTCACGGAACGGAGCCAGATGGATGCACTGGCCGAGGGCGGCAGTTTCACCGGTCCGCTCAAGAGTGCCACGGCGGCAATCGTATTGGTCAAGGAACCCGATGGCTACGAGTTCGACATCGGTCGGGTCGCCCAGAACCTCATGCTCGGTGCCAAGGCGATCGGGGTGGCAAGCTGTCCGATCACCCTCCACAAGCCGGAAAAGATAGCCGGCCTCCTCAACCTGTCAGATGGCCAGGTTGCCCGTTACGCAATCGCCCTCGGGTACCCATCAGCCGACGCCGCACCACGCAAATTCGGGGGACGAAAAGAGAGTGAGCGTCTGGTTCGCTGGATGTAGCCACCTGGGAGTTTGACCTACCACATCGTTGGGAAATGCTCAACGATTAGCAATCTCGGCGCAGTTTTGGGGAGATCGGTCCGCAGAATTCCCTGACTTTATTCATCGATTTACTGTCACCGACACCGGTTAACCTTGCCAAGCGAATGACAGAATCACTTGTAGAGGCGCGTGGCCTTACAAAGAAGTTCGATGACTTCACCGCCGTTGACGCCATTGACTTCAAGATAACTAAAGGCGAGGCCTTCGGATTCCTCGGGCCCAATGGTGCCGGCAAGACCTCAACGATGAAAATGATCACAACGGTCAGTCCCATCACAGAAGGCAATCTGAGCGTTTTCGGATTTGATCCAACGACACAGGGCCGTTCGATCCGGGAGCGGATTGGAGTTGTCCCTCAGGAGGACAATCTCGACCTCGAGCTCACCGTCGGGGAGAACCTGTACATATACGGCAGGTATCACGATATGAATCGGTCCGATATCAGGGAACGAATCATCGAGCTTCTTGACTTTGCCCAGCTGTCGGACCGGAAAGACGCCAAGGTGGAAGCCCTATCCGGTGGGATGAAACGACGGCTGACCATTGCCCGTGCTCTCATCAATGACCCCGACCTTGTCATTCTCGACGAACCTACGACCGGTCTCGACCCCCAAGCCCGTCACGTTCTCTGGGACCGTCTTTACCGGCTGAAACAACAGGGAGCGACCCTCATCATCACCACCCATTACATGGACGAGGCCGAGCAACTCTGCGACCGGCTAGTGGTTATGGATCAGGGCAAGATCGTTGCCGAGGACTCACCCCGGAAGCTGATCGAGCAACATGCGCCACGTGAGGTTGTCGAGCTCCGTTTCGAGGCCGGCACCCAGGATCGACATGTATTGGCACTCGACGGTGTGGCGCAGAGATCCGAGATCCTCGCTGACCGAATCCTCCTGTACACCGATGACGCTGATGAAACACAGAGAGCCGTCGAAGCAAAGGGGATCCATCCCGAACAAGTTTTGGTGCGGAGATCGACACTTGAAGACGTCTTTCTGAAACTAACCGGACGGGGGTTGATCGACTGATGACAGCCCTACGCGGCCCCTGGCGCGTCGTTGAATCCGAACTCCTCGGATACAAGAGAACATGGCGAGGGACGGCGATCAGTTCCTTTGTCAATCCCATTCTCTTTCTCACCGCTATGGGATTGGGCCTTGGCACCCTTATCGACTCCGGAGAGGGGGACCTCAGCGTCAGCTATCTGACCTTTGTCGCCACCGGGCTCATGGCCGCATCGGCGATGCAGAACGGAGCCGCCGATGGTGCGTTTCCCGTCATGGCAGGTATTAAATGGCGGAAGAACTTCGAGGGTGCCATTTCAACACCGATTAGCCCGGCCGATATCGTCAACGGGCGGTTTATTTGGGGCAGCTTCCGGCTCGCCTTTGTCCTGATTGTCTTCGCCGTCATCGCAACGTTGTTCGGTGCCCTGGAGCTGGGACCGGCTCTGCTAGCGGTGTTTCCCGGGATACTCACCGGCCTCGCATTCACTTCAGCCGTAACCGCATTTACGATTACTCGAGAGGACGACACCAGTCTCTCGACCTTGTTTCGGTTTGGGATCATCCCATTGTTCTTGTTTTCCGGAACCTTCTTCCCGATCAGCCAGCTACCCGGATTTCTCCAGTCGGTCGCCTACGTCACACCACTTTTTCATGGAGTCGAGTTGGTGCGGAAGGTGGCTCTCCCTGAGGCCGACGCCTCGGTAGTGACCGCCATGCCGATGTGGATCCACGTTGCCTACCTGGTCACCATGGCCGTTGTCGGTCTCGTACTTTCGGCGCGCTGGCTAGATCGGAGGCTCAAGCCATGAGCGTCTCCGCACCCACCCGGATTACCCCGATCGGGCGGATGACCCCGTTCCGAGCCCAGCGGATCTGGGAGCGAAACTATCTGGTCTACCGACGACTGTGGAAGATCATATTCACCGGGTTCTTTGAGCCGGTTTTCTATCTCTTTTCTATGGGTGTCGGGCTTGGCGCTTTGGCAGGCGACGTTGTAGGGCCTGGTGGGATTCCTGTCTCCTACACGGCTTTTGTCGCTCCAGCGCTCATGGCCGCTTCTGCGATGAATGGGTCAGTCCTGGAGACGACCTTCAACATCTTCTTCAAACTCAAGTTTGGTAACACCTATGAAGGAATCCTCACCACTCCGATGCGCCCGCTCGATATTGCCATTGGTGAAATCGGATGGGCACTGCTCCGGGGGGCTATGTACTCGACGGCGTTCCTGATCGTCATGGTGGTGATGGGCCTGACCAACTCGTGGACCGCCATTCTCACCATCCCCGGCGCGATCCTGGTCGGCTTTGCATTCGGTTCGGTTGGCTTGGCGGCTTGCACTTATATGCGGTCGTGGCAGGACTTCGATCTAGTGACCTTGGTAACCATGCCGTTGTTCTTGTTCTCGGCGACCTTCTTCCCCATTGATGTCTACCCGCCGGCCATGCAGCAGATCGTCAAGATCTCCCCGCTGTATCACGGGACCGAACTGCTCCGCGGCCTCAGTCTCGGAGTGCTCGACTGGTCGATGCTGGGCCACATCGCTTTCCTGGTCATCATGGGCCTCATTGGCGGCGTCATCGCCAACAAACGCCTCGACGGCCTCCTCCGCAAGTAAAACCGCGTTCCGACGGAACAACCGGCCAATAGTGGCACCATTTCCGGGTAGAACGTGAACGGCTCGCGCACTGAGTGACTACCAAACACGTTGAGTCCACACGACGCTTTTTGCCTACCAACCAGGGACGAGTATCTAGGCTCCAACCGATGCTTGACCTGACATTCCCACTTCACGCTCCTCACGGTTCCGACCTGAACACCCAGGGCTGGCTTCAGGAAGCCGCACTCCGATGCCTCCTCAACAACCTCGACCCCGACGTCGCAGAAGATCCAGAGAATCTGATTGTCTATGGCGGTCGCGGCAAGGCAGCTCGGAACCTCGAGTCATTCCACGCCATCGTGGCCACGTTGCAACGGTTGAAGAACGACGAGACGCTCCTGGTGCAGTCTGGAAAACCGGTCGGCGTGTTCCGCACCCACGACATGGCACCCCGTGTGCTGATCGCCAACAGCCTTCTCGTTCCAAAATGGGCGACACTCGAACACTTCTGGGATCTCGAGGCCAAGGGTCTGATGATGTACGGCCAGATGACGGCGGGATCATGGATCTACATCGGGACGCAGGGAATTCTCCAGGGGACATACCAAACATTCGTCGCCATTGCCGACAAGAAGTTCGGCGGAACCCTTGCAGGCACCCTTACCCTCACCAGCGGTCTCGGCGGAATGGGCGGTGCCCAACCCCTGGCGATCACAATGAATGGGGGAGTCGCCCTTTGTATCGACGTCGATCCGCACAGCATCGAACGACGCATTGAAACCGGCTATCTCGATGAAAGCTTCACCGATGTCGATGCCGCCGTGACCCGCGCACTTCAAGCCAAGGAAAATAAGGAAGCGGTCTCGATCGGGCTCCTCGGCAATGCAGCAGACCTCTTTCCCCGACTTCTCCAAATTGGCCTTGAAGCTGACATCGTTACCGACCAGACTTCAGCCCACGATCCTCTTTACGGATACATTCCCCAGGGATACACGCTCGAAGAAGCAGTCGACCTCCGCCAAAACGACCCCGACACCTATATCAAGGCATCTCGAGAATCGATGGCGACCCAGTGCGAGGCCATGGTCGGATTCCAGGATGCCGGGGCCGAGGTTTTCGACTACGGGAACAACCTGCGCGGGGAGGCGCAAACGGCCGGATTCAGCAATGCCTTTTCCTACCCGGGTTTCGTACCCGCCTACATCCGTGACCTTTTCTCAGAAGGGTCGGGCCCATTCCGGTGGGTTGCACTAAGCGGAGATCCCGCCGATATCACCGCCACCGATAAGGCTTTGCTCGATCTGTTCCCTGACAACGTCGCCTTACACCGATGGATGAAGATGGCCGGAGAAAAGGTCCACTACCAGGGTCTACCCGCCCGAATCTGTTGGCTTTCGTACGGAGAACGCCACCTGGCTGGTCTTCGTTTCAACGAATTGGTGGCATCGGGAGAAGTGAGCGCCCCGATTGTCATTGGCCGCGATCATCTCGACTCCGGATCGGTCGCTTCCCCGTATCGGGAGACGGAATCAATGATGGATGGTTCCGATGCGGTGGCCGACTGGCCGATTCTCAATGCAATGCTCAACGTATCTTCGGGTGCTGCTTGGGTTGCTGTTCATCATGGTGGTGGCGTAGGGATCGGGAACTCAATTCATGCCGGTGCCCAGGTAGTCGCTGACGGGACCGAACAAGGTGCGTTTCGGGTGGAACGGGTTCTAACCAATGATCCGGGCACCGGTGTGATGCGTCACGCCGACGCCGGATATGAAATCGCCAAACGGGTGGCTCGAGAGCGGGGCGTCGATATCCCGATGTTGGAAAAATAGCCATGGCAATCAACGACCCGTATTGGCCAAGAGCTGACGTCTGGCTGGCCCAAGAGGCCGATGACGCGCAAATTCGAGTGGTAGGTGTGCCCTCATCGTCGGCGTCGCTTTCCCTGAGCCGGGCCGATATGACACCCCAAGCAGTGCGACAGAGGTTCAGCCGATTTTCGACGTTCCACGGGGAGTGGGGAATCGACTTCGAATCTGTGACGGTCTACGACGAAGGGAATTGGCCAGTCAGCCCTCTCGACATGTACGAAATGCCAAACCGGGTCGAGGCGCTGGCACGAGAACTTCCCGAAACACCGCTCACGCTCTTCCTTGGGGGCGACAACGCCATAACACGCCCGTTGGTCAACAGCTTCGGCGATCTGACGCGGGTTGGGGTCATTACGTTTGATGCACATCACGACGTTCGAACCCTCGATCTCGGACCAGCCAATGGAACGCCGATTCGGGGGTTGATTGAGCAAGATGGTCTGCCTGGTGCTCATGTATCCCAGATCGGAATTCACTCCTTCGCCAACTCCCGTATCTATCGCGACTACTGCGACGATCAGTACATCTCCGTTGCCACGGTCGCCGATGTCGAAAAAGCAGGGATTCAGAATGTGGTGAGTGGTGCGATCGAACGTCTGCTGGCCCGGTGCGACGTCATCTTCGTCGACGTTGACATCGATGTGCTCGATGCCTCGTTGGCTCCCGGATGTCCGGGTGCCAGGCCGGGCGGACTCAGCTTGCGAACCCTCGCCGAGGGAGTTCGTCTTTGCGCATCCCATCCCCGGGTTAGGGCGATCGATTTCGTCGAAGTCGACGCCCAAGCAGATATCAACGGCCTAACCCTCGATGCAATGGCCCACCTTGTTCTCGCTGCGTGCGCGGGGTTCACCGAGCGTATCTAGGTGTGCCTTTCTTTCCCCGCTACGTGCCATATGTGGCACTCTGATCCGTCGGAAAGCGGATTTAACCGCCGCTGACAACTTCGTCGGCCTCGCGACCCAATGCGTCGCCCTCTCGGGATTCGAGAAATCCCCGAGGCAGCCGAACCGCCCGAGGGCCATGGGAGTGGCCGCGGACCATTCTTTCCGCATCCTCGGGATAAGGAAGAGTCGGGTCAAGACGAGATACCCAGGTGCGAACCTCATCAACCGACTCCACCTTGGCGAGGCCGTCTCGAACTACCGGTCCCGCGGGAAATCCCTTGAGATACCAGGAGGGATGCTTCCGGAAGAGACGAATACCCCCGTGCTCGCCGAAATGGTCCACCAACAATTGCGAGTGGCGAATCATCACATCGCCCACCTCGCCCAGGTCAGGCGGAGTCTGCGGTTGGCGACCGGAGAACATGTCTACGAGGTCCCGAAATAGCCATGGGCGACCCAGACACCCACGCCCCACGATCACACCATCGCAACCGGTCTCATCGATCATGCGTCGTGCGTCCCCGGCCGTCCAAATATCGCCATTTCCGAGGACCGGCACCGATGTCAGCGCCTCCTTCAACTGGCGTATCGCCGTCCAGTCCGCCTCCCCGGAGTAGAGCTGACGGGCTGTCCGCGCGTGGAGTGCGACGGCCGATGCCCCCTCCTCTTCGGCAGTTAAACCGGTCTCCAAGAACGTTAGGTGTTCGTCATCAATGCCTTTTCTGAACTTAACCGTGACCGGTACATCGCCGGCATTCGACACCGCGGCACGGACAATCGAACGGAACAAGCCCAGTTTCCAAGGGAGTGCCGCTCCACCGCCGTGTCGGGTTACCTTGCCCATAGGGCAACCAAAATTCATGTCAATGTGGTCGACTCCGCGATCGCGCACCAGAAAGGCCACCGCCTCCCCCAACGATGATGGATCGGTTCCATAGAGCTGGATCGAGCGTGGTGTCTCGTCATCGTCAAACCGGGCAAGGGCAAGCGTCTTCTCGTTACGCTCGACGAGACCGCGGGCGCCGATCATCTCCGAAACGTATAACCCGGCGCCAAACTCGCGACAGAGGCGACGGAATGGCGCGTTGGTGACACCCGCCATGGGGGCCAGGACCACCGGAGGGTCAACGTTGATGTTTCCAATCTGCAGCATTACCTCGCCAGGTTACGAATCCTTGAGCGGTGAGAGGAACCGGTTGCGAGAAGCTGTGGTCAAATCGACCGCATCGCTGACGAACGCGACGGTCACATCGGTGGCGCCGAGAGCGGCCCCGACGACGAAAGCCTCCTGCTCGATCTCCGCCCGAACCGACTTTGTAAATGACTCGAATGGAGCTGCTTTCACCTCAAAATGACTGTCATTTCCTCCCCGGTTCCAAACACCAATCACCCCTCCATCCCGGACAATCGTTGAAGTCAGGTTCCCGCTGGCGTCGTAGACATAAGGCTGATGAGCGGTGCGGACCATTCGCCTCCTCCCCTTGGGAGCGACCAGCGCCGTATCCCAAACCGGGAGTAGTCGAAGTCCCGACGGTCTGCGGCGCTCCGGGGGATCGGCTAGATCGAAGACGCCGTCCTCGATCTCCTCGAAGTGACCAAGTGCGGCGGCAGCGTTTGCTTTCTTCAGCCCGGCCCACCATGCAAAATGATCCACAGTTCCTGGCCCATGGCCGTTCAGGTACCAGCGGGCGACTTCTACTCGAGCGGAATCGGGATCAATCGCTTCCGGTCGATGGTCGACAAACCACTCGTTCCAAAGTGCATATCCATATTGGTTGTCCCGCCAGCCTTTCACCCCCGAGGCCGCGGCAAGATCGCGTCGAAAACACATCGAGGACAGCAGGAATCTCAGAGCTTCGGTATCTCGCCCCTCCACTCCCAACTCGGAGCGGATATCGCGGGCCGGCAAAATCTGGCCCTGTAGTAGCGAAAGGATTTGGCTCCGCCAGACCTCTAGTCGTTCCGCACCGACGAGTTTCGCGGCCCAACCGATGGTCACATCGCCACGGTCAAAAGCGGCAATCACCGCGTCGATCTTGGCCAGAGGGATCAGGAATCCTGACCCTCGAAGCGCTGAGAGGCGGACCAATGACCGATCGCGATAGAGGGCGCGATCCAGGTCATCCTTAACAAATCCCGGTATACGCGCCGCGAATGACAGGTAGCTGGTTGGTGCAGTGCTGTAGATCCCCCCGGCTTCGACTACGACCTGTTCGACTGTCATCGATCGGTCGCGTTGCAAGAGCTGCCGATTCCACTGCTCGACCGCCATCTCCCGGGTCAAGACACGACCACCGTCCGACTTCGAGGACCACCCGTAGCACCCGGAGTCACCGTTCCATACTCAGAATCGGCCATATATGGCACGCTGTTCCGTCGGAACGCGGATTTAGGTGCCGACCGCGTCGGTGTCGTGGATGTTCTGGAGACGGACCTGGCCGTGTGCCGCCAGCTTGCCGTCTTCCCCGCGGGTGATGGAGACTTCCCAGACTTGTTGATTGCGGCCCCGGTGGATCGGGGTCGCCGATCCGAGAAGAAACCCTGAGCGCGTGGCGCGGAAGAAATCCGTGGTGTTGGAGATACCCATCGCCCCCGCCATGTTGTTGGAGGCCGCCCACAGAGCAGCACCAGTAGAAGCGAGAGTTTCGACCAGGGTGGCGTAGACACCGCCATGGACGACACCGTACGGCTGATGATGGATGTCTTCGATATCGATTCGACCCTCGGCGAGGTCGGGGGTGGCCTCAGTCAATTCGATCTTGGTATGGCCGACATAGGTGACCCGGTCGGTAAAGGGATTGTCCATATCGACAGAACCCTAGACGATCAAAATAAGCCTTATTGAGGATTGGACAGGATCAGACCCCGCAGCCTGATCCGATCTGCATCACCGGGCCGAGGTCGTCATTGACATACTCCCAGACGCTCCAGCCCTCACCCTCGTAATAAACTTCATCGAGCACAAACTCCATCTGGCCATCACCATTCAGGTCGGCGATTGCAGCGACGGAGTGGGTCAGAATGAACGGTGTCTCGCCCTCCGCGAGATCGTCCACAATCGACTCACCGAGTATCGCGGTCTGAACTTCACCATCCACCACGACTCGCATAAAAACCAGCGAGTAATTGCCTTCCTCGGCGTAGATACCACCGGCCCCGGTCACCTCTTCGGCGACCGCTATCACTTCGTTGGTCCCATCACCATCCATGTCAAAGCGGACCACCTGTTTGATCACCGGGTTCGGAACATCGAGTCCCCGGGCTGCGAGCAGAGGGCGTGCGAAATCCGAGTAAACCCCATCGTCGGTCTCGCCTTGAACGAAATGTGGAGTGAGTTCCCATGGGGCGGAAATCGCTAATCCCACCGGTTCCGGAAAGCCACCGCCCAATACCGAGGTGTCACTCAGTTCAACACCTGGGTTGTTGAGAGGATCGCACATCGTCACCTCCGGTCCCCCTGATACCACCGCGTCGACACCCAACCGGACCACCTGATAATCCTCACCGCCTTCAACCGGCAGTGGTGTGAACTCGGTGATCTGAACCCAGCCGATCCCATCCCAGTATCCGAGGGCCCCGTAGGGGGAGACGACCAATCCCACATCGGCCCAGTTGCCGGGACGAATGGTGGTGGTCGTGGATGCTTCAGTGGTTGTGGTTGCCTCAACGGTTGTCGTCGTGCCCAGCGTGGTTGTTGTGCTCGACGTGGTCGTCGAGGTCGGAATTGTCGTGGTATCGCCACCTTCTTCACCGCCACAAGCGGCGACGACGAGGAGCGATGCAACAAATAGGGAGGTCCGGCGCATGGGGAACAAACTAGTCGGACGAGTGGAAAGTTCCTCAGTACGAGAAAGCTAAATCCGAAACTCGTCCAGTTCGTGGCCCAGCCGCAGCAGCAATCTGGGGAGGAGGTGAACCGGCATCCCGATCACATTGGAAGGGGATCCATGAACTGCCCTGACATAAAGACTCCCAGAACCCTGGAGCGCATAAGCCCCCGCTTTGTCCATGGGCTCGCCGGACTCGACATACCGGGCGATCTCCTCGTCGGTCATCGAGAGCATCTCCACTTCAGTGCCTTCGACGAGAGAAACGACGTCGAGATCAGGGTTATTAACCGCAACGGCCAACCCGGTGAACACCTCATGGGTTTCCCCTTGGAGGGCCCGCAACATAGATCGGGCTTCCTCGGGATGGCCCGGTTTTCCCAATACCTTGCCCTGGTGCACCACCGTGGTGTCGGCGGCGACGACCACCCGGTCGCCACCTGCCGCAGTTCTCGCTTTGGCCCGGGCGATCCGATCGACGTAGTCGGCCGGCGCCTCGCCGGGGTTACGCGTCTCATCGACGTCGGGGACAACCACTTCGAAACTGAGTCCCAATGAATCGAGAATCTCCCGCCGTCTCGGAGACCCTGAAGCAAGGACGAGATTCATCAGAGCAGATGTCCCATTCGGACCACTCCAGAAGGATGCTGCAGAACACCAATATCGTGAAGAGGATTTGTGGGGAAGAAAACGGCATTGGCCGGACTCCCAATCTCGAAATCGCTTGGTCTTCCAGTCGCCCGGAAACCCGATCGGGAAACAGCGTTGAGCGCCGCCTCGACCGGCAAGCCGTATTCGACCATCTTCAGGGCCTCTAACGCCACGTCGTGGGCGCCAACAGTGACATCGGTCCCGGCGAGCAGATGGACACCCGCCTCCGCTGCCAACGGCATGAGGCGGCGTACGTTTCCCAGCCCCTCGACAAGAAGGCGGCCACCCGAAGAGTTCTCACCTAGCTGTGCGACCACCGCTTCCATTCTGATGATGGTGGGAACCCACATCCCACTACGGGCACCCAGGAAGCCCAAAGACGCTTCATCAAGAAACAGGCCGTGCTCGATGGACTGCACTCCGGCGCGGACGGCCATCGCCGGAGCCTCACGGGCCATGGTGTGAATCGCCACCTTCGACCCGGCAGCAACCGACATCTCGACCACCCGGCGGAGCTGATCTTCGTCGAAGTTAGCTACCGGACCTATGCCTCTCCGAGGCCAATCCCCTACCAGCTTCACCCAACCGGACCCTTCATCGATCGATTGTCGGATCCCCTCTTCGAAGTTTTCCTCCGTGAGTTCGCGGGCGAAATCGGGCCAATATCCACCGTGAACCGCATTGATTATCCCGGCAGCCTCGATGTCCGGGCGCTCTTGAGCCGGAATCGTCTCAATTATCTTGATGGTGTCGAGGTTGGACCAGCCCTTGTCGAGGGCCAGGAGTACTCCGGAGTTGACAGCTTGTCTGGCCCGGCCGGCCGCATCCTCGAAAGTGTCTGATTTCCAGTCCTTACCGATCGGAGCGGCAAAATGAGCATGGGAATCGACCAGACCGGGCAAAGCGAACCAGTCCCGGCCCAGTTCAGTATCAGGTGACCCGGCGCCTGGCTCATCCCAGAC
>JBBKXI010000032.1:0-3813 GCA_037969415.1 Acidimicrobiia bacterium | reverse complement strand
TATTGTTCCTTATCGGCACCACTGCGATAGGCCTGGGTGGTGACGGGGAGGTTGCACGAATAGCGGTGTTCTGGATCCAGGCACTCGGACCAGGTTTGGTTGGAGCGATTCTGGCGATGAGGAGGCCGGAGAACCCGGTTGGCTGGCTTCTAATTGCTTTCGGATTCTTCGACGGCTTGAGCGATATTCTCCAGGCATTGGCGGTGGCATCCGCCGCCGGCGGCACCCGGACGATAACCTTCAGCCAGAATGTCCTGGCATTGGCCGGGGGGAGTTTCGCCATCGCCCTCGCCACCGTGGCGATGCTCTCCCTCCTGTTTCCGACTGGCCGCCTTCTCTCACCGAAATGGCGCTGGGCAGTTTGGTTGGTGGCCATCAGCATCTCAATCTCCGCCTTCTCGATATTCGTTGTGTCTCGGTCTGTGCTCGATATCGAGGACTTCCTCACCAACGATTGGGCATTGGACCATGCCGGGCAACCGGTTAGCGCAGGGACTTCCTTCCTCTTTTTCTCCGGTCTCGGTCTTCAGATGGTCGCCATCCTGGTTGGCGCGGCCGCCGTGGTAATTCGACTTCGCCGGTCGTCGGGTGCCGAACGACAACAGCTCAAATGGGTGACCTTCACATTTGCAATTGGGGCCCTCATCTCCCTCACCTTCTTCTCCCTCACCTTCCTCCTCAACAACCAGTTGGACGTGCCACGCTGGTTGGTGTTTGGCGTCTCCATGAGTTCGGCATTGGTGCTCCCGGCAGGGCTTGCGATCTCGTTGTTTCGATATCGCCTCTACGACATCGACCGGGTCATCTCCAGAACCGTCTCATATGGTCTCGTGGTTGCCCTCTTGGCCGCGATTTTCCTGGGCGCTGTTGCCCTGTTGTCTTTCGTTCTTCCGTCGCAGGACAATCTCGCGGTAGCGGCGTCCACACTGGCAATCGCGGCCTTGTTCAATCCTCTTCGCCGACGGGTGAAGGGTATGGTCGACCGGCGGTTCAATCGGACTCGTTACAACACCCAGCTTGTCATCGACCAGTTCGCGGATTCCCTTCGGGATCGCGTCGACCTACAAGATCTGGTGAACGACTGGCTCAAGGTTGTAGAGGAAACAATGGAACCGGCAGCGGCCGGTGTCTGGATCAAAGAACACAAGGGTTGAGACAGCGCGGAGGAATCGATTCGCCATCGTGGCGATGGGATCGCCTCTCGACCTTGACCTACTTCAGGCCAGCAGCCTTGAGTTTGTCTATGAAGTCGGAAAGGATCGCTTCATTCTTGTAGGGATACTCATCCCTGAGGGCCTCGACCGTAAGTCCCGGACGCAACTTGACTGCCTGCCTGAGGGTCGCGGATGCATGGCGATCGTGACCAAGTGATTCCTGAGCGGCCGCAAGAGTCAAAAGGGCGTCCATTTCTGATTCCTCCTCGGCGAGAACACCTTCGGCGATGTCGGCAGCTTCGGAGAAATTCCCCCCGATCCACTCAGCATTCGCCCGAATGCTTTCGTACCAACGAGAGAACAGGGGACTCAACCTGGTGGCCCGTTTCGCATATTCGACTGACTCCTCCCAACGACCCAGATACCGCATCACGTTGGCAGCGACGCCGTAAGACAGATCACACGACGGACGGAGCGACGTCGCCTCCTCGACAAGGGCTAGAGCACCGTCCCAGTCCTTCTGGTAGATCCGGATCTGGGCGAGCACAGAAAGCGAAACACCCGATCCTTCACCCAGTTCCAAAGCTCGGGTTGCCCGCTCCTCGGCGAGCGCCATCTCGACCGCTTTCACCTCGCCGACGAGACTCTGTGTAGACATCAAATGCGAGAGTCCTGCCAGCCGGTACCCATTAGATACCTCCGGCTCGAGCTCGATAACCCGTTCGAAAAACTCTGACGCCTTCCGCAGCGATTCCGGGGTGCCGTGGCTCATGTGCTGGAGCCCCTTGTAGATGTACTCCACTGCTTCGGACGACACGCCGCTGCGATGAAACTCGGCCACGGGGCCACCTATTACCTCGATGTCGAGCGTCTCGACAACCGCCGCAACGATCTCGTCTTGCGCTTCAAATAAGTCCTCGATAGAAGAATTGAACTTATGCGCCCAGATCGATTGTCCCGTCTCGACGTCGACCAGCTGAACCATAACTCTGACTGTGGAACCGGATCGTTGGGTCGCTCCCTCAAGGACATATTTGACGCCGAGTTCGTGACCTATCTGCTGAGCTGAGAACGGTTGGTCCCGATACACCAGAGCGGATTCGGTTGCGACCACATCAACACCGGGCAGCTGAGTCAAAGATACGGTCAGGTTCATCACCATTCCGTCAGAGAAAAAGCTGTCAGATTCGGCTCCCAGGTTTACGAACGGACTCACCGCCAGCGACGTTCGATTTGAGGGTGCAATCCGTCGACGCCATGGCATCGAGACCACTTCGTCGATTAACTCGTCGACGAGCTTGAAGACGTGTACCGGATCCGGGATGTTTTTGAGGCGTTTGGTCCCGACCGATTCCACCTGGACGCCAACGTCGCCCGCCAAGTTGACGGTTCCCTGCGACAGATATGTACCCCCCGGGTTGGCGAGTGCCTGCAGGCGGGCGGCAATGTTGATGCCCTCTCCATGCCATCCATCCGTACCTTCAGATATAGACCCGCTATTGACCCCCAATCTGAAGTTCATTCTTCGGCCTTCAGGGAGCACGGAGTTCTCCTTTGCCAATACCCGCTGGATCGCTAGTGCCGCGGCGACCGCATTGCCAGCGTCCTGGAAAATAGAAAGAAATTCGTCGCCGATGAACTGCACAACCTGACCACCCCTGTCCCCGACGGCGGCTTCGATCAACTTTCGATGGTTTTTCAGGGTGTTGCGTGTCTCGATTTCGTTCTCGGCAATGAGCTGGCTGTACCCGACGGCGTCACCGTGAACCGCCGTCAATTTTGCATTGCGTTGAACCACGTATCCGACCTCCCCGAATCAAAAGCTGCTGGCCTGGCGAACATTACACCTTGGGCAACATCACCCCTTTGCCAGCGTGGTCCTCCCGAGACCAAGGGGTCAAATCGGTCCTACGAAACAATAAGGGGGGCCCTGGCGAAACCAGGACCCCCCCTTCTTGTGCTCTAGGTTCTAGCCCGGGAAGGCTTCGTCGTAGATCGCTTGCAGTTCGGATGCCGCCGGACCACTGAATCCGCAGTAATTGACCACACCGTCGTAGGCGGAAATCAGATACTGACTACCTTCGGTGAACTCGATGCTCCCGATCAAGGCGCCTAGACCCGAAGGTGCCGAAAGCTCGACCGATGCAGCATCACCGCCTACAAACCACTCATCCACCGAAAGAGTCACCGTTTCACCCTCGACAGATGTGACGGTGCCAGCGAAAGCGAGCGGGACATCAGCGAGAATGTCAGGTGTGAGCTGAATGCAGCTTGACAACGAATCTGACTCTCCGAGCGATAGAGCAAGGGGCGGGCCTTCAGGCTCGCTGGTTCCATTGAATAGGGCGACTCCTCCCAGGACCAGAGCAGCTATCGCCGCCACACCTGCCAGGTAGCCAACAGGGCTGCGGCGCCGGGGTTCATTTGATTGTTCCATGATTCCTTCCAACAACTTCTGAGACGAGGGATCGTCTACAGATCGGACTTCCACGTTGTCGGAGAGTGGATCGAGGGCCTGAATTTTCTTGCGAAGTTCGCGGTCGTCCATCACATCTCCTTTGCGTGCTTGTCCGTTTTGTGTCCGGAACTGGATGGATTCTGTCGCTCTAAATCAGAGAGAAGCTACATCTTCACACGGGACAGGCGAAGACTCACCTAA
>JBBKXI010000031.1:0-6826 GCA_037969415.1 Acidimicrobiia bacterium | reverse complement strand
GCTCAAAATCCTCGCCAACTACTGACAGGTTGACCCCGAGACCGGTGGTTCCCCACTGATAGGCAACCGAATACTCGCCGGACGGGTCATAGGGCGGGTCGACGAACTGCTCATCGAGGTTTCCCCAATTAGGCAGCGCATCTGCCTGTAGTGGAGCAAGAAGGCCCTGTTCGATCATGATCCCGACCATGTAGTCGGAGGGAACAATGAGGTCATAGACGGCCCCGGCCTGAAGCTGGGCCAGCATCGCCTCGTTGGAATCATAAAAGTCCTCGACAACGTCGACCGAGAACTGTTCCTCAAACGCCGAGATGAGATCAGGGTCTATGTAATCAGACCAGTTATAAAAATTGAGGTCCCCGTCAACGGTGTCGGGGGCACAAGTGTCCCCTGAACCACCATCGGCTGACGTCGGAGTCCCATCCGCACCCGTGGTTGGGCTCTCCGAACCCGAATCTCCACATGCAGCAATCACCACGGCCATGACGGCGAAGACGGCGCCAAATTTGAGCAATCTGTTCATTTTTTCTCCTCCTAAGTTGCCCGGGGGCAACACAGCGACCACCCAACAGTAACCCCATTACTGACGAACGGTGGCTCCGGAACTAGCGAGGACGTCTTCGTCGAGGTCGTCTCCCCCACTCTGTCGGGTCCTCTGAAGCCCTAGAGAAATGCCCACCAATACCATCGATGCCACCAGCATCACGGTGCTGACTGCGTTAATCAGGGGCGTCACCCCGCGTCTGACGAGACCAAATACATAGACGGGGAGGGTTGTGGATCCGGATCCAGAGACGAACTGTGTCACCACCACGTCATCGAGAGAAAGCGTCAAGGCCAGCAGTGCACCCCCAGCGACGCCAGGAGCAATGAGGGGGAGCGTGACCCGGCGGAAGGTCTGCCATCTTCCAGCATAGAGATCGGCGGCGGCCTCTTCGAGCGAGTTATCGAACTGCGCCAGTCGGGCCCTCACCACAATGGCGACGAATGAAATGTTGAAAGCTATGTGGGCCAACGTGATCGTCCCCAAACCTGTCTTTAGCTGGAGACCGAACCAGTTGTCGATTAGCCCGATCGCCTGAAAGAAAAAGATCAAGAGCATGACACCCATGGTCACGTCAGGGATGATGACAGGCATGTAGGCGATGCCGTCCAACGCCCCACGGCCCCGGAACTTATAACGCTCCAAAGCCAGAGCGAGCATTGTTCCCAGCACCGTGGCGACGAGGGTTGAAACAAACGCAACAATCAGTGAATTGCGTAGGGCGCCGAGGATCCGATCGTCGTGGAGCATTTCCTCATACCATCGGAAGGAAAAACCGGTCCAAATGGACACATTCTCGTTTTCGTTGAAACTGAAAACTATCAGCAACCCGATCGGAAGATAGAAGAACAAATAGACCAGCCAGGCATTGGCCGCAAGGAGACGATCTATCAAACCCTTTGGAGCGCGATTCTCGCTCATACGTTCCTCGCCCCGGTCCGGAAGTAAATCAGGGTTGCGATCAACATCAGGGCCATTATTGAGATTGATAGCGCAGAACCGAAAGGCCAATTGCGGGCGGTGAGGAACTGGCTCACTATGTAGTCACCGATCAGCGTGGTAGTTGCTCCACCAAGAATTGCGGGAGTCACATAGGCTCCGATCGAAGGGATGAACACCAAGATCGAACCTGCGACCACACCCGGCATCGATAATGGGAGCGTAACTTTGCGAAAAGCAGTCCAGCCGTTGGCATAGAGATCGCGGGCGGCGTCAACCAAGCTCCAATCCATGCGCTCGAGCGCGGCATATAGCGGAAGAACCATGAAGGGCATGAACCCGTAGACCATTCCGATCAGAACCGCGGTGTTAGTGAACAGGAGTCGGACCTCACCACCCCCGAAGAACTGACTGATCTGGCTCACCAAACCGTCGGAGCCGAGAATGAACTTCCAAGCGTACGTTCGGACCAGGAAGTTCGACCAGAAGGGGATCATCACCAGGACGAGGAGGATGTTGCGCAATGTAGGCCCCCTCGTGGCAATGTAATAGGCAAACGGGTAGCAGATCACGAGGCAAATCACCGTTGTGGTCAAGGCGAGGAGCAGAGATCTCAGCAATATCTGTCCGACGAGTGGCGTGAATATCCGCTTGTAGGAATCGAGATTCCAGTCTTCCAAAACGGTCAATCCGGTCGAATCCCGGCTGGCGAATGAGTAGATGAAAACGAGAAGTAGTGGGATTACGAAAAAAATGACGAGGTAGACGTACGACGGCAAGGAAATGCGAAAGCCGCGCCGACTGTGTGCCCGTTCCGACGCCGCCTCCAGTTCGGGCGTCGCCTCGGTGGTGGCCTGCGTCTTCGCTTTCGCCATCAGTCGACAACCAGGCTGGCGGCATCCGGATGCCACACCAGATAGGCCTCCTCGTCTAGCTCGTAGAGTTCGACGGACGGTCGATTCTCTTCTTTGACCTCAACCAACTCACCTGTGCCAGCTTCAACGCCGTAGTAATACACATCGCCGTAATAAACCCGCCGGCTGATCCGAACCTGGAGACGGTTGTATCCATCTGGAATAGGCTCATCGAGATCGTAAAGCGAAAGCCGCTCGGGCCTGAGAGTCAAGGTTGCGTCTCCGCTTGCCAACGCACCCGTCGCTGCCGGGAATTCCTGTCCACCAGCCAATTTCACCCGATTTTGACCAATGACAGAAACAGGTATCAGGTTGATGTCCCCGATGAAGTCAGCGACGAAGCGGGAGTTGGGGTGCTCGTAAATGTCCTCAGACTTACCCACCTGGAGCAGCTTGCCATCGCTCATGACCCCGATCCGATCAGACATCGTCAGGGCCTCTTCCTGATCGTGGGTGACGTAGATGAAGGTTATACCTACCCGGTTCTGAAGCTCCTTCAGCTCAACCTGCATCGTTTGGCGCAATTTCAGGTCGAGGGCGCCCAGCGGTTCGTCGAGCAGCAGAACTTGCGGTTCGTTGACCAGGGCTCGCGCCAGGGCAACGCGTTGTTGCATTCCACCGGAGAGTTGCTTCGGGCTGGCGTCTGCCCGCTTGCTCAACTGCACCTGGTCGAGGACGCGCTTGACCCTGCCCTCGATGTCGTTCTTATTGACCTTCTGCATTTGCAGGCCAAAGGCGACGTTCTCGGCAACTGTCATGTGGGGAAACAGTGCATACGATTGGAAAACGGTATTGACCGGCCGCTCATTAGGTGGCTTGAGGCCCATTTCGACGCCGTGGATTCTCAACGACCCCGAAGTCGGGTACTCAAACCCGGCAATCATTCTTAGTGTGGTCGTTTTCCCGCATCCCGAAGGCCCGAGAAGGGAGAAGAACTCCCCGTCCTCGATCAAAAGATCAAGCCCATCGACAGCGGTGACGTCGTCGGCAAACTTCTTGGTCACACCAGCAAGCTCAACCGCATGCTCAGCCATTCATCGTCCTCCAAACCGTTGCGCAACGTCCGCCCAGGCGGCAAACCTGACAGGCGAATCGAGCGAAGACCTTACCGCCGCTCCATCGAGAACTGTCGCCCGCAGCCAAACTTATCAGGACGCTACGATCCAATCTATGTCTGCTTACTGGCACCCATTTGCGGAAATGTCCAAGGTCAAAGATGCACCCTTCATCATCGATCGCGGAGAAGGTATATACGCCTTTGACGAAGATGGCAACAGATATCTGGATGCGGCCGCTTCACTCTGGTACATGAATGTCGGATACGGCAGAGACGAGATTCTCGATGCGATGGATGCCCAGGCTCGAAAGCTCCCGGCGTTCCATTCCTTCATCGACTACGCCACCCGACCGCCGATCGACCTGGCAGAAAAGATCGCTGCCGTTTCCCCAGACCCCGATTCCAAGGTTTTCTTTGGATCGGGCGGTTCTGACGCCGTCGACACTGCCGCCAAAATGGCCCGTCGCTATTTCTCCGCCACCGGTGAGCCCGACCGGACCGTTTTCATTGCGAGGGAATGGGCGTATCACGGTATGCACACCTATGGCACTGCCCTCGGGGGGATGGAACCCAACCGCCTTGGATATGGAGGCGATCTCGTCACTGATGTCGTATTCGTGCCACACGACGATTCGGAGGCCGTCGAAAAGGCAATCGACCATATAGGGCCTGATCGGGTCGCGGGGATATTTGTCGAGGCAGTCATCGGGGCTGGCGGAATTCGACCGGTTTCCCCTGAGTACCTTCAGACAGTGCAGAACCTGATTCAGCGCGCCGGCGGCCTCTACATATCCGACGAAGTAATCACCGGCTTCGGTCGGGTTGGCGACTGGTTCGCCGCCAATCGCTTCGGACTTCAACCCGACCTGATGACATTCGCCAAAGGCGTCACCTGTGGGTACGCGCCCCTAGGAGGCGTGGTGGCCAGTTCCAAGATCGCCGAACCGTTCTTCGCAGAACCAGGCCTGATGTTTCGTCACGGATACACATACTCGGGACATTCGACGGCGTGCGTTGCCGGCATCAAAGTGATGGAGATCATCGAACGTGAGGGATTGCTGGCACGGGCGACTGCCCTGGAGGAGGAGCTTTACAACGCCCTCATTCCACTCGAGGGGCTAGACCTGGTCGACCACATCCGACGGGGTGTCGGTGCTCTTGCGGCGATCCAACTCAAGGTCGGCGACGATGAAACCCTTCCCGGGCGAGCCGCCGCGGCCTGTCGCTCAGCCGGTGTGCTTACGCGGGCTGTAGCGGGTGGTGGACTCCAGGTGTCTCCCCCACTCATCATGACCCCAGAGCAGGTGGATGAAATGGCCACTCTCTTCGAGAAGGGCCTCACCTCGTTGTGATCGAGGCACCGTTTTGGGTTGAGGACTTTCCCCGACCCACGGGCCTTGGCACCGACAAGCTCCCTTCTGAATCCGACTTTGTCATCGTCGGATCGGGACTGACGGGGCTGAGCGCGGCGATCAGACTTATAGAATCGGGCAAGTCGGTTGTAGTGGTTGACGGCGGTGAGATCGCCGGTGGGGCATCCTCGATCAACGGGGGAATGGTTTCGCCAGACGTCAAGGCGGGGATTCGGGCCGTGGAGGCCAGCTATGGCCCTGAAATCGCCGACGAAATCTGGCACGCCTCGGTCCGATCGGTCGAGATCGTCTTTGAGCTTTGCGACCGTCACAGTATCGATGCACTGCCCAACCGCAACGGTTTGGCTGCCCTTGGTCTCGACCGTCGCGACATCGAAAAATTCAACAAGACAGCTGATTACTACCGAAACCGATATGGCGTGGAGTGGGAAGTTCTCGGACCGGACCGGGTCGGCGAAGTCGCCGGATCGGAATCGTTCGTCAGCGCGATGTTCGAACCAGAGGGATATGGAATTCATCCAGCTCGCTTTGCCTTTGGTCTGGCGGAAGCTGTAAATGCCAGGGGTGGATTGCTTGTCGCCAACACCCCGGCCACATCCGTCGTCAAGACGGGTGCTGGGTTCGACGTCTCCACACCCTCAGGAACACTCCGTGCCGGAAATGTGATCGTGGCGACCAACGGATATACCACCGTCGAACCCGTCCCGACACTGAAAAAAAAGGTCGTGCCGATCGGTTCGTACATCATCGTCACCGAACCCTTAACGGACACCGAGGCAGGGGCTGTGTTCCCTAAGAACTCGATGACCTACACCAAACGGCGCCTACTCCACTACATGCGGCGGACTCCCGACAACCGGATACTGATCGGGGGGCGTCGCAACCTCAAGACCGGGCTACCCCTTTCCGAGAGTGCTACTGACCTTCGTTCTGCATTGATTCGATATTTCCCGCAGCTTGCCGGTAAGGAAATAACCCATGTCTGGGGTGGCAAACTTGCAGTGCCTTTTGATCTCACCCCGCATATGGGGCAGATCGAAGGCGTCTGGTATGCGATGGGCTACGCAGGCCATGGTGTCGGCTTGTCCACCCAACTAGGCCATGACCTGGCAGGAATGCTCCTCGGCGAAGACCCCACCAGCCCTTTTGCCCGGATTCCCCATCAGGGTCGCTTCTATTACCAGGGGAATCCGTGGTTTCTCGGTCCAGCATCGATGCTCTACCGCACACTCGACCGGGTGGGTATCTAATGGTGTGTCGGTTAAATAGGTTGGGTGTGTCTCCGAGTCATCGGCGTCATCTGGCAAGGAGAAAAGCGCAGTCGCACCCGCAGGTCCGGCGAGCATTTTGGACGCAGCCAGGGGCGACGAGGGCCGGAGAGACGCCATCATTATTTGAGCGACGCACCACTAGACACGCTGGCCATCCCGTGTTCCATTTGACCGAAATGGCCACCTCAACTCCCTTCCTCCGGTCAGACCTTCTGGTCGGAACAGAAGAGCCAAAACCATGATCACACCCAGAGCGACCAGCCGGGTCCCGGTCGGAAAGCTGATGTCCAATGATGCGATGGAAACTCCGCGCTCGGCTTCGGCCAGGAACGAATTGAGGCCCGCCACAAAGAGCGCTCCAACGATCGCTCCCCAAAGACTGCCAATGCCACCCACAACAATCATCGCCAGGGTTATGAAGGTCAGATCCAAATAGACTTGTTGCGTGGTGACAGTCCCCACCAAGTGTGCAAGCAATCCTCCTGCAAACCCTGCGAGCACCCCACTTATGGTGAAAGCCAACAAGCGCTGCCTGTAGACATTGACACCAACGCTCTCCGCTGCCGCTGAGTCTTCGCGGGCGGCGCGGAGCATCCGGGCGTGTCTGGTTCTTTGGTATCCGTAGGCAACCACAATCGCAAGTAGCAACCCGACGGTTGCTTGGACAAACCCGGTCGTCTCGGGAATCAGTGTCAGAGTTTTGGCGCCCGGTCCAATTCGTTCCCAGT
>JBBKXI010000030.1:0-2793 GCA_037969415.1 Acidimicrobiia bacterium | reverse complement strand
GCTCAGCCACGCGCGAAGCCAAGAGGTGCCTCCTTGGAAATGCGGATTAGATGGTAACGCAAGAAAGAGACACACTAACAGACGCGTCAGCATGACTCCAATCGAAATCTTCAGTTTTTGAAACCGACGCTACGGACGTTCCGGAACATCGGGTTCATGCCCGAGGGCTGGAAGTCATCCTATCCGAAACTATCGATTTGAGTCAAGGGTTTGCGCTCATTTCGTATTGCCTTATCCGTTGGCGATGACTTCCAGGCGGACGGTATCGAGAACCCGGATGTGGCGATACCCCGTCTCGACGAGTCGTTGATCACGCAATCGTCCCAACGCTTCGTTCACCGATTGTCGGCTGACTCCGAGAAGTGTGGCGATGGTTGATTGCGAAAGATGCACTTCTCCGGTCTTGTCGGCTTCCTCCAGAAGTAGATCGGCCACCTGTCCGAGGACGGTCTTGTGCATCAGTTGGATCACCCTGCGCTGGGTGTCTTCGAGCTGGCCGATCCCCGCGATCATCCAACGCATACAGATAGCTGGATGTCTCGCCAGATCGGGAAGAACGCGGGCCCGGTCAAACCTATAGGCGCGGACCCGAGCCACCGCCTGCGCAGATGATTGATATGCGCGATTCCGGAACATCGCGATGTCCCCCAACATCGCGCCAGGGCCAACCCGGGAGAGGACTCTCCGATCTGTGTCCGACCCCCGGTATATCTCGACCTCGCCAGCTTCGATGAGGTAAGCGGCCGTTGCCGGTTCGTCTTCTTTGAAGAGATGGGTCCCGGGATACTTGGCCACCAGTTCGGCGGAACCAACCAATACCGCTAGATCGTCAGATACAAGTGGCGCGTAGTCGGGGCGGCCAAAAGAACGCGCCAACCAGGCCAGGTGTTGTTGATCTGCTTGTTGTTGAACTCTATTCATGAGGAACTGTCATCGCTTCGCCAAACCCTGCATCAGCAAATGGCTCCGAATCCAATACCATGTCACGAGATTTGGCCTCCCACCACCCCTCCCGCGTATCGCTGTATGTCATCGGCGCCCTGATCCTCGCCGCGATAGCCATGAGCGGGTACGCCTGGTACGACCACCTGGCCGCCTCCAATTCGTTTGTGGCGGGAAACGTGGTGTTCGCAGGGGAACGCCTCGACGGCGCTGACCGGACGAGGGTCCGGACTGAGGTATCCCAAAGGGAATTCGATCTCCTCTCCAACGTAGTCTCGATCGACACACCCAACGGTGAAGTTTCATTCGAGCTGGAGCAGTTGGGATTTGGATTCCGGGCAGATATTGCCGAGAACAACATTCTTGAAGCGAGGCATAGGGGCGGAGTCTTTCAACAGTTCGCTTCGTGGGTCGGCACGTTGTTTTCGCCGATGGAGATATCCGACCCGATAACGTTCGACGCCCAGCGTGCCTCGACCACTCTTGCTGGCTCTCCGGCCCTCAAGTTCTCCAGTCCAGTGGAACCTGACCTGGAGATGACCGGAGACGGATTTCTGGTTGCCACTATTGGTTCCGACGGCCTGGTCGCCGATATCGACGACCTGGTGGACCAGATTTCACAGATCCAACCCGATTCGGACGAATCCCGGATAGCCACGCGGTCGATCCCGATACCGCCGGTTGTCAGTGACGCCCAATCGGCTCGGGTTGCCGACCAAATAAACGAGACCACCAGAAGTGGCACGACCATCATCGTCAACGGGATCACCCGGGACTTGACTCCCACCGATCTGCGACGGCTGATTGTTGCCGAGGTCTCCGAAGGAACTCTGGTCCCCGTATTCGATGTCGGCAGATTCCAATCGACGATTGAGGCGCTTTATCCCGACCCGGTCGGCGGGGCGCAGGCCCCCACCTTCGATGTCAGCGGCGAGGAGGTCGCCGTCGCCTTACCCGGATTCCCGGGTGAGGTCTGTTGCGATCCCGGCACCGCGTCGACGATCGCCGAGGCGATTCTCGGTGGGGCCGAAGGTCCATTCAACGTGAGGGCCAAACCAGAAACGGATCCCGTTCTCAGTGCTTGGTACGACGGAAGTCTGATCACTTCGCAGGTCTCATCATTCACGACACCGCATTCTTGTTGCGAGAACCGGGTCAAGAACATCCAACGGATGGCTGACATCGTGCGTGGCTATTACCTGGTACCGGGCGAAGTTCTTTCACTCAACGGCTATGTCGGGCCACGTACGATCGAGAAGGGATTCCTTCCTGCAGGCGCCATTCGGAAGGGAAGATTGACCCCTGAGATAGGAGGTGGTGTATCTCAGTTCGCAACAACCATCTTCAACGCCGCCTACTTTGCCGGGCTCGATTTCCGTGAGTATCAGGCACATTCGCTCTACTTCTCCAGGTACCCATACGGGAGGGAAGCCACCATCTCGACCCCCGCACCTGACCTCAAGATCGAGAACAACACCGACTATCCGGTCCTGATTTGGACTTCTTACACCGGTACGTCGATCACGGTCAGCATGTACTCCACGAAGAACATCGAAGTTGCCCAGGTGGCCTCGCGCTCCTCAAAACGAAACCAATGCACTTATGTGGAAACCGACCGGGAGCGGATCTACTCGGACGGCCGGACTGTGATCGACACCTTCTTCGCCCTTTATCGACCCTCCGATGGGGTCGACTGCAATGGCAACCAGATACCCGAGTGAGGGTGACCTAATGCCCTGTCCACAAACGTTTGCCGCGTTCAGTGCGGCCAGATGACGCCGCCGACTGCGTCCTCGTCCTCGACGAACGGCCCAGTGCGCCTTCGGACTGCGTCCTTGCCGGGCGACGCCC
>JBBKXI010000029.1:0-30103 GCA_037969415.1 Acidimicrobiia bacterium | reverse complement strand
CTTGCCATGGGCATGGGCGGAAGCGGGGAGTTCGATCACCAGGCATCCGGTCGAGGTCTACGCAGCGATCGGAATGGCACTCGCCGCAGTAGCGGTGAACCGCCTGCCAGAACGAATCGGACTGCGATCGTCGGCAGCTCTCGGTCTGGCTTCGGGTATCAGATTGCTCACAGAACCTTTCCGCCTATCGCTATCCGGGGGGCCCGTGTGGTGGTATCTAGCTGGTGTCGCCGTGGGAGTTGCCGGAGTGGTTGCAGCTTTGGTCCTTTCCCCACTTTCGGACTGACGATGAGACCCATCGCCGCTGGTGTTTCCGGCCCCCAGCGTGGTTGAGTTGAAGTATGGTGGCCTCCCCCAAGGAGAGGAAACACCTATGTCCGAAATAGAGTTCGGCTTGGTCCCCCGAGCCTTCGAGAGTCCCGAAGATGGGACCAAACCGCCTTGGGAAACCATCCGCTCCCAGGCTCTCACCGCCGAAGAGTTGGAATTCGATATCGTCTGGGCGCCTGACGAATTGCTCTGGCGAGTCCCTGACTGGCATGGTGAAACCGGTTGGTGGGAATGCGTCGCTCTCGCCGGCGCTCTCGCCGCCTCGACCACCAAAATCAAAGTCGGAACGTGGGTGCTCTCGTCCCTCCATCGGAATCCTGGTTTGAGCGCCAGGGTGGCGCACACTCTCGATGAGATCTCCGGCGGCCGGTTCGTTTTAGGTCTTGGAGCGGGGCATGCCGGTGATCAAGGCAAGACGTTCGGTTATCCGCTGGATAAGACCGTGGGTCGCTATGAGGAAGCCTTGGAGATAATCATTCCCGCTCTGCGAGGGGATACGGTCACTTCTGACGGTCATTACTACTCGGTAGATAACCTTGAATCCCGCCCGCGCGGTCCCCGTGCAGCGTCAGTCCCGCTGATGCTCGCCGGTCACGGTCCCCGAACGATAGGCCTTGCCGCCAAACACGCCGATATCTGGAGCTGCTACGCCACCGAAAGCAGTCTGGCCGAAGATTTTGCCGACATGATGAGCCAGTTCAAACAAATCTGTGAAGACGTAGGACGCGACCAGTCGGAGCTGGGTAAGTCGGTCGGAGTGTTCATCGACACGGAGGGATCGGGACAGGCCGAAGAATACGGTTTGGGTAAGGCCATCACAGGATCACCTGGCGAGATAGCGACCCAGTTCAGCGCACTTGCCGACCTCGGGTTCGATCGAATCGAGGCAATCCCCTACCCGAGCACGCTGGCGTCGGTCGAGGCCGTAGGCGCGGCCGTGGCCGAGTTCCGCGGCTAGACGGAACCGCCCGGATCCGAACGGAACTGGCCTACCTCGCTGAGAATTGCTTCATCAACGCTCCGCCTCTTGTCGTGTCAATTCTGGTCGAGCGGTCGGATTGCGAGTCCGCTGGGCAGTTTGGGTGCGAACCAGGTCGACTTGGCCGGCATCGTTCGATCCGAGTTTGCAACCGCCATAACGTCCCTCACCTCCAGGGGGTAAGGCAGAAACCAAGCATCGGGTGTGGCGGATGACTCACCGAGGTCGTCGAGGTGGGCATCGAACCGGAGACGCTTATCCAATCGAGGGTGGGTGATCCCGAATATCGGCCCGAGAACTAAATCCTGGATCAGGTTGGTGTTGAGCGATCCGTGGTGGTCCACAGGGATTCGATCGTCAGGGATTCCCAGGCGGAAATACCGATCACCGATCTTTGCACCAAACTCGAACCGGGAGCGAGGAAATGCCTCCTCCATGGCGACTTCTTCCAACTCGAATCCTGCCTGTAGGTCCGCGACGGCGGCGCCAGCGTTGAGCTCCGGATCGGTCACGCACCTGGCGAAGGAGCGCAACCGGAATTCGTTGGCTGAGAAAACGCCCACTGGTATCCGAGCGTCGGGGCGACCCTCCTCAGAGGCGGCGAGTGCAGCCGCTGCCAGACGGTGGTGGCCATCGGTGATGTAGAGGTCGGTATCGATGTGGCGACATAACTCGTGGGCTTCGTCACCGCCGACGAGCCAAAGTTGGTGTTTGATGTTGTCCACCGTCGTGAAGGTTGATGTGGGCTCTCGTTTGGTGTGACCGCTTATTGCCTCTTCGACTTCGGATGTGGGGCGAAAGGCCGTCACCGGCGGGTTCCCATACAGCCGGGTGGTCCGCATGTATTCAGCCATCTTCTGTTGGGTCTTGGCAATTGTCTTTTCATGTCGCTTCACCCGTCCCGAGTTGTATGCGTCGAGCGAAAGGTCTGCAATGAAGCCCTCGGCGATGAAGTCGTTTGCCTCCTGTCGATAGACGATCACACCGGGATCTGTCTCGAGGAGTACGCCATCATTGACCAGGCCGCTGAGCCAGGCCTTGGCGTCGGCGCTTGAACACCCGGCCTTTCGGCCTGCCGATTGTCTGAAGCTCAGCGGATCCCCGACGGCTGCTTGTTTCTGGTCGTCGGTGAGGGTTGCGCTCGGCGGCCCGACAAGGCGCTGTCCAGAATTCGACGCGGGAATGTACCCGACGAATGGCTGGAGTAGGTCAGTCACAGGATCCATCTTCGCATCTTGCGGTTACTTGAGTGGCTCGCCGCAGCGATGTCACGGTTCGAGTGCCAAATTCAACTCTGCCGTCTTAGTCCCCAAGCTGCGATCACTGCAGCGGTGAGCGTGATCACCCCGGAGATCACAAAGACGGTGTGCAACCCGGCCACCTGGGCGATGGGTGGAGCAGCAGTTGCACCGCCTTCGGGTAGGGAACCACCACTAGCGCTGGCTATTCGTGCCGCCCATATCGAGCCGAGCACGGCGATGCCGACCACCTGGCCCATCAGTCTGGTCAGGTGGAGCAACCCTCCTGCAACCCCCATGTACTCGGCCGGAACGCCCCCCATGATTGCGCTGCTGGTGGGTGACTGAAAAAGTCCGATCCCGATTCCATAGGGGACAGCCAGGGCAGCGAAATGCCACCAGGTGGTCTCCAACCCGAGGCTGAGGAAGGCGAAATAGACCAGGGAGAGTATGAGAAGTCCGGCAACTGCAGGAGTACGAACACCGGTCTTATCGGAGAGTGTGCCGGCAATCGGTGAGACGATTCCCATCATGAGGGGCGTGACCCCGAGCAGAAAACCGATGGCCAGGACGTCCATCCCGAGGACTTCGGACAAATAGAACGGCAAGAGGAGGAATGTCGCGGAGAGACAGATGAAGGTCATGATCCCGGTTACCACTCCCACCGATAGTCCCGGGTTCTTGAATAGACGCAACTGGATCATGGGCGAGTCGACCCTCAGCTCAATAAACACGAAAGCGATTGCCGCGGCCACGGCAACACCAAAACCCGTCAGCACGATGGCTGAGGAGAACCCGGACTCTTGCCCGAGAGTCAGGGCGAGGGCGAGACTGAATAGCGACAGACCCATCAATAGCGCCCCCAGCAAATCGAACCTCTGCCCCGGGGCAGGTTTGGTCTCGGGTACAAACCGAATCGCCATCCAGGTCCCCACAATTCCGACGGGAAGATTGACCAGGAAGATCGACCGCCAGTTCCAGGTCGAAATGAGGATTCCCCCCAACACCGGGCCGGTGATGATCCCAACGCTCACCGCGGTGACGATCCAGCCCAGAGCCTTCCCCCGCTCGTGGTCGGGAAACGCCTCAACGAGAATCGCCGAGCCAAGCGCGAGCACCATCACCGCGCCGATTCCCTGGACCACCCGGAATGTGATCAGCCACTCGACCTCCGGGGCAAGACCACAGAGCAGTGATGCACCGGTGAAGACACCAAAGCCGGATACGTAGATCTTCTTCTTGCCGACAACGTCACCGAGTCGACCCATCCCCAGGATGAAGGTGGCGATTGTGAGGAGATAACCGAGGGCGACCCACTGGATCACATTGAAAGTTGTGTCCAGCTCCCGAACGAGGGTGGGGAAGGCGATATTTACGATCGACCCATCGATGGTCGGCAGGAGGACACTGGTCGAGACAGTGGCGAGCACCATCCACTTGCGCCTGTCATCGACACTTGGTGTCGGTCTCGAGGGGGTGGTATTCAACGGTCCGAGGGTAGACGCAGTGACCCTGCTTCTGACGTCTCACCGTCCTGAACCGGGTCCGAAATGGACGCTCTGGTCAAATCGGAGAGGATCGGGCTCGTGTCCATAAGCGTCTCGTACTTGCCGGTCTCCACGATCTTGCCGTGGTCCATGATCGCGATCGAATCGCAGATGCGAAGACTGGATAGGCGATGCGACACCACGATCACGGTGTCGATCACTGCTGAGTTCTTCAACTCGTTGACCAGATTGAGCTCGGTCACCGTGTCGATCGCCGACGTTCCTTCGTCCAGGATCAGCAGCGTGGGCGACGCGTAGAGTGCCCGGGCAATGGCGATCCGCTGTCGTTCTCCACCGGAGACCGACGTGCCACGTTCCCCGATGCGGGTCTCGACACCGTGTGAACTGTTGGCGACGAATTCCGACAGTTGTGCGATGCGGAGACACTCCTCCACCTGTTGCCGGTCGATCTCGTCTTCGGGGATGCCGAATGCGACGTTCTTCAGGATGGAGTCGTCGAGGAGGTAGATGTCCTGGGGGACCAGACCGAGATTTGCCTGCCAGGCCCTCCTCACATCGGAAAGTTCTCGACCGTCGATCTCGATACGACCTTCGTTCGGTTCGAGCAGGCCCAGCATCAAATCGATCAGCGTCGACTTCCCCGAGCCGGTGTGCCCCACTAGGCCGAGGATCTCATTGCGCCTAACGGTCAGACCAGCGTCGACCACTGCCGGTAGTGCCGTCTCCCCGTATCTGAATGTCACTTCCTCGAACACCAACGTCGACCATTCGAGTCTTTCCACGAATGCCGCAGACCGATCGAACTCGGGTGGATCCTGGTTCGCATCGGCGAGATCACCCATGACGTTGTCAAGCGACGCCTGGCCGTAGCGGACCAGGTTGAGACCGCTCACCACGGCGTTCAGCCCGGGCATGATCCGTAGCGCTGCATATCCGAAGAGGCCAAAGACTCCGATCGATCCCACCGCATCAGCGGTAGAGATGAAACCCAGGAACCCGACCAGCAACAAGAACACCAGGGTCTCGATCGCCGCTCGGGGCATCTTGGAGAACACCGCCAGAGAAAGCCGCGACTCGGCGAATTCGAGCCGATCCTCACTGAAGGCGTCAGCGAAGTAGCGCTCTCGTCCCAGGATGCGGATCGACCGCGACTCGTTGAAACTCTGCTGGATGGTGGCCAGGCTCGTCTGCGTCGCTCGTTCCGCCTGTTTCCCGTAGCGCCTCAACCTGGAGCGAACCAGTCTCATCACCACAACTGAGGCAAGGCCGAGTACCGCCGCCACGAGCAGGGTCGCCAGGGGAGCGGCGACCGCGAGGACCACCATGAGTACAACGACGACGATCGCCTCGGTGACCACCGAGACCAGCGGCGTCAGAAACCGGGTGGCAACACCCTCAACCGAGCTGAGCGCGTTGCGCATCAACTCGCTGGAGTTTCTGGTCAGATAGACCTGATACGGAGCGGTCAGATAGCGCCTGAAAAGCCGATCGGAAATCCGCGCTGCGGTGAGATACACCGCCCGCGCCTGGAACCAGGTGAGGAGGAGCGAGAAGCCACCCCGCACCAGAAAAAAGACCCCGATCAGAACGATCACTCCGACAGGTATGCCTTCGGCGCCGGGTTGGGGGAGGATCCCACCGAGGACACCGGGGGTGTCCGCCCCAACGAGCCAGTTCGTCACATAGAAGATGAGCAGCGCACCGACCGCTTCGATACCCGCCCCGACCACGGCAAGGACCACGAGAACCGCCCATCGCCATCTGGCCCCGGGTTCGACAAGGATGGCTAGATCTGCCAGGACAGCTTTAATCCGCAGACTCCCTGGTCGGCTATCCGACATCGACCAACCCGCCTTCCGAATTTGCAGCCTGGAGCTCGCGATCGACCCAGGCGGCCATGGTTGCGATGGTGGGTGCCTCGTAGATAATCCGTAGGGGGAGGGCAACGCCAAACTCGTCGGCCGCATGTGAGATCAGCCGGACTCCGAGAAGTGAGTGTCCGCCGATGGCAAAGAAGTCGTCGTGGAGGCCGGTCCCCGACTGAGGCATTACTGTCTCCCAGACACGGCTGAGGCGAAGCTCGGTTGGATTGGGGGCACGCTCGGTCATCCGGTTCGGTGTGTCGCTCTCAGTGTCGGGAGCGATGTCACGCAACGCGACCCGGTCGACTTTGCCCGAGGGTGTCATCGGGAAGCTGGTGTGGATGTGCAACCGGCCCGGCACCATGGAAGCTGGCAACTGCGTGTTGAGGTAAACCCGGAGCTCCGCCTCATCGAGCGATGCCGGGGCCACCACATGGCCGACGAGTCCTCGCTCACCATCGGCATCGTTGGCGAGAACCACAGCGGCGTCCACTGATTGGTGACCCGCCAATGCCGCCTCGATCTCCCCGGGTTCGATCCGAATGCCATTGACCTTTAACTGATCGTCGATACGGCCCACATACTCAAACTCGCCGTCCACCGACATCCGGACCAGGTCGCCGGTGTGGTAGCGCCTCCCCCCATCCGTCTCCTCGAATCCCGAAGCCCGCCCGTCGTCGTCGAGATAGCCGTCCCCTACAGGTGCTCCCGAGACGATCAGTTCTCCGAGGACACCCGGTGGCACCTCGCCACCGTTCTCATCCACCACCAGCAGACGGGTGTTTCGGATCGGTCTCCCAATCGGCATGACCGAGGTGCCCGGCGACCAGCCGGTGGGAGGCTCAAAGGTGGCCACCACCACGGTCGTCTCCGACGGGCCATAGGTGTTCACCAGACGCACCCGACCGTTGGTGGTCCGTTGCCATGCTCGCCAGCGATCGGAGTCCGCCGCCTCACCGCCGATGATGACCAGACGTACGCATTCGGGCACTGAATCGACTCCGATTCGGATCATGTCGTCAACCCAGGCGTGCCACCAGGCCGTGGGAAGGTCGAGCACTGTGATGGCATTTCCGGCGGCAAACGAGGTGAACTCAGCAAACGACGAAAACAGTTCCGACGGGCGCATCACTAGCGTGGCGCCACCCACCAGGGCCGGGATCACCTCTTCGATGAGTGTGTCGAATCCTGGGGAAGCAAACTGGAGCACCCGGTCGTCAGGTCCGGGTTGATATCTCTGATACACATCATCGACGAAGTTCTCCAGAGCGCCACGACCAACGGCCACGGCCCGGGGTGTCCCGGTCGAACCTGAGGTGAATACCACGTACGCCGGGGATTCCTGATCGGTTCCAGACATCGGCTGGGGCGACCCGTCGTCCAACGGGCTCACCGCAATGTCGGGTACGCCGGCCACTAAATCGACACCTACGGCGGCGCCACCGGAAATCACTGCGCCGATTTCGACCCGTTTGAGCATGGCGGTCAGTCTGTGCTCGGGTTGGCTGATGTCGACCATCACCGCGGTCCGACCCGAATGGAGAGTCCCGAGCAGCGCCGGGACGAGTTGGGCGGACCTCCCGGTGACAAGTGCGACGCGGGCATCGGGAGCGCAAGTCGATTCGATCCGACGACTCACCCCGATCACCGAATCCCACAGTTCCCGATACGAGATCACCGTGTCGCCCGACATCACCGCCGGGGCGTCGGGTCGTTCCCGGGCCTGGTACTCGATCCCCGCCAGAAAGGACCCGATTGGGGGCATTTCGGTGGTGAGGCCCTCGCCCAGTGCGTTGATTCGCTTTCGGTCGGAGGAGGAAACCAGTGGCAATGCGCTCAGCGGTTTGGTGGTGTCCGCCAGGGCCGCCTCGAGGACGGTGGCGAGTGCCTCCGACATGCGCACGATGCTGGGACGATCGAACAGGTCGCTGCGGTATTCCCACTTGGCCCGGATCTCGTTTCCATCGTCGTACAGGTAGAGGTTGATGTCGTAAACCGAGGCCTCGTCGGCGATGGGTATCGGCTCGAGATCGAGCGATCCGAGGGTGAGCTCCGCCCCCGGTGTGTTGATGTAGTCGAGCATCACCTGGAATACCGGGGTCCGGCCCGGGGCCCGTTCTTTGGCCAGATTCTCCACCAGGATCTCGAAAGGGAGCTCCTGATGGCTCATCGCTCCGAGAGCGGCGGTTCGCGCCCTTGTCACCAGGCCAGAGAAGCTGGGATCGCCCCGCAGGTCGAGTCGGATGACCATCGAGTTGATAAACAGCCCGATCAACGTATCCGATCCTTCCGCATTCCGGCCCGCCGCCGGAACACCGAGTAGGAATTGGTCGGTTCGGGCATACCTCCCGAGGAGGACGCCGAAGCCAGCGAGACAGACCATGAACGGTGTCGCTCTCTCGGCGCGTGCGGCCGCACGGATTTTTCGCACCAGGTCCGGATCGAATGACGTGTGGTAGGAGGCCCCCCGATGACTCTGGGTTGTCGGTCGGGGATGGTCGATGGGAAGGTCGAGGGTCTGGGGCGCCCCGGCGAGGTGCGCCGCAGAGAATTCGAGATGCCGGGACATCGACTCTTCGTCGAGATGACTCCGCTGCCATCGGGCAAAGTCGGTGTACTGATAGGGCAGGGGCTCCAGTCCCGGCCCATCGCCGGAGGAGTAGAGGATGTACAGCGCCGACAACTCGGCGTTTGCGATGGCCGAGGACCAGCGGTCGAAAGCGATGTGGTGATTTGTCCGCACCAGCACGTGGTCGTCGACACCGAGCCTGATCAGATGGACCCGATACATCGGACCCTTTTCGAGATCAAACGGCCGCCGCTGCTCGGCAGCGAGATGACGTTGCAGTTCAGCGTCCCTCCGTGGACCCGCTGCAAGTTCGATGATCGGCACGTTCATCGGAGAAGGCGGATATACCGCTTGCACCGGTCCCTCGTCGCTCAGCCGATACCCGGTCCGGAGGACGGCATGGCGGGCGACGAGTGCCGAGACCGCCTGGCGAAGGGCGTCGACATCGAGGGGGCCGCGGACACGCACCGCATCGGTTTTGTTGAAGAACGGATTGTCCAAATCAAGTTGATTGACGAACCACTGGCTGCGCTGGGCGTAAGACGTAGGCGCTTTCGAAACCTCCCCCTGGGCGACCGGACCGGCCCCTGAAGTGACCCCTGACGTCATGCGCTGTTCCAAAAGCAGCCGCTTCTCCGGGGAGAGACGGGTGATTCTTTCGACGAGAGAAGCGTCCAACGTCATGGTTTACGCCCCTTAAGACTGGGGTGCGGACTGCTCGGCAGCTTCGAGTTCGGCGACCAGGGTCTCGAGGTCGGTTTCTCCATTGGCCGGTTCTGCCTCTGCGACCTGTCCCGTCAGACCGGCGACGGTGGGGTGATCGAGGAGAACATCCACGGTGAGGTTGAGTCCAAGCGACTGGCCGGTTAGTGCAACGAGACGTGTGGCGAGCAGTGAGTCCATGCCGAGTGCAAAAAGGTCGTCATCGACCCCGATTTCCTCGAGGCGGAGGATCTCTGCGGCATGAGCGGCGATAACCCGCTCTTCGTGGGTTGCCGGAGCCTTGAATGCGACGCCGAGTTCGGGTCGGCGGCCATCAGGGAGGGGAAGGGCCCTCCGGTCGATCTTCCCGAATGAAAGCACCGGAAGAGTGTCCATTTCGATGAACACCGAAGGGATCATGTGTGGTGGCATCCGATCGGTGAGCGCGGCGCGTAGGACGGTCTGGTTGACCGGTTCACCGGACCCCACGATGTAGCCAACAAGACGCAGTGAACCGTCTACTGCGGGTTGGGCCACTACAGCCGCCTCGGCGATAGTCGGTTGTTCCAGTAGAGCGGCTTCGACCTCACCTACCTCAACACGGCTGCCATTGATCTTCACCACATCATCGCTACGCCCGAGATGTTCCAGCATGCCGTCGGGACGGATCCGCCCGACGTCACCCGGTTGGTAGGTTCGAGTCCCGGTGGCGGGGTCGATTCCGTACTTGAAGTTGGTGGTCTCGTCGTCCTGCCAGTAGCCCGGGGAGAGATATTCGCTAATCACCGTTATGTTTCCGATCTCGCCGTCGGGAACGAGTCGGCCCTCGTCGTCGAGGATGACCACCGATTTGCCATCTACAGCGTGGCCGACAGGCACGATCCCTTCTGCGACGGTGTCGTCGGGGCCAATCATCAATGCGGTGATCAGGTAGGTCTCTGTGGTCCCCAGACCATTGCGGAGGACACAGTTGGGACCAAAATGTCTTTTGAATGCGGCGACGTCGGTATGGAACACGGGCTCACCGCCGAGCTTTATCGCATGCATCTCTGGATAACGTCGCCCGGGATCGAGTTCGGCCATCCAGCGTCGGAAAACGGTAGGAACCATGTGAGACGCATTGATGCCCTCGTCGTCCATCCATTCGGCCATGGCCGCCGCACCCTTGTGACGGAGGTCGAACATGTGGAGCGAGGCACCGTTGAGCAGTGAGCCGAGGAAGTCGGACACGGAGGCACCGAAGGTCAACGGCATCACGAGACCGAAGCGATCGGTGGGGCCGGTGCCCATGTCCCGCGCCCCGGAGCGAGTCTCGAAGAGGACGTTGCGGTGGCGTTGCAACACACCCTTGGGCAGTCCGGTTGAGCCCGAGGTGTACACCAGGTTGAACAGGCCGTCGGGCCCCGCCAGTACGGGAGGGGTAAGGGAATCGGTGGTGGCCCGGGTTTCCCGTTGCACGATCCGGGTTCGGTCGACGAGTTCGAGTGCTTGCGCACCCAGCATCCTTGGTGCAATGAGTAGTTCCGCCCCGGCATGCTCGAGTTTCGCCCTGGCGCGCCCCGCTGGCTCTCCGGGGTCGACAGGAACATAGGTCTTGCCGGCGGCGAGAATCCCGAAGACGGCGACGATGGCATCTGGATCGGCGTCGACATAGGTCGCAACCCGGCCGGGTGTCGACCCGATCCGCTCGACGATTTCCTCAGCAAGAGTCAGGGCTGCACCACGCAGGTCGGCGAAGCTCATCCCTTTCCCGTCGAGACCGACCAGGGCGGGTGCATCCGGTGTCGCGGCTGCCACCTTGAGCAGGCGGTCCATCACCGATCCATTCAGGTCGGCCTCGGTCCACTGCAAGTCTGGCGGAAGGTTGTCGCCGACAATGGCTTTTGTCCCGGATGTCAGCACGTATCGCCCCTCATCGCGCTTCCCTCTGCCAGGGAACCCAGATACGGGTGATCACAGAGATAAGGAAATTGACACCGAGGCCAAACGCAATCGTGACGAAAACTGCGACGTAGATGTTCTCGATTCTGAAGGTCGTCCACGACATCCAGATCATGTTTCCCAGTCCGGAGTTGGCGGCGATCATCTCGACGGCAATAGCGACGAGTAGTGCAGTGTTCAGGGAGAGCCGCAGACCGGCGAGCACCGATGGCGCTGCAGCCGGAACCAGCACTCGGCGCCAGACCAGCCAGCGCCGTGCTCGGTGGAGACGGGCCACGTCGATATGGATCGGGTCGATCTGCGAGACCCCGGCCATTGTGTTGATCAGCATCGGGAAGAAGGCGGCGGCGGCGATGATGACGATAAGAGACAGATCACCGATGCCGAAGACAACCATCATCAGGGGGAGCACCGCGATTTTGGGGAGCGGATGCAACGCCCCGACAAAGGGATCGAGGACCGCCCGCAATCTGGCGGATATGCCCATGGCAACCCCGAGGATCATCCCGAGACCCCCACCAATCGCCACCGCCCACAGGATACGCCCGGCGGTGGCAGCGAGATCGGCGAGCAGCGACCCATCCACCGCCGTTTTCCAGGTGGCCCGAGCGATCGTTGTCGGTGCGGGAAAATGGAGGGAGTCGATCAGGCCACGGGTGGCGGCGACCTGCCATCCGATGAGAAGAACTATCAGAATGACGAGAGGCGCCGTCGCCGCGGGCAAGGCACGTCGCGAATCGTCGGGCTGGTCCGAGCTCAGCTCGGTAAGTGCAGGTTTCGCCGTACCTGACCTTCGATTTCTTTCCAAATAGTCCACGTCGTTGTCTTCACCTCCTCGCTGCTTCTATCGCGAAGGTCCCGGGGTCGGGGACGGTCGACCGCAATGTCTTTCACGATTCGACCGGGCCGGCCACTGAGGACCAGCACCCGATCGCCGAGGATCACGGCCTCCTCGACATCGTGGGTTACGTAGACAACTGTCTGACGGTGCTCGCCCCACAGTCGTTGGATCTCATCCTGAAGCACGAGCTTCGATTGGGCATCGAGTGCACTGAAGGGCTCGTCCATCAACAGCACCTGAGGCCGGGTGAGCAGGGCACGGGCAATCGCACCACGTTGACGCATCCCACCTGACAACTCATGGGGATAGCGCACCCCGAACTCGCCAAGCCCGAGCTGGTCGAGCAGCATGCCGGCGGACGAACGCCGGGTTGTCTTATCTACGCCGGATGCTTCTAGCCCGAAGGCCACGTTGTCGAGCAACGTCATCCACGGGAACAACCCGTGGTCCTGGAATACCATTGCTGTGCGCGGATCCGGCCCGGATCCGAACGTCACTTCCCCCGATGTCGGTGCCACCAGCCCGGCAATGATCTTCAGCAGAGTCGATTTGCCACAGCCGCTCGGCCCAACGAGGCATACGAACTCGCCGGGGGTAATCGCCAAATCGATACGATCCAGGGCCTCCACCGGTCCCCGGGGGCTCGCAAACGTCTTGGTTACCCCGGCCACCGAGATCGGGACCGCGATCACCGGTGGCGCTGAGATGGTCACCCCGACCCAGCCATCAGGCTCCGAGCCTCTTCGAGGAAAGAGCTGTCGTAGAACTCCTCCGCGGGAACGATCTCATCCAGATAGCCCCGGTCCACAGCAAACTCCTGGAAGGAGAGCACCCCGTCGACGAGTACGTCGCCGGACGGGTTGATTGCTGGCCAGCACATGTTCTCGAGGAGTCCCCGGTCGAGTTCGGTGAAACCCTCGGCGATGTCGAGATTGCGCTCTGTTGCGCCTTCGGCGTACTGCTCGACGGCCTTCAGGTATGCGGCCATGAAACGAACACCGAGCTCACGGTTGTCGTTGAGAAGATTCGGCCCGTAAATCTGCACGGCGACACTCTCATTGGGAGTCAGCTCCTGGGCACTCGCCAGCACCTCGCTGTGACCTTTCGACTTGAAGATGGTTAGCCAGGGCTCGGAGTTGACCACAGCATCGAGTTGTTCGGATGCAAGGCCCTCGACCATCGACGGCGAACCGATGTTCACCGCATCGATGTCGTCGAGCCCGATTCCCCCGGTCTCAAGCACCCGCTGCAGGAAGTATTCGAGCCATGTCGCCGGGACGACGCCGACCGTCTTGCCAGCCAGCTGGTCTGCCGTTTCTAACTCGCCCGCCTCGACCAAGCCCGATCTGCCAATGATGCTGAAATTGACACAACCGACGGGATCGATATAACCCTTGTCGGCCACGATCTCCACCTCGGCGCCACGGGCGATCGCATTGAACATGCCCGAACTGACGAGTCCGGATGCGACATCTACCTGACCACTCGATAGGGCAGGCATAACCTCCTCGGTCACGGTCATGTTGACCACCTCGACCTCGATGCCCTGTTCAGCGAAAAATCCCTCCTCAATGGCGATGTAATAAGGGGCATAAGTGATGTAGGGCAAGATGATGACCTTGAGATGGTCCATCTCAGTGCTACCCGCCGTTGTCGTGGTCTGCTCCGGCGACGTCGTAGTCGCCTCCGGCGACGTTGTAGTCACCCCCTCCGGTTCTGCGCTGCTTTCCGATCCGCATGCCCCACTGACCAGACATAGTGCGACCACAATTGCAAAGAGCTTGCCTCTCATTTGTCCTCCTCAAAATTGGGCGAACGGGTCGCCCTGCCCCAAACACGGCACGTTATTTGCCGGCCTCTGCCCTCCGAGGTGATGACCAGCGTCCTCCCCTCGACCGAGACGGTGCCCAGCAAACAGCCGTGATACCGCAATCAGAATTCTACACCGTCTTGTTGACGCCTTCACTAGAAATTTCTGCATCAGGCCCGGTTGGACCTTCTGCGTGGACACCGGCAAGGGCGGCAGATCGGTGGTCGTCCGGTGTTACGGGAACCGACAGGGCAGCCTCGATGCGCGTTCCGAGCTCCCTGGCCAGCACCTCAACGTTGGGTTCGGCGAGCAGCGAGTCGACCCCGGTGTGAGTCCCCGGGACCCTCACCACCTCGATTGTCGCAGCCAACTCGCGCCAATCCTCCTCGCTCGGCCTACCGTCAGGTACAGGTGGTCGGCTCCGACCAGATCCACGGGCAGCGAAGAACACAACATGCTCCTCGAGGGGAGTCGGCCGATAAGCTTCGAAAGCACGGGAGGATGAGCGGATCTGTCTGATCCTGGCGAGCTCGGGCGGGACTGCCGCGCCACGCATTGCAAAGGTGGTGTAGCGCGTCCCGTAGAACAGGTCGCCCCCCCATCTGCGGAAACGGCGCCGTAACATCCCCGCTGGGGTTAGCTGTCGTGTCTCACCGTCGATATCCACCCAGCCGCGGTGCGGGACCCGGGAATCAAACAGTGCCAACAGGGCAACGTGTCGTCCACGTTGGCGCAGGACCCGGGCTGTCTCCCAGGCGAGCAATCCGCCGAGCGAGTGGCCGGCTAACACGCAACTTCCCACAGGGTTGGCCCGCTCGATCCGGTTGGCGTACTCCTCGGCCATTTCCTCCATGGACTTCACAGGGCGGTCGCCGCCGTCGATGCCACGCGCCTGTATCCCAAAAACGGCTCGTCCAACTCCGATCCGACGCGCCAGGGGCTCATAGGCGAGAACGGTCCCGCTGGGATGATGGAATAAGAAGACCGGTGCGCCGTCGCCACCCTCGACAAAAGTCACGAGTCCATCCGTGTCGTCACCCCTCGGATCGTCGACAAGACGGGCCAGCCCCGACGGAGTCGGGTCGTCGAACAGAGATGCCAGGGGGAGGCGGTGGCCAGTCCGGGTCTCCGCCAGCGCGACCAGTTCGACGGCGAGCAGAGAATGGCCGCCGAGGTCGAAGAAGCTATCTCCGGGACCGACACCGTTGATGCCGAGGACCCTCTCGAACACTTCGATCAAGACGGCGGTGGACGCAGTGACCGCGCCGCCGTGGGCCATCGACGGTTCGACTGGCGAGGGCAGGAGTGACAGGTCAACTTTGCCGCTCGGCGCGATCGGTATCTCAGCGATGATGACTACGGAAGCCGGAATGGTGTAGGCCGGGAGAATTTCCCGGAGATGGTCGAGCAAGTTGGCGGAATCGGGCAGCCTTCCAGCAGCAGGGACCACCCAGGCAGCAAGTCTGGAATCTTTGCCCGATCGGATAACGTCGACCAAGGCATCGGCCACATCTCGATGAGAACGGAGGGCACGCTCTACCTCCTCCGGCTCGATGCGAAACCCCCGGAGTTTGATCTGGCGGTCATTTCGTCCCACAAACTCGATCGCGCCGTCACCACGCCGACGGACCAGGTCACCAGTGCGGTAGAGCCGACCCCACGGATCGTCGCCGAAGCGGTCGGGCCGAAACCGCTCGGCGGTCAGATCGGGCTCGTCGAGATATTCGAGCGCCAGTCCGTCTCCACCGATCCACAACTCGCCGACTACACCGGGAGGAACCGGCTCGCCTGCTCGGTCGACCACAAACAGCGTGGTGTTGGCGATAGGACCGCCGATAGGGACCGTCCCGGCGATGACGTCTTCCGCGGAGACCAGGTGCCAGGCGGCAAAAGTGGTCGATTCGGTCGGGCCGTAAACATGGACGAGACGCTGCGGAGATCCCGCAGCGAGTACTGCGGCGACGGCATCGACGTTGCATCGTTCACCGCCAAATAGCACGTCACGCACAGTTGCAAAGGCGGCAGGTTCGTGCCGCGCGACCAGATTGAACAGGGCGGTTGTGACAAAAACGGTAGTAACCCCGAACCAGGCGAGCGCTGCGGCCAGACCCCCGGGATCGATGACGGTCGCGGCGTCGAACACGCGTAACGTCGCCCCGTTGAGCAGGGCGCCCCAAATCTCGAAGGTGGCAGCGTCGAAGGAAGTATTGGAAAGGTGGGCGACCACATCCCCAGGCCCGAGGGTTACATAGTCCGGGTTGCAGACGAGACGGGTGACGGCCCGATGAGGGATCACCGTGCCCTTCGGATTCCCCGTCGAACCGGATGTGAACATGACATAGGCAGCTTCCGGGTCGATGCCGGCGCTTTCGCTGCGGCCGGTCGGTACCAGGTCGACCCCACCGTCTTTCTGACTTCCGGGACGGATGACGTATCTCAGCCCGGACTGGTCGATCATCTGCTTTCGCCGCACCTCCGGGTATGAGGGATCGAGCGGGACGTAGGCCGCCCCGACTCTGACAACGGCGAGCATCGAGGCAACCAGCACCGCTGATCGCTCCAGTTCAAGGCCGACTGTCTCCCCTGGGCCGATGCCTAACGCTTGTAGCCGTTCTGCGATCGCCAGAGCAGCGCCACGCAAATCAGCGTAGGAGATGGCACGGTCTCCCTCCTCGACAGCGACATCGTCACGTCGGTCGTCAGCCGTGGCATCGAACAGATCCCACAGTCGGGTGGTCTTCGGATACTCGCGTCGGGATGAGTTGAGCTCGTGAACGATCCAACGGTGCTCCCACTGATCGAGCAACGGCAGATGATCGAATGGGAGATCCGGTGCAGCAAGAGCAGCCTCGGTCATGACCGCCAGAGAGCGGCCCAGTCCGACCGCGGTCTCCTCGTCAAAGATGTCGGCACTGAAATTGAGGGAGCCGCTCAGCGGGCCGTCGACGCCGCCCATTTCTAACAAGAGGTCGAATTTGCTCGTCGCCCCGTCGACCGGGACGTTCCTCTCGGTGAGCCCGGGAAGGTCGTAGCCACTCCGGAAAGCTCCATCGTGGAACTGGTACATCACCTGGAACAGGGGTGTGTGGCTCGGATCGCGTCGAGGATTGGCGGCCTTAACGATGTCCTCGAAGGGAACGGTCGCGTGGTCGAGGGCGATAAGCATCTCGGCCCGGACGATGCTCACCTGATCGATGAGCGAGACGCCAGCTGGAACTTCGATCCGGAGCGGCAGCGTGTTCACGAAGGGCCCGATGAGACCATGAGCGGCGAGGTCCGCGCGGTCGGCATGTGGGATGCCGATGATCACCTCATCGGTCCTACTGATTCGAGCCAGAAACGTAGAAAAGATCGCAAGTCCCACCATGAACGACGAGCCTCCGCAGCGTGTGGCGACTTCGCGTAGACGAGAGCCCGTCGCCTCGGTGGGCCCAACGTCGGCCCACCCGCCGTGGTGGGAACGTCGATGGGGTCGGGGCCGGTCTCCCAGGAGCGGGATCGGGTCCGGGTCGTCGCCGAAGCGTCGCTCCCAGTAATCCACCGACTCCGGTCGAGGTGGCTCACCCCGGGCGTGATCGCGGTATTGCGTCGTCAGCGGTGCCAGGTTTGGTTCGTTGCCGGCGACGAGGGAGCGGTATGCCGTGGAAGCCTCGTCCCGTAGCACCGGGAACGACCAGCCATCGGCGGCGACGTGATGGACTGCGGTGAGCACGACATGGTCATCCGCAGCAAGGCGACCGACCCGGATCCGCCATACCGGTCCTGCCGCCAGATCGAACGGGGTGTGAACCGCATCGGTCAAGAAATTGTCGATCGAGCGGTGGGAATCGGCCCCGGCGGCCGTTTCTACGATGTCTTCGACGAGGAAATCGATGGGACGGCCCGGTGGTGCGACCAATGCGGAAGCTATACCTTCCCGTTCGACAAAAGTGGTCCGCAGGATCTCATGACGGTCGGCAACCAATTGGTGGGCGTTGCGAAGGGCGGGAATGTCGAGAGGGCCATTGAATCGGGTAGCCCGGGCAATAACGTAAGCGTCGTCGTCGTCATACTGGCTGAGGAACCACAGCCGACGTTGCGAAGCAGAGAGGGGTGTTTCCGTTCCTCCCACCTCATCAGTTGTTGTTTTGTCGGCCACAACCAACCCCGCCATCTACGCCAGTGTCCCGCGTTCTGCCCCTCACCTCTAGTGTAGCGGGTGCGCCTCCAGCCGACCTCTGGCGGTTGGATGCAACCGAGTCAGGAAGAACACATCGATTGGACCTCTCCGAAGTCAGAAACTCGCTTCCGGGCAACGTCTCATTGGTCTCTTTTGATGTGTCCAGAGAGATTGAATTCGACCTTTTTGTCGAAGAGGAGCAGCTGCTCTCAGCGAAGGCGACGCGGCGAAAGTCGACCGAATTCAGACTGGGACGCCATGCCGCTCACCTGGCTTTGAAGGAAATTGGCTGTCAGCCTCAACCAATTCTCCGTGGCCCGCACCGAGAACCCATATGGCCCCAGGGAGTTGTGGGTTCGATCAGTCATGACGGTGCCCACGTGATCGCCGCTGCGGCATGGGTCCGGGACGCCGGGGGGATTGGCATCGATCTCGAAGCCAGCGGTCGATACTTTCACGGACTGGAAAACAAAATCGCCTGGGGAGAAGAACTTGCCGCACTGAGCCAGATGGAAGGCAGCGCCCGCGCCGAGGCCACCACCGAGGTCTTCTCAGCCAAAGAATCGATCTATAAGGCTCACTACCCTCGCATCGGCCGATTCTTCGGTTTCGACTCGGCACGGATCGAACGCCGTTCAGATCACCTAATTGGCTACTTCTCCGAAGGATTCGATGCTTTGTACCCGGCGGATCGCCCGATGCGAATCGGTCGCCAGTGGTTCGATGGGGTCGTACTCACATGGCTCGTCCTCGCACCGGAAGGAAACGCTGATATTGGTAGAGAATAGAGTTCGCACGCATGGCTGACGTTGTTGAGTCTCAGGTCGACACCACGAACGGTCCGCATCGCGTGAGGGTTGGGGGCACAGGACCGGCCATGATGGTGATTCCCGGCGGTCCGGGATGGGGAACCGACTACTTGATCGATTCGGTGGTCGAACTGATAGGTGGAAGTCACCGTTTGTATTTTGTTGATCAACGGGGAGCGGGCCGTTCGCCTGTAGGAACTGGCCCGCTGACCGTCGAAGCGTATGTCGACGACATGGCAGAGATTGCCGACCACTTCGGGTTGGACCAATTCGATATCCTCGGCCATTCCTTCGGCGGGCTTCAAACCATGATGTTTGCCATCACCTATCCCGATCGTGTACATCGTATGGTCCTCGCCGACAGTGATGGTCCGGAACGTCGGCGCTGGGAAGCGGTATTCGCTCCCGGGTCGGAGTTCGACCGCCGCACCAAGGTCGAAGACCAAGATGAGATTGCTCGGATAACCGCCGACCCTTCCTGGATGTCCGACCAGGTTGTCCTCGATCGATACCTGGCACTGGCCTATCGGCCCCTCTATGCGGACCCCTCGACTGCGGGAAGGATCAAACACGGGATGGACGAGACACGGTTCCTCCAACTTCTGGCGACGACGGATGCCGTTCGGAATGCTTTATCAGATTGGGACATCCGGGCAGACCTGAAAGATGTGGCTGCTCCGACCCTCTTGGTCTACTGCAGAGATTCAATCCACGATCCGGAAACACCTCGCTCCCTCCACGAGTTGTTGCCCGATTCGAAGCTGGTACTGGTCGACGGCGGTCACGACCCGATGAACGAAGACGGAGCGGGCTTCAAAGCTGCAGTCGACGACTTCTACTTGGCTTTCATGCCGGTCGACGAATAAGCACGCCCGATGGTGCACCGTTACAGGCAACTTTGGCTGGTCCGTGCCGCTCGTAGCATCAGCTCAGCAACGTCGTTCCATTCTGTGTCGATTTGGTGCGGTATAGGCTCTGCGAGTTCAGGTGGTGAGCGCGACATCCCGACTCTGAGGAGGGTTTATGGGACGTCCGAGAACACCGTGGGTTAGGGCCCACATTGCGCTTTTGGCTTATGCTCGGGGTAGACACCATTGCACGCAAGCTCAACGGAAGACCACGAAAAACACTCGACTGGGACACCCCAGCCGAACGATTCAACCAACTACTTGTCGCGCCCACAGCTTGAATTCGCCCTCGGATCATCGACACAAAACGATAGGGACGTCGCCGGATGACTAGTGCGAAGGTGGTTATCGGGGTTGACACTTGTGTCTCGGCACCGCCGTGCGACCCTAAAGGTCGTAGAAAACCAAATCGATAGCAAAGAGGGCGGACAATGAACGGGCTCAGGTTCCCGAAGGTTCGGCCGTGCCGTCACACCTCAACGATTTCTGTGACAACGAGTGGGCTCGAACGTCGCGTGTGCGAGGCTTGCGGCACGGTCACTGTCAGATATGAGTTCTCAATTTCAGGGGATGCCAAGCGGGAGAACTTCGCCCGCCCCTCCGAAGCGCGGGCGCTCCCGGAGCTGGGCAATTCAGCTGATCAAGATTCCGATCAGGATTTCGATCGAGATTCCGTTCAAGATTCCGGCCGACACACCGCGTCATCAGGTGCTGTTGAGGATTGGCCGTTCCTGGAGGAGTAATCACCACCGACAAGTGATCCGTTCGAGTTGGGGCTGGTTCGGACTGCGGTTCAGTCAACTTATCGGTCGCTCACCGAATGTCTGTGCGGTGCGAAGTGACTGTCGATTATGTTGGCTACCGCCGTTCTTCGTGTGGTGTTGGCCGTCGGTTGGTGATCGGCCAATACACTGTCGCAGGTGGGAAGTGCGTGTGAAACCGACCCGGCTTGAACTGACCCGCGATCAGATTATGGGGTACCGGCGTAGGGTCGGAGCTCTCGACGCACGACTCCCGACGGGTCGGCATTCACTGCGAAAGGTCGCATCCGCAGGTCTTCAAGACAGCATGCCCCGCTCAGCCTTGCTGTCGATTCATGCCCGGATGGAGGGAACTCAATCGACCAGTTGGGAAGACCCCGCCCTCGTGCAGCTGTGGGGTCCGCGGTTCAGCGCCTACGTGGTTGCCGAACGCGATCGTCCGATCTTCACCCTCGGGCGCCTCTCGGACGATCCCACACGACGAAGCGAGGCCGAGGTTCTCGCCGACCGTCTCGAGGCATTCCTCGGCGGATCGAGAATGCGCATTGGTGAGGCGGCCCGTGCCCTGGGGGGAAAACATCCCAACCAGTTCAGAAATGCGGCTCCCACTGGGCGAGTGTTAATCCGCTGGGACGGTGCCCGTCAGCCTGAGGTCTGGACTGTTCCTCGACCCGACATCGACGCGGCCGATGCAAGGCTCGAACTCGCGCGACGCCACATGCATGTCTTCGGCCCCACGACTCCGGAAGCCTTCGGACGGTGGGCCGGGATCAAGCCCTCGAGCGCTCGGGCCACGTTCGATGAACTTGAGACTTCGTGCGTGGCCGTGCGGACACCAATAGGGGATGCTTTCATTCTGGGGAGCGATGAAGCCGAGATCCGTTCCGGACCGGGACCGGAAGCTCCCGCTCGTCTTCTCCCCAGCGGTGATGCCTACTACTTGCTCCAGGGAGACGACCGTGAACTCCTCGTGACTGATCCCGATAACCGAAAAGCGTTGTGGACCTCGCGGGTTTGGCCGGGGGCGCTGTTGGTCGATGGTGAGATCGTCGGGACCTGGAGACGTTCCAAGGAGAAAGTGGTGATTCAGGTCTGGAGGCGATTATCCCTGGCGTCCCGCAAGGCAGTTGAACTCGAAGCGATGTCATTACCGATCCCTGATGCGGAAGAAAGGGACATCGTCGTCAACTGGAGCGACTGACCGAGAGCCAAACCGCGGCTGGTCATGAATTCTTAGCGATAGCCAAAAGGAGAAAGGTCTCGGGGCTGAACTTGCCGAAGGCCAGTTCAGAGGCTGCCGTCAATCCATTTCAAGACGCGCAGTGATTTCAGGGTGATCCATCGAGACGGCCCGTCCTCGCCGTCGTCGACATCGAACCAGGTGCGTCCACCTGGATTCCAGTCCAGCGGCCATTTGCCGTCGTCCAATTGTCGACCCCGGACGTACCCGACTGCTTCTTCGAGCCTCGCGTCTGGTGCCGTCCCGGTCGTGGTTCCGGCTGCCCTGAAGTAATCGAGGGCGCGAACGACGCTGTAGTACCAACGGTATGGGTGGATGAGGTACAGGAAGCGCTCGATCGGCTCACCGGTACTCAGCCGCTTGTGTAGAGACCGCTCCAGCAAATACTCCTCACCAGATCGTCGCGCCGAGCTCGATTCGGGAGTTCCTCCGGCGACCCTCTCATATTCGAGAAGGCCCTCGAGGACGTTGATCGTGGTGTCGAACGATGATCGGACCGACCCGTTCTCGGCTTCGCAGTTCCAGCCACCATCTTCGAGGCGTTCTGAGATGAGACGCTCGACTAGTGCCGTCATGTCGACGCCGAAATAGGTGCCGTTGGCGACGGTTATTCCGTTGACACATGGCTCGACTTCGCCACCCCAATAGGGAAGATTGTCGTATTCCCACCGCGAATTGTTCCCGATCAACTCGATCGACCGCCGCACACGATCCGATGACGGGTCGAGACCCAATTCTCTCAACTGGGAAAGGGTGTGGGTGGTAGCAGTCCACGGCTGTTTCGGCGGACCGTCAGGGTCCCGTTTTGCTTCCGGTCCATCCCAGTCGAAATCCAATGGGTTATAAGCGCCCCCTGCCCATTGTCCGTCGTCGTCTTCGAGAGCTAGGAACCGTGCGCCCCAACCCTCGGTCTCCACCCTGGACCGCTCCACCAACCACTCAGACTCAGGTCGGTCGAGGAGGTCGCGCATGACTTGCCAGCGGATTGATGGGTCGGAGTCCTCAGGGTCGAGGAGCCAGGAAATCACGGGGTTGGATTCAGACATGGAAGAAGACTATCCGCGGCTTGGTACAAGAAATGCAGGCATCTGACCAAAGCCCACATGTCCCGCGCTGGGGGATTACAGCGACTAATTTACGCGTCCAGTCAGCAGCATCAGATCAGCGAGGGTGGTCGTCGCTCTCGGCTTTGCGCGAGAGTACGCAGCAGAGATCACTGTCCTTTTCGAGAGCGGCGCCCACGAGGTGTGTCGCTACTCCCGGGATTCGATCGCACCGCGGCGTACTGCGCTTGAAGGTCCTCCAGCCTCTTAGCTAGTACCTCTGACCTACCCCGCGCTTGTGTCAGTAATTCCTTAGACGCGGCCTGAGCCGATTCGGCCTTTTCCATGCGTGCGATCCATGAGTCGGTTCGCCTCTGTGACTCCGGGGTCGTCCATTGGGGATAGGACGGGACCCCGGTGCGACCGGCTGCGTTATACATCTCTTCCAACCTACTGCCGGTGACTCCCGGGGCGTGCTCTCGCTCGACGTAAGCGCGACCAGCCTCACCTATTGCTTGGCGACGATCATCGTCGGCAAGAAGAGACTCAAGTACGTCGGGGAAAGTCTCGGGATCCGCACTAGCAACCGGGAGGTCTGGATGCACCGCAAGCACTTCGTCGCGGATCCGAGCAATGGCCACTTTGCCGTGGGCCATCGCCTCTAGCGATCCCACGCCGGCGTCTCCTCCCAACAGCTTTTCGACGACAATATCGGCGTGAGCTATTCGGTCCATGAGTTCACGATGGGTAAGACCCTCAACCAAATCAACCTTGAACTTGTGGCCCCGCGCTTTGACCTCCTCCAGACCATCGAGGACGAACTTGGTTCCCTTTGTCGACCGGGCAGTTGGTGCATGAAGTACGACTGGACGCCGTCGCGTTCGAGTCGCTAGCGACACCAGCGTTGAGAGGTCGACAGACTTGGGGAGGTAGGTCGCTTCTGGCACATAATGCAAATCCAGGACGCTCCCCACCGTCATATGATGAGCGTATCGTCGAATAACGCTGAGATCGGACTGAATCTGGTCTTCGTCGCAGGGAATATCCGCATACCGGTAGAAGCTCCAGGGGTCATCGGCGATATGGTGACTTCGCCGCCGTACGTCGGTTCCGTGGAAGGTGAATACGATCTTGACGCCAATGGCTCTCCACACCGGCAGATCCCAAAATCGGGGAAGGTAGTCCCGGGCTGGTATCAGTGACTGAGCGAAGTGAAAGTGCACGACGTCGAAATCTCGGTCGGTCGCTTCGACGAGAGTGCGGAAATATGCAGAAGGATCGCCCTCGTGCTCGATAACGCGATCGGCCGGATATCCGTAGCGGGACTCGCCGTATTGCCAGACTTCCACCTCGTGCCCGAGGGACCGCAGTCCCTCGGCCATCAACCACGCCTGATTGGCAATGTTGATTGGAGCATGGAGGATCCGCATCAGCGGGAGGCTAATATCAAAGCGGATTTCGAAGCGTGGCTAATAGGTAGCCGACTTCACCAGCATTCAAGGATTGAGATTTCGGCGGCGGCCGCTGAGGTGTATCAACGAACCAACCTCCTCGTTGTCGACGAGAGCGACCCCCTCCCTCGTATCTAAATGGCTAGCCATCCAAACTGACAGGGGAGGAATCCACCTGGTTGGATGTGCAAGTACTCCCGGAGGGCGATGCGAGACTTGAGTTGGCTCGACGTCGCATGGCTGTCTTCGGCGCCACGACACTCGGCCCGCGGTCCATTGGTATGCCCGACGGCTGGCTGGCCACCACTTCGTGTCACATTTCGGAGTTCCGGTGCCTTTATAGGGGAAGACACCCCTCGACAAAGGAGAATTTCGTGAGACATCGTCCATCTTTTCTTGTGATAGCTCTGGTTGCTGCCTTGATAGGGGCATGTGCATCCGAACCCGGCGCGGTTGGTCAGACTACGATCATCGAGACGTCGGCTCCGCCACCATGCCCCTACGCTCATAGCGGATCTTGTCTAGGGTCGCTCGATGCTGGATTGCACGTGAGTTCCAGCTTCCGCCCGGATCTGACGTACACCGTTCCCGACGGTTGGGTAAACACCGAAGACCTCTCCGGGAACTACGCGTTCCAGAAGACCGGCGACACTCGGTACTTAGCCGTCTATCAGAATGTGAGAGTGCCGCTCGAATGTGAGGAAATGGAGAACCCCGAAGTGGGAGGGGGTGTCGACGAGCTGGTTGGTTGGTACACAACTCACCCCGGTTTGGTCACCACAGAACCGGAGCCGGTCATGGTCGGTGGGCTGACCGGGGTCTTCCTCGACATCTCGCTTGATCCGCCTTGGGATATGACATGCGAATACAGCGAAGGTCAACCTGTCGTACCGTTCCTGATAAAAGATGACGTGACGTCAGGCATGCATCACGTCATTCTCCCAGGTTTCGAGGAACGGCTCTACCTGCTGGAGTGGTATGACGGCAATGTGGCCATCGAAGTCGGACCCGAGGGTGGTCCGCTGGACGACTATCTCAGTGAGGTGTTGCCCATCATCGAGTCAATGAGCTTTGGTGGTTGATTTGGTGCGGGCCATCCGCATTCCTGTCACACTTTTGAATGGTTGAGCCCTCTATAGGGAAGATGCGTAATTTGGAGACAGCAGTTGCTCCCGATCGAGACAGGGTCGCTGAGTTCACAGCCTTCGTCTGGGCCGCTGAACCCAGGATTCGCCGGGCACTGTGTGTCGCCTTCGGTATCGAAGCGGGGGTAGAGGCCACGGCAGACGCGTTTGTTTACGCATGGGAGCATTGGCCCAGGATTTCGGAGATGGGAAACCCCGCTGGGTACGTCTACAGGGTTGGAACCAGCAAGGCGCGCAGTCGTCGGCGTCTAGCTCCCTTGTTTCCGGCCGTGTCGACCGATTCGTCGCCATGGGTCGAGCCAGGTCTCCCCGCTGCTCTGGAGGCCCTATCCGAGATGCAGAGGCTTTCGGTATGGCTGGTTCACGGTTATGAGTGGACAGTTACCGAGACCGCCAAGTTGTTGGGGGTCTCGGTTTCGTCGGTGAGGAAGCATTTGGATAGGGCCGAGAAGAAGCTGCAGAGGTCGCTGGGGGTGACATTGTGAACTACGAAACCCGAGAACAACTTCGGACATACACCGAGGAGTTCGATGCGGCGATATCTCCCCTCGACCTAGAAGCGATTCTTCAATCCGAGCTCAAGCTCACTGCAGCGTCGCCAGAAATCCTTCAATCGCAGAGGCGAGGCTGGCTGATGCCAGTTCTGGTTGGGGTGTTGGTTGTCTTCCTTGTCGGGGCGGTTCCCTGGTTCCTCCGCATGATGGATGGGCCTATTGAGGTAGGTAGCGTCGTCACCACTATGGCCCCGTGTCCATATGGAGAAGATGGGGGAGTCTGCCTCGGCCCCCTGGGCGAGGGCACCTATTCCAGTACAAGTTTCGCTCCCGACCTCAGATATACCGTTCCCGGCGGATGGGAGAATGCCCAAGATCGCAGCGGAAACTTCGTTCTTCAGAAAACTGGAGATGTCCGGTATCTCGCCGTCTATCAGAATGTGAAAGCGCCCGCCGAATGCGAGGATGTCCCTGCCCCGGGGGTGGGAACGTCGGTTGAAGAGTTAACTGAATGGTATACGACGCACCCGGGACTGGTCGTTACCGAACCCGTGGAGGTAACAGTAGGTGGGCTGACCGGGGTCTTCCTCGACATCTCGCTTGATCCGTCATGGGATGTGACTTGTGAATTCAGCGAGGGTCGGCCGGTCGTCCCGTTCCTTCTCAAAGACGATCCGATGTCATACGCACACCACGTCATACTCCCTGGGTTTGAAGAACGTCTCTACATCCTGGAGTGGTTCGGAGGCAATGTGGCGATCGAAGTTGGCCCGGAGGGTGGACCGCTCGACGATTATCTGAGTGAAGTTTTGCCCATCATCGACTCGATGAGTTTTGGGGAATGAGCAGCCGCCCAAAGTGACAGATGAAGGTTTTGCACGGGTTTAGCCCTCGAAAATGCTCGTGGCCTCCCGAGCGATATGGTTTCCGATCGCGATGCTCGCCGTTGCCCCTGGCGATGGTGCGTTGAGGACGTGGATGGTCTGCCCCGCTATCTCGATCACGAAGTCGTCGACGAAGTTCCCTTTCGAGTCGACGGCTTGAGCCCGCACACCGGCACCGCCTTTGATGAGGTCGCTCGATTCCAAAGCAGGAACCAATTTGCGCGCCTGCCGCGCGTACAGATATCTGGACCGGGAGTTCATCAACTCTTTGGTTCCCGCGAGCCAGTGTCGGGCCGCCAGTTTTCGAAACCCTGGGTAGGAAAGAATCGACCTGAGCTCTTTCCAGTCGGGCGGGCTATCGCGATAATGCTCTCGCCCAAATGCCAGCACCGCATTCGGGCCTACTTCAACTGATCCTCCAATAGTACGAGTGAAGTGAACACCGAGGAAAGGAAACCGCGGGTCGGGAACGGAATAGATCAAAGTGCGAACGAGTTTGCTGGCACTCTCGGTCAGTTCGTAGTACTCGCCCCGGAATGGCACGATTCGCACACCGGGCGTAACACCCGCCATGCGAGCAACGGAATCAGAGAAAAGCCCGGCACAATTTACCAAAACTCGGGATCGAAAGTCACCGGCGTTGGTGGTTACGGTCACATCCTCGTCATGGCGGATCGCGGTCACGGCGGCATTCTTAACTATTGAAACCCCGTTTTGTTCCAGCCGGGACGCGATGTGGTTAGCCAAACCAAGAAAGTCGGCGACGCCCGCCTCCGGCACGTGAAGCGCGTCGATTCCCCTGGCGGCCGGCTCGATCTCCGAAATCTGCGACGGCCCGATCCGTTTCATCCCGGTGAGACCGTTGGCTCTTCCCCGTCGCTCCAGTTCGTCAAGTGCCGAGATCTGCGACTGCTCGGTTGCTATCACCAGTTTGCCGGTGCGAGCATGGGCTACTCCTGCCTCCTCACAGATGGTGTGGACGGCGTCTCGACCCTCCGCGCATAGCTTTGCCTTCAGTGATCCGGGTTTGTAATAAAGACTGGAGTGGACGACACCGCTGTTGTGGCTGGACTGGTGTGCGGCTATTCGATCTTCCTTGTCGAGGACGACGATCGAGATCCCCTGATGGGTAGCGACAAGCGATCTGGCAACGGCGAGACCGATCAGGCCGGCCCCGACGACGCACACATCGAATCGGTTGTCGGTCAAACGGAAGCACTTCTTTCGCGAGAGTTATCAGTCACATTGGACATGATTGTCGTTGAGCGTATTGCTCCGGGTGACTTAAGTATTGCCAGCCTGGTACGTGGGCGGATCTGTGGGCAAGCTGGTCCGATATGGCGCCCGGAAGTGCCCCGATCCAGTCACTGTGGCACCAAACCCAACCGTGGACCTTTTGCGACCTCAGGTGGGTGTATCTTCATGTGCGACACCCATCCAAAGGATTTGATTGATGAAGCTGACTACCGAATTGTTGTCTTTCGGCAACAACACCGGATTCGAGATACCGGAGGCATTTGTCGAAGAATTGGGTGGTGGCAAGAAGCCTAAAGTCTCGGTGACTGTCAACGGATTCACCTACCGATCATCGATCGCTCGGATGGGTGGTCAGTACCTTCTCGGGGTTAGCAAGGAACGGCGCGAAGCCGCCGGCGTCGTTGGGGGAGAGGTTCTGGAGATCGACATCGAGCTCGACACTGTACCGAGGGTCATCGACGTACCGCCCGCACTAGCGGAGGCATTTGTCGATAACTCGAAGGCAAAGGTCTTCTGGGATTCGATGTCCTACAGCAACCAGAGGTGGCACGCTGAGCAGATCGACGGGGCGAAAACCGAGGAAACCAGGGCTCGGCGGGTTGCTAAGTCGGTTGAATTGCTCACCGAGGGCAAGGCTCGATGAACGCGGTGTTCAAAGCCCCGGTCCCGGGTTAACCGTTTCTGCCCGCCGCTCTACAGCGGAGACATGCCACTGGCCACATACCAATGCCAGTGTTTCGGTCCGGCTCCGGACGGTCCGTCGAACTCGGTTTCTTCGATGCTGACCATCTCAAGTCTGCCAAGCAACTCTGCGATCCCGGCAGCATCCACCGTCGCTACGTCCGGTTCATTGCCCCAGGTGTCGTGATGCCCGAAGAAGACGCCGACAAACCACCGCCCTGGCCGGAGTGCCCTCGTTGCAACATCCACTGAGTCGCTGAGCCGTTCGGCGGCAAAAGGCAGAGAAAGGGAGGCGAAGACGAGATCAGCATCGGGGAGATTGGCTTCGTGAAATTGACTCACCTCGGTAGTCAGCTTTGCCGCCAGATTTTCGGGTACACGCTCGGTAAGCACCTCGATGGCTTTCGGCTCGCCGTCGACGGCATGGACCCGCCAACCCCGTTCGAGAAGGGCGAGGGTCTCATTGCCGGCACCACATCCCAGGTCAATTGCAAGACGACCACGCCCATGGTCACCGTTGGTGAGTTCGATCGCCCTGTTGAGGAAGTCCATAGGTTGGCGCCCCGCCGTCCCCTCGGCATATCTAGCCCAAACGCCCTCTTCAAGAAGCATTCCCAAACTTTAGGCAGACATCGCTGATCGACTTACGCCACGCAAAAGCACGCAAAAGACGTCGGCGACGGAAGCTGAAGTCGGCCGGAATCGTGATTACTTGACAAATCGGATTACCAAACATATGATTTAAACAACTATTTGAATCGACCGTTTGAGGATTGGGATGACAGCCGAAGACACCAAAGAGCAGATCATGAGAGCCGCCGAACTCCAATTTGCCCGTGACGGCTATGCCAATACGTCGCTCCGGGAGATCACCGATATGGCAGGAGCCAATATTGCAGCGGTCAACTATCACTTCGGGTCCAAGGAGAAGCTTCTTATCGAGATCCTTGATCGAATTGTCGGGCCGATCAACGAAGAACGGATCGAGCTACTAGATGCCGCGGAAGCAGAATCAATTCCCGATGTCACCGAAGTCCTCACAGCATTTCTCCTTCCCGACTTGCATGTGCTCCAGCAACTGAGATCACGAGACCCTTCTTTGCCTCGCTTCGTCTCGCGGATGTACTCGGAAGGCTCCGAATTGATGTACAAGGTGATGGGCCGCCAGTTCGCGGAAGCTCAGGCCCGTTTTTATTCGGCGTTCCAAAGGGCCGTTCCTGGACTTAGTGGGGATGAGATCGCCTGGCGCCTTAGTTGTGTGGTGGGGATCGTCCTGTATTTGTTTGCTTCTGTGCAGGCACCCGGAATGCCACCCATGATGGGAGACGATGTCGACAAAGACCTCCGGAGGCTCCTCGATGTCACGATTCCGCTCATGTCAACATCGTCGAGGAAAGTGGTGACATCGAGCGACTGAGGAACAAACAGACACATTTGACGGGTCCTCCGCCAAGCCAACTAAACCCGACGGAGGACCGCAACCCCGGGCGA
>JBBKXI010000028.1:0-10526 GCA_037969415.1 Acidimicrobiia bacterium | reverse complement strand
ATCTGGTTGTGATTCCCGCCTTGTTTGCCAATCTCGGTTTCGACATCGCGCCGCCGGATCTCGCTGTGACCGCGGTACTTCATCTCGGAACCCTCGTTGCTGTCTTGATCTACTTTCGCGCCGACATCCTTAAGGTTCTTCAGTTTCGCACCAATCCTGAGGGCCGCAAGATTGCTCTCCTGGTGGGAATCGGCACAATTCCCGCCCTGTTCGGCCTCCCCTTCGCCGATTCGATCGACCGTTTTCAAGACGACGTTTCCAGAGTTGGCTGGGCGCTTGTAGTGACCGGTTTGATCTTGCTCCTCGGTCAGCGGCTGGCAACCGGGACCAGAAACATCATGTCGGGTCGGGTCCCCGACGCTGTCGTGATCGGGTTGGCCCAGATGCTTGCCTTGATGCCTGGGATCTCCAGGTCGGGCATCACAATCACAGCCGGAAACGGACGCAAGTTCGAACCGGTCGAAGCTGCGAGATTTTCGTTCCTGCTTGGCATCCCGGCGATCGCGGGTGGCGGCCTGAGCCAGCTTCTCGATCTCTCCGATTCAAACGTCGTCTGGTCGCAATTGCTGGTTGGCACACTGGTTGCAGGTTTATCGGGCTACGCCGCGATCGCCTTCTTCCTCCGCTCTCTCAACCGGATAGGTCTCGTACCTTTTGCGATCTACTGTTTTGCCATCGGGGCTGTGGCAATTATCTGGCTGTAGATAGTTTCGCTTTCTTGCGCTCACTTCGAATTAATACGAGCCGTCCCAGGAAAGCTCCCATACCGGTCAACAAACCCGCCCCAGCCACATCTGGTCGTCGTAGAAAAATGTGATGCCGGCGCTATCACAAAAAAAGAGATGCAATTCCAAACGCTCTGACAAAATCTTGCGTTCGGATACGAAAAAATCACAACGTCCGCGCAAAGCTTGTGTTCTACTGGGAGTAGTTGGACGACATACGCATGGTTTCGGCGATGTGGACGTTGATCAAGGACGGGAGGCCCGATTTCCGGGCCCGTTCCAAAGCGGGCCGAATCTCAGCGGGATCGTCGACGAACTCGCCATAGCCGCCCAGCCCCTCGACCATCTTGTGATAGGGACGGACTCCGAGGTCGGTGGCGACCAAACGGTCGGGATAGGCCATCCGGTGGAACGTCTTGATATTGGACCAAACTCCATCGTTGCCGACGACACCGATGATCGGAAGTCCAAGGCGGACCATTGTGTCGTACTCCATACCGTTGAATCCGAAACCCCCATCGCCAAACACCACTCCGACAAGCTTCTCAGGATGGGCAACGGCTGCGGCAATGGCGTAGGGAGCGCCGGTACCCAAAGTGCCGAACGGCCCGGGATCGAGAACATGTCCCGGAGTTGAGACCTGAAGCCAGCGGGCGGTGGTTGAAACTATGTCTCCCCCATCGACGGCAACAATCGAGTCGGTCCCGAAGAATTCAGCTACCTCACGGGCAAACCTCTGAGGTATGACCGGAGAGGAGTCATCCATCGACTCAGCCATAGCCGCCATCGAGCGATCTTCCTCAAGGTCCATGATCTCCTTGGTCCACACCGGCACCTCGGACCGCGAGATGGCATCTGCGCTGTCGACCAACTGCGAGACCACGGTCATCGGGTCCGCGACCACGCCGATATGAGCCCGGCGATTCCATCCAATCTTGGTGGCGTCGGCATCAACCTGGATAACCGTCGCTTCGCGGGAGATCTTTTCACCGTAGGAAGTGCGAAAGTCCCAATCGACACCAAGCGCCAATACCACGTCGGCACCCGACATCGCTTGAGAACGAGCGCGGTTACCGAGAAATTCATGACCATAAGGCAACGAGCCACGAGCGCGGCTGTTGACGAAGGTCGGCGCCTTGAGGGTCTCGGCAAGCTCACGGAGACGGTTGGTTTCAAGCGGTCGCGCGCCAGCGCCAGCGAAAATCATTATTTTCTCGGAGCTCGCTAGCGCCCCAACAACCAAATCCAGGGTGTTCTGATCTGCTCCACTCGTGGTATTGGCTCGATAATCACTCGGGAATCTGGCCGCAGTTTCCTCGACCATGTCGAACTGAACATCCATCGGGATATCGAGGAAGACCGGCCCTCCCCTACCAGCGAACGCATTTCTCGCCGCCGTCGCGATGTATTCGGCTAGACGATCTACTTCCCATGCGGTCGCCGCCCAACGGGTGATGGAATGGAACATCCGGGTGTGATCCATCTCTTGGAGACCACCCTTAAGTTCCTGGCGGATCATGTGTCGGCCACCGATCACCAACATTGGAGTGTTGCCGTAGAACGCAGTGGCGACTCCGGTGACGGTGTCCGTCACCCCAGGTCCCGCCGTGACGGCCGCCACACCAAGCTTGCCGGTCAGGCGGGTATATGCCTCGGCTGCATGGGCCGCGGTTTGCTCATGACGGACGTCGACAACGCGAATCCCTTCCTGTATGCAGCCATCAAGGATGGGAACGATGTGCCCTCCCGTGAGAGTAAAGATGGCATCGACTCCTTCGGCTTTGAGAGCCCGGGCAATAATTTGCCCACCGCGAATCTGTGCCATGAAACCGACTCTATTCGAGCAGAGATGCCAAACCCAGGTGGACACCTGGATCCAACTCGCCTATGCGGCGGACAGCAAGAAGAGCGCCAGACGCGAAGGAGTCATAGGAGGTCGACATGTGCTCAACCGAGAGAAGTTCACCCGGATTGGAGAGGACCACTTCTTGTTGTGAAATCAAACCGGGTAAGCGAAGTGAATGGACCCTGACGCCTCCGACATCTCCACCGCGCACCCCGGGCACCAACTCGGAACTCTGACTCGACGACGACCCGCCACCGGCCGAAATCCCCGCTGCTGTAGCAAGGGCGGTACCTGACGGTGCATCTGGTTTAGCGGAGTGATGGCGTTCGATCACTTCCACCGCTTCGAAATAGCGGGCGGCCGTCCGAGCGAATTCCATCATCAAAACTGCTCCAACCGAAAAGTTGGGAACAACCAAACAGGCGGGGCCATCGGTCCCCCACAACTCACCCAACTGCTGGAGACGTTCCTCCGTGAAACCCGACGTGCCCACTACTGCAGCCATGCCTGCAGCTTTCCAAGCGGCCAGATTGTGAAAGACATGGTCAGGGTGGGCCGTTTCCACAACCACATCCCCATCGACATCTTCAAATGAACCAACCACGACGTGGTTTTCAACATCGAGGTCAGCACGATTGGGATTGAACAGACTTGACACTTCGAGGTCGCCGGCTAAATCGATAGCCCGAATTATCGGATTGGCCAGATTTCCCCCAGCGCCGGAAATGGCGACCCGAATCGTCACTACTTCAAACAGTCCACAAGTGACTCTTCGAATGCCTGCAGCGAGGTGGCCACATCCTCATCGGTGTGGGCCGCGCACACAAACCATGGTTCCTTTGCGTCCGGACAGGGCATGACACCTTTTTCGATCATCGACATGAGAACGTTTTCATACAGTTCCTCATCATGGCGTGATGCATCCCGGAACTCCTTCATCTCGCCTTCGCCGATGAAAATGGAGAACATGGAAGGAACTCCCGTGATCCTGCTCTCGACACCTTTGTCGGCAAGGATTTTTTCCAAACCTTCCATCAGGGCTCGACCGGTCTTCTCTACCGCCGCCAATGGCTCACCCGTTAAGAGTTTGGTCACTGTGGCCTTCGCCGCGGCCGATGCAATCCCGTTTCCGGAGTAGGTACCCGCCTGGGCAATCCCTCCCTGACGCCACCCCTCGACGAAGTCTCCGGTTGCCGCAATGGCGGCTACCGGGAAACCGTTCCCCATGGCCTTGGCGTAAGTCCCGATGTCGGGGGTTACCCCGAAGTATTCATTAGCGCCGCCGGCGGCAAGCCGGAACCCCGTTTTGACTTCATCAAAAATCAGGGCCGAACCATGCTCGTCTGCCAATTTGCGTAAACCTTCGAGAAAGCCTGCTTCGGGCATGACCCCGAACGTATTGCCCAACATCGGCTCGACGATGATCGCCGCAATCCGGTCACCCTCCCTCTTGAACAGATCTGACACCAAACCAAGGTCGTTGAAGGGAAGTGTCCGGATATAGGTCCGGATCGACTCAGGTATCCCCGAGCTGGATTCGACTGGAATCGGACTGAACCGAGAACCCAAAGAGGAGTAGGCAGCACCTGCGGTTGAAAACATCACATAATCGTGGACTCCGTGGTATTGACCCTCGAACTTGACCACGATGTCCCGACCGGTAACGCCACGGGCCAACCTGATGGCATGCATCGTCGCCTCGGTGCCGGTGTTGGTGAATCGCATTCGATCTGGCCACTTCAATGCCTCGAGAACCTTCTCCGCTGCTTCGATCTCGCGTCGCTGAGTCATGGCGAAGCTGGTCGCCTCACCGGCCGCCTCGGCTACCGCCGATGAGACATCCTTATCTCCGTGGCCCAGGATGATCGGACCGAACCCGAGCTGGAAGTCGATGTAGCGTTTCCCATCCATGTCGAACAGGTAACCGCCCTCACCACGCTCGATGACAATGGTGTCGTCGTCGCTCCAATAACGGAACTGGCTCGAGACCCCGTTGACCAGACTCGCTTGGGCTCGCTTGAACCACTCTTTGGTGTGTTTCCCCTGGAGACTCATTTCTCTCACTCCTCTCGAACTGCCCGTCCCTCCGCAACCTCCAGGATCTCCGGGGGGTATGGACGGTTCACTCTTACAAGTTCGGGCAGGATACCCCTTTTAAGGCCGTGCCGAGACAATGTCGGGACTCCACGACACTAGATTTGGTTCAATGGCACAAGATCTAAAACTCTTTCTGGCTGGCGAGTGGAGTGATGGCACCGGCGACGACCACTATGAGGTGCATTCCCCGGTGACCGGGGAGCATATCTACAACGTTCCCAAGGCTTCCCAAGCCGATATCGACCTGGCGGTGAAAGCCGCCAACGAGGCGACCGACGATCTGCGCCATTGGACCGCATTTGAACGGGCAGAACTTTGCCTTCGGATCTATGACCTCTGGCAGGGCAAGGTCGACGAGGTTGCCCGCATCCTCACCCTGGAGCAAGGAAAGCCCTATGCGGCCGAGGCGGTTGACGATATTGCTGAGTCGGGTGACTACTTCCAAATCGCTGCCGAGGATGTCAAACGGCTCACGGGTGAGCTGATCCCCACCACGGAACGACACCGGCGGATGTTTACCGTCCGTCGACCCGTAGGCGTCTGGGCCGCGATCACACCGTGGAACTTCCCGGTGATGATCCCGATGGAATACGTCGGCCCCGGTCTCGCCACGGGCAACGCCATAATCGTGAAGCCACCAGAGTTCACGTCATGGGCAATCCTGGAGATGGCAAAGGTCTTTGAAGAAGCTGGAGTGCCCAAAGGCGCGATCTCGATCATCCCGGGAGCGGGAGATGTCGGCGAAATGCTGGTGACCCACGATGGGATCGATGCGATTGGCTTTACCGGGTCGACGGCGACTGGCAAGAAGATTGTTTCCCAGATGGGGCTGAAGCGGTCAATTATGGAAATGTCCGGAAACGGGCCCACCATCGTTACAGCCGATGCCGATGTGTCCAAAGCCGCCGAAGCGGCGGTCTATGGCGCCTACTACAACGCCGGTCAGGTGTGCTGTGCAACGGAGCGAGTGATCGTCGTCGACGAAGTACACGACCAATTTGTGGAAGCAACTTTGAAAGCTGCTGAAGACGTTCGCCTGGGTGATCCCTTCGACGAGACCACCAATATGGGTCCGTTGAACAATCCTCCGACAGCCGAGAAGATGGACCGTCATATCGCCGATGCGCGCGAGCGAGGTGCAGAAGTCTTGGTCGGCGGCAATCGCGCGGGAGGACACCCGACCGACCTCTACTACGAGTTCACCGTGATCGACAGAGTTCCGGAGGATGCCGCAGTGTCTCAGGAGGAATCATTTGGACCCGTCCTTCCGATTCTCTCGGCGAGCGACGATGCCGATGCTATCGGAATCGCCAATCGCACCCACCTCGGCCTCCAGGCTGCAGTGTTTACGAATGACCTGACGAAGGCGTTCTGGTACGCCGACCGTATCCGCTCCGGAACCGTGATCGTCAACGACTCGACGGACTTCTGGGAGACATTCCAGCCCTTCGGTGGTGCTTCAGGCACCGACACCGGGTGGGGTCGGCAGCGGATCGACGAGTTCACCGATCTTCAGACGGTGGTATTTAGCCTTCGCGAGGAGATCTAACCGGATTCAGTGCTCGTCCATGGTGACGGTCATTCCGGTAAAACCACCGCCAAACGCGCCGAGGAGAATCCCGGGCAAAGCCGCCGTCTCTGCCGAAACGGCCAATGTGTTGTCGGTGATCAAATAGATGGCGATAGTGAGTCCGATCAGTGAAACCGGGATCCCGATCAGAATCCCCCGGGTTATCGCTGAACCCATCCTCGATGCTGGGGTTGCCTCTGTGTCACTCATCGGGCGTCATATTGACAGAAAATGTCTGACTATGGGGTGCCGTCCCCTGGCAAAAAGTCACCCGCCCCCAATTCCTCAGCTGCACTGATCCGATCTGCGGGAAGATCCATGGCGCGAACTTTGAGTAAGAAAGGAAGCTGGAGGACGTAGAGCACTCCAGCCAGGACGTAACCGATGCCCAAAGACCAGACATCGGCAACCCGGCCCAACACGGGCTGAGCCACGACCCCGCCCGCCGAACCGGTGAGGGAGACGAACGACAACACTGTCGCCCGTTGTTGTGAAGGAATCACTTCGTTCAGGTATGCCTGCTGGAGTGGGCCGGACAACGCCCAGAGGAGAGCGGTCCCAGCGAGGAAGAGGATCGCCACCCAGAACCCAACGGGGATTGCGAGCAACTCGGCGAGGCCGACGCCGATTATTAGAACCGACGCGATCGCAATCGACCCGATTAACACCGATGTACGACTCCTAAATCGGCGTCTAACCAACCCGACTGAGGCACCTCCGACCATCTGAGCAATGGCGAAAGTCGCCGCGGCAATTCCGGCTAGATAGGTGGCGTTGGGGTCTCCGAACAAATCGAGCAGATAGGGTTGGAATGCGTAAAAGACCCAGATGCCAATACCCGCTGAGAACGGTGCAGCTAGAAGGAACATCCTGACTGGAGGATTTCGGAACCCATGTTGGATCGATGCTCTGAGGATCGAGGTGGTCTGCTCCCGGATCGTACCTTGGCGATTGGGCTCGTAACCAATGTCATGCATCGATTTGAAGGCGAGGCCGATCACGATCAACAGCAGGAAGGAGCGCACGGCGTACGGAATGCCAAGACTGATCGTTCCCAGGAAGCCTCCGGCGATCGTTCCGACTAACACAGCGGCACCCGTGACGGTCTGCCCTTTTCCAAAAACGGTGTCGACAGCGCCTTCAAATCCTGTCGCATCCAGAGCATCGACCAACCACGCTTCAGTGGCCCCGGAGAAGAACGTAAACCCGAGACCGATTAGCGCAGACACCAGAATCCACCACCAGATCCCCGCGTCCACCTGCCACAAATAGAGATAGGCAAGGGTCGTTACGAGCAAAGTCGCCGCCCCGAGAATAAAAGAAACCCGCCGGCCCGCAGCGTCGGCGATGACTCCGGTAGGCACCTCAAAAAGCACCATTCCCGCGGTGAAGGCAGCGTTGGCGACAAAGGCTTCGGTCAGTGAGAGACCGGCATCGAGGAGAAACAATGTGTTGATACCCCAGATCATCGACGCCGCCAGGGATTGGAACAGCAACAAGGTCAGGTAGGTTTTCTGCACCCTTTCCGGGGTCATGGCGTGCCAAATCTTCGGGGTCAGTTAGCGTACCGCATGATGTTCACCCCATATGAAGAGCGGAAGAATCAGATTCCGTTTGCGTCAGCCGAGTACATCTCATTTGCCTCCCGCAATTCCTTCCTTGGAGTCCCCTCGGTCACGCCCGACAATCTCGGTGACGGCGACGTTGTGATCCTGGGGGCACCTTTCGATTGGGGAACCTCATATCGTCCAGGTGCCAGATTCGCACCTCAGGCGATCAGGAACGCCGACTACGGGGCGATGGACGGTTACCGACCACATCTCCCCACCGGGATCGACCCCTTCGAGGTTCTTGGTGTGGTCGATGTTGGCGATGTGTACGTACTACCCGGACAACTTGACGCCTCGATTGAACGTATCGCTGACGCCGTCGAGGGAATCGCAAATGCGGGGAAGGTGCCCATCATCCTCGGAGGTGACCATTCGATCACCTGGCCCGACGCATTAGGGGTGGCCCGGGCCTACGGGTTTGGGGAGATTGCTCTGATCCACTTCGATGCCCACGCCGATACCGGGATGAGCCAGAACGGTGCTCTGGTGGGACACGGAACACCTATGCGAAGACTCATCGAGAGTGGTGCCGTCCCGGGACATCGTTTCGTCCAGATCGGGCTTCGCGGCTATTGGCCCGAACCGCCGGTAATGCAGTGGATGAAAGAGCAAAAAATGCAGACCTACATGATGGGTGACATCGTGAAGCGTGGTCTCGATGCGGTGGTCGACGAGGCCGTGGAATACAGCCTTGAGGGAGGCGCCAAAGGGGTCTTCATCTCAGTAGATATCGATGTTGTCGACCCCGGTCTCGCCCCCGGGACGGGGACACCCGAACCCGGTGGGCTTAACTCGAGGGAGATCCTCGATGTGGTGCGTCGTATTTCAAAAGAACTCACCGTGCTTGGCGCCGACATCGTTGAGGTATCGCCGCCCTATGACGGACCAGGCGAGCAGACCGCCTATCTTGCCAATCGCATCGTCCTCGAAGTCCTAAACGGAATGGCAGAACGCAAACTGGCCTCTGAGGAATAAAGTCGGCGGTATCCCATCCACCAACTCTCTCTTGAACAACGCCGCCAGCACAGAATGATTCGACGGCATATTGCCAATGCTGCTGCTGGGCCCTTTCGCCATGTCGACTACCCCCTCAGGAACAGCTTCGGCTACATGGGTGATCCCGGGCTTCATGGCCCCGATTCGGTTTCCTGGCGGGTCATAGGAGATGTCGCCAGCTTGATCGGGGGTATCCGGGGTCTTCTCATCCAGGCTGCGCATCCCGAGGTGGTTGCAGGCGTCGGTGACCACTCCCGGTATCGAGAGGATCCACTAGGACGACTCTCTCGTACGTCTGCATTTGTGACTGCTACGACTTTCGGTGCCCTGCCCGAGGTTGACGCTGCGGTCGACATCGTGAAACGCGTACACAAACGGGTCAATGGCGTTTCGGAACGAGGTGTTGCCTATAACGCCTCCGATCCGGCTTTCTCCGCATGGGTTCACAACGCGCTCACCGATTCCTTTCTCGTCGCCAATCAGGTTTATGGCGCAGTGCCACTATCTCCTGGAGATGCAGACAAATTTGTGGGAGAACAGCGGAGGGTGGGGGCGTTGCTTTACGCTGAACCCATGCCGGGGACCGCGGAAGGCCTACACGTTTGGGTTGCTGAACATCCCGGCGTCGCCGCCAGCGATGCGATGCGTGACGCGGTCGACTTCATCAATGACCCTCCTCTGAGTCGAGGGATCGCATTGTCTTACTCGGTCCTCCGCAACGCGGCCGTGGCCACCATTCCTGTTCGGATCCGACACGTCCTCGGCCTAACTGCTCCCCAGGGCTCGAAAGTGGCGGGAAAAGCCGCGATTGCCGGGCTGCGTTGGGCCATGGGATTCTCCCCATCGTGGAAAGTGGCGTTGATCCGTACCGAGGCCCCGATACCCGACGGGTTGTTTCACCAGCCCATCCCGATCGAATTACCCGATCCGGAATAACCGTTACCCACTCACCGCCTTCCTAGCCTGTGCGAATGGCACTCTCTCTCGACCTTCTCCTCATTTTTTTCCTACGGCTCCTCGACGTCGGGATGCCACAGTCCGTATCGTCTTGCTCAGCAAAGGCCGCAAGCTTGCCGCAACCGGGCTTGGGTTTGTTGAGGCGTTGATTTGGGTTTTAGCGATTGCACGGGTGCTCGACGGCCTCGACGATCCGATCCGGATGATTGCGTTCGCCGCTGGTTTCGCCGCCGGCACCTACCTCGGAGCTTTGGTCGAGGAATGGATGGCCCTGGGCCAGGTTTTAGTGCGGGTGATCTCCCCAATCGACAGCCCACCGGTGGCCGACATGTTGCGTGAAAACGACTACGGAGCCACTGTGGTGAACGGCGACGGTTTGACCGGGGAAGTGCGGATCACATTCTCGGTGGTTCCGCGACGAGAGGTCAGGCGCCTCTCCGGGATGATTCATGAAACCAACCCTGAGGCCTTCGTAACGTTGGAGACCACAACATCGGTCGACATTCCCCACCGCCACGAACGGGACGTGAGGAAATAGCCTCGCTCAGTCGACTTCCCAGACGATGAGCGCCGCCCAACCGTCGTCCGCTTCGTCTTCGAGGTAGTTCTCCAACAGACCACGCACTTCGAAGCCGTTGGCAATCTGGAAGGTAAGCGTCGGGTCCCGGATTTCCCCGGCAACTACTGCCGCCACATAGTCGTGGGCGCTCATCGTTTTCTTGTGG
>JBBKXI010000027.1:0-17321 GCA_037969415.1 Acidimicrobiia bacterium | reverse complement strand
CGCGAAGAGGGAGGCACGCCCGCCATCATCGAATCGATTCGCGCCGGACTCGTGTTCAAGCTGAAATTGCGCGTCGGATGTAATCGTGTTCCAGCTCGCGGATGCGCTCGGCCCCGACTTCCTCTTTCAGCTTGAACACGAGTCCGGCGCGAATCGATTCGATGATGGCGGGCGTGCCTCCCTCTTCGCGATGCTCTGGATCCGATATGTAAGTGTGCCTCTCGGACGAGACGTACTGAACGGTCCCACCCCCCGGAACGGCAGGGACTGTGTTGTGGACGAGATCCTTCCGCACCACCAAGACTCCTGGAGTTCCCGGTCCGCCGACAAGCTTGTGTGGTGAGATGAAAATTGCGTCCTTGTAGTCGCCAGATGAGTGCTTTGGCCTCATCTCGATACCGACGTAAGGGGCGGATGCGGCAAAATCCCAGAAGGAAAGAGCATCGTATTGATGGAGGAGCGCCGATATCGCACTGGTGTCGGAGATGATCCCGGTCACATTGGATGCTGCCGAGAACGAACCGATCTTGAGAGGTCGGTCACGGAATTCCACCAGACGTTCCTCGAGATCGTTCAAACCGACATGGCCGTCGCTGTCTTCCTTGATTTCGACGACGTCGGCAATGGTTTCCCGCCACGGCAGTTCGTTGGAGTGGTGCTCGAATGGGCCCACAAAAACCACGGGCCGCTGATCCGATTGGATATGCCGGTCGAGATCGTACAAAGCGTCCATTCCGGCCGGGATACGAAGGCCGAGCATGCCGATCAGACGATCCACCGCCCCGGTAGCCCCGCTTCCGGCAAATATGACAGCGTGCTCTTCGGGGATGCCTCCGACGCACTCCCGGATGATTGATCGGGCGTCTTCTCTGAAGCGTGTGGTTTGCAGCCCGGTTCCCGAAGTTTCGGTATGGGTGTTGGCGTACATCGGAAGAACCTGGTCACGGATGTAGTCCTCGATGAACGACAAGGACCTTCCCGACGCTGTGTAGTCGGCGTAGGTCAGCCTCTTGGGACCAAACGGGGTCTCAACCGCCACATCCCGGCCAATGATGGATGATCTAATCGTTTCTACGATGTCGACGGGTATGTCCTCTACTGTTTGTTCAGGCATGAATCCGATTCCAGGTAATAGATAAGCATGGCCGATCACACCATGGTGACCGTTGGCAACGAAGAGGTTCGCATCTCCAGTCCCGACCGTATCGTATTCCCCGAGCGTGGTTGGACGAAGTTGGACATCGTCAACCATTTCGTTGCGGTAGGCGAAGGGGCTGCGCGGGGGATTCGAGATCGTCCAACGATGCTGAAGCGGTATTTGAAGGGAATCGGCCAACCACCGATATATCACAAGCGGGCCGACAAGAACAGTCCTTTCGATTCGGTCCAAATCAGATTTCCTTCACAACGGCCGGGAAGGATGAACGTTCCCCGTACGCCCGCCGATGTGGTTCGGCTTGCCCAATTGGGATGTCTCGATTTTCACCCCTGGCCTGTCCGCGACTCGGACACCGACCATCCTGATGAGCTGCGATTCGACTTTGATCCCACCCCCGACATCACTTTCGCTCAGATCAAAGAGGCGGCGATGGGGGCTAAGTCGTTGATGGACGAACTGGGCATGGTCGGCTGGCCGAAGACCTCGGGCAGTCGCGGCATTCACGTCTACATTCGGATCGAGCCGATCTGGGACTTTTTCCAGACCCGTCGGGCGGTGCTCGCCTTCGCCCGGGAACTGGAGCGGCGAATGGACGGCTTGGTTACCACGAAGTGGTGGAAAGAAGAACGGCACGGCGTTTTCATCGACTACAACCAGAATGCTCGCGACAAATCGATGTCGTCGGCTTACGGAGTTCGTCCTACAGGATATGTCTCAGCCCCTCTGACCTGGGACGAATTGCCCGATGTTGAGATCGAGGACTTCCCGATGGATACCTTTGCCACCGATCGCTATTCGAGAGTTGGTGATCTCTCGGACGGTATCGATGAGGCCGTCTGCCGCATCGACGCCCTGATGGATTGGGTCGTTCGAGACGAAGAGAACGGTGTTGGTGAAGCACCCTGGCCTCCTAATTACCCGAAAATGCCTGGCGAACCACCCCGGGTCCAACCCTCAAAGCAACGCAGACCCGACGACGAGTACTGATCGGGACCCCTTTGGCTAGAGGGCGTCTCGTTTCTTGAGCGCCCATGTGAGCAGGGCAACCCCAACAATCAGCACTGCGCCTAGCTTGACGACGCCACCGCCAGCGCCGATCGCTATCGGGCCCAGTCCGTCAAGTGCTTCCTGACCGAATTCGGTGAAGCTTCCGTAGATCGACATTGAAATTCTCCAGATCGATATCTGGGCCAGCCCCGGAATGACGAACGAGATGATGGTTTCGACAACCAACACATATGCAAGGCCGATCAACATCGATCTTGAGAAGAGATATCCAATAGGCACGAATATCGCCGAGTACCCGATGGCGGCCGAAACGAACAGGACGATGCCTGCACCGGTGATACCAAGCCCGGCCCCCACCAGGAGGCCAGTCAGGACCGTTAGCCCCCACGCGATCACTCCAAGTGTGATCGAAGCAGCGGCGCCGGCGGCAACCGACGCTATGGCGAAACGGAACCTCGAGTACGGACGCATATAGATATAGGCCAGGGTCCCGCTGTCCCGTTCCTCACGTAGTGTTGCTCCGGCCATGATCAAGGCAGCTATTGCAAACGTGTATCCCGTCGAAGTGATGATGGCCGCATAATCGGTCGCCACCACATCTTCAGTGCTTGATACGACCAGCGGATAAACGAGGGCAGGCACTGCCGACAGGGCGGTCAGCCCGAGCACGCGACCCCGACGCATCACCCGTCGATAGAGGTGTACGAAAAGTGGGCTCACGAACCCTCCACCAGGTACCGGAAAACCGACTCCAACGACTCGTCGGTGGGTTCGACCCGGGTAACTCCGTAATCGCCAGATGCAATCACCTCAGGAAGGAGGTTGGCAAAGCGGGCCGCATCGGTGACTTGTAGGGTCACCCGTGATCCGTCGAGTTGGACACCGCGAACTTCTTGCAAGCCGATCAATCGGGCGCTCAACCCTCGGGGTTCATTGGCTTCAATGTGGATCTGGCGAGGCTTGTCGCTCATCGCAGCACGGATTTCTGAGATGTGGCCAACCGCGGCAAGTCGCCCATCGACCATGGCAATCACCTGGTCGGTCATCCGCTCCACCTCGGCGAGGACATGTGACGAGACGATTACGGTTTTGCCCTCGTCGCCGAGCCGACGGAACAGTGCAATGAGTCTTGCCCTCTGGACAGGGTCAGCGCCATTGAGGGGTTCATCGAGAAGCAGCACTTCAGGATCCGAAACGAGGGCCGCCGCGACCTTGGTCCGCTGCCTCATCCCTTTCGAAAAACCCTCCATTTTGCGATCGGCCGCTTCGCTCATTTCAACGGCGTCGAGCGACGCTTTGACCCTGCTGGGAACGTCATCGAGATTGGAGAGGCGGGCGGCGAGGCCGACGAACTCTGTTGCCGTTAAATGTCCATAGACCGATTCGTCCTCGGGAACCAGGGCGATTCTCGAGTAGATCTCCGGATTTGCCCGGGGATCCTGGCCGAGGATGGAAACCGTTCCCTGAGATGGCACCTGCAGCCCGGACATCACCCGCATCAAAGTAGTTTTCCCAGCCCCATTCGGGCCGAGAAGACCGGTCACGCCAGGAGAAAAATGCAGGGTGACCTCCGATACTGCCACCTTGTTGCCGAACCACTTCGAGAGGGCATTGATCTCAACTGTTGTCGTCATGCGATCTTCCGATAGCGCCGCCGGACGATGTATACCGCAAGGATCGACAAGGCAAGGATGACCATGAGCGAAGTCCACGGCCCGAATCCGGCAAGCTCCGCCGGATATTCCACCGTATCGCCGAGAAGCGCATCCCGGATGATGCGCGGATGGTGGTCAAAGGCAAGTAGCGACACATACTCTGAGCCGGGAAAATTGGCTTGAGACACCTGCCCTGCGATGGCGCCACCGGCAAGCAGGATTCCAAGGAATGACGCCGCGGCGATACCAGTGCGATTGATGTACGCGGAGAGGAGGAATATGACGGCCCCGTGCAGCGCTACGAAGGCCAGAGTGATCAGCGGTACCTTCCACAAGACATCGAGATTGTCTCCCATGTAGGGAAGAAATCCTTCGTCGGCGATGAGCGCCAAACCGAGGTGCAGGAGGATCTGCGGGACGATGTAAATCGCTCCGACAACCGTGGCAAACGCTCCCAATTTTGCACCCAGGTAGCCGTCTACGGTCAATGGGCGAGAAAAGTAGACCGACAGGACTCCATCGGTGCGGTCCGGGATGAGTAGGAGGGGCCCGGCGAAAGCGATGAAAAGTAGCGAGATTCCTGAGTAGAAGTCGAAGAGCCCGCCGTAGGTGGGCACACCTTCGCGCAGACTTTCTTCGACGTTCCCGATCACCCAATGAGTGCCGACGATGATGGCCGCGGCGACCATCGCTACGGCAATCAACGACCAGGGGAAGATCTTCCGACGAGCTTTCCTACCCAGTCCGAGAACCCGGCGCAGCCCATCGCGGTAAACCGCTCTTCTCGCTCCCTTGGGACCGGTGCGCGGCCCGTCGTATTTTCGGTAGCCCCTGTCGAAAATGACCTGATCAGTCATTGCTGCTTCCCTCCAGGAAGAGGTCTTCGAGGGATGCAGAAGATCGCATCATTCGAATCAGTCCTGCCTTTTCGACGGCAACAGCTTCGAGAATCGCGGTCTCCAGAGTTGAATCACCGGGGCCGACAAAGATCCTTGGGCCGTCGACCTGAGATTCAATCCCCTTTCGAGCGAGGCTGAGACTTACCTCCTCGGCATTTGTGACCACTTCGACGAGCACGGTCCCGAGTTGGTCGAATTCGCCAAGGGGCCCGGACCGCAGCAGGGTGCCGCCATCGAGCATTACCACCCATTGACAGGTCTGCTCGATATCACTGAGCACATGTGAGGACATGATGATGTTGAGCCCGAGGTCGCCGAGTCTCCGAATAAGCGCAAGCATTTGTTCGCGACCCTTTGGATCAAGCCCCGAGGCAGGTTCGTCGAGTAACACCAGTTCGGGGTCATGAACCAGCGCCTGCGCCAGTTTCACCCGTTGCTTCATGCCGGTGGAGAAGTCCCCAAGGAAGCGAAATCGCTCCTCAGCCAGACCGACCAAGAACAGTGTTTCCGATGCCCGGCGTTTCGCCTCGCGTCGGGGAAGACCGGCGAGTTCAGCGGTGTAGGCCACGAACTCTGCCGCGGTCAGGTCGTCGGCAATGCAATTCCCTTCCGGCATGTAGCCCACCCGGCTTCGTACCTTGAGGGGTTCTTTCTCGCTGTCACTTCCGAGGACGAGGGCAGTGCCCTGGGTTGGATGGAGCAGACCGAGGAGAATACGGAGCATTGTTGTCTTGCCAGCTCCGTTGGCGCCGACCAACCCGGTGATTCCAGCTGGGATCTCAAGGTCGAGCTTGTCGAGAGCAACTACTTCGCCGTAGTCGTGGGTGAGATTGCGAACTTCGACGACGGGCTCTGGCATCGCTCCCAATTGTGGGCTATGAGCGTTGATTACGCAATAAGGGGTCTCCCTTAACCAAACCTTGGGGCCTGGCTAAAAATGGACGACGTCCCCGAAATCCGGTCCTTCGGGGAGCTCCAATTGTTCGGTCGTGCAGTCCTCCGGCGTCTTGTCCGGACGCCAACGATGAAACCTGGTGGCGTGCCGGAATCGATCCCCTTCCAGCTGGTCGTAGCTGACTTCGATGACAACGCCTGGCTTGACCGGGGTCCAGGAGAGGTCCTTACCGCCCGACCAACGACTCTGGCCACCTGGCATCCGGGCCTCTTCGCCAAAGCTCTCCGCTGAGACCAACTCCTGGAATCGTTCGAAGATCTCGACCCGATCGACATCGGGGAATCCGGAGCAATGACCGATGAAGTGAAGGTCGCTCTGGTCGTTGTACACGCCGAGCAATAGTGACCCGATCTTCCCACCATCTTTGTGTTCCCTGAACCCGCCGACGACAACATCCACGGTGCGCCTGTGTTTGATCTTGATCATCGCCCGTTTGCCATGCTGGTAAAGCAAGTCGACCTTTTTGGCGATTATTCCGTCACAACCAGCCGACTCGAACTCATCGAACCATTTCCGGGCGACAGATTCCTCCGCAGTTTGCGGCGTTAGGTGCCACGGTTTTCCGAGGGACCCGGACAGCTCGACCAATTGTTCCCGGCGTTCACTAAATGGAGCCTCCCTCAGATCAACACCCCGGTAGGCAAGGAGATCAAACGCCACTATTTCAGCCGGGGTCGCCGCAGACAGTTTGTTGATTCGAGATTCCGCCGGATGGATTCTTTGTTGCAACGTGTCGAAGTCGGTGGCGCCATCGATCACGACGACTATCTCGCCATCGACCACAGTCCCAGGTGGTAGTTGGTCCACTGCCTCCTGCAACTCGGGGAAGTAACGGAGTAGTGGACGTTCATTCCGGGAATCGATCCGAAATTCCGGCTCCGACCACGACAGAGATCTGAATCCGTCCCACTTAGGTTCGTAGACAAAGTCACCCTTGGGCCATGACTCCGAGACCTTGGCCTCCATCGTGGGAACGGTTGGTGGAAACGGATGGGTCACGGCTAGCAGTGTATGCGCCGATAACCTGAAGTAATTGTGAAACGGTCGATCAAGGAAAGACTTCGCACGGTTTTCGACGTCTTGATGCATGCCTCCAAGGAATACGGACGTGATCTTGCCAGCCGGATGGCCGCCGCCATCTCGTATCGAACAGTGTTTGCTCTGACCCCGATGTTGGTGGTCGCGGTTTCAATCGCAGCATTTGTTTTGGGCGGCAATGCTGAGGCACAGGCAGCGATCAACAAGACCATTACCGACCTGGCCGGCCCGGAGGTCGCCGAAAATGTCGCGCAACTCCTCAATTCGGCCCTGGAGGCAGCGGACACGGCGGCTGTGGTTGGCTTCATCGTCCTGCTCTGGTCGAGTTCGACTCTCTTCTTGGAGTTGCAGCGCGCCCTCAACGACATCTTCGAGATTCCGATACCTGAGGAAAAGAGGTTGCTTGTCCTAGCCTTCCAACGATCAGTGGGTGTCCTGTGGACGGTAGGGATCGGGATCCTGTTGGTGGCGGTATTCGCGTTGAACGCGGTCGTTCAGATCGCCGGTGATGCCATTTCGTCCTGGCTCAATGCCAGCGCACCGTTTATCTCAGTATTCAGCGTCCTCCTCTCCATCGGGTTGATGGCGTTGATCTTCGCCTTGATTTTTCAGACTCTCACGATCAACAAGATCCCATGGAGCGCCGCATGGGTCGGTGCCGGGTTTACGGCAGTGGGGTTCACCATCGCCGGTCTCGGGACCGGGATATATTTCCGCCAGTTCGGTGAACCTACTGCCCTCGGCATATCCGGTTCGATTGTGGTCCTCATCTTCCTCGCCTATTTGCTTTCTTCGGTGTTTCTCTTCGGGGCTGAGGTATCGCGGAGTTACTGGCTGTCCGTCTACGACCGTGACCAGAACCACTTGTTGTTCAGCCTCGAACCTGAGGCAGAATCCGGTGCTGGCCAGAGCGCAATTGCTATTTCGCTAACTGCCCTTGTTACATTTCTGATAGGGCTCGTCCTCGGGCGCAAAGGCCGCGATTGAGTGGCCGGATGTCAATTGGCGTCGCGTTGCAATATCCTCGCTTCTAATGGCTATTGACATCGCCGGCTTTATCGCTGACCTCAAGGAGCACGCGACCGAGCACGGTTTTCATGTTCACGACGAGCGACATATCCTGGAGACCTACTCGCTCCGGCAGTCCTGGGAGGTTGACCTCCATCCCGAAGCGGGCTGTGGCGGGCCAATCGACCTCCATCTGGCGCTCGACGTCGATCCTAAGGTGTTGATAGGACTCATCGATGAGGTTGAGTCGATGGAGGAGGATTACGAGGAGCCGGAGGGCGAGTTCAACCTCGATCTCTTTTTTAATTGGGCGGTCCCACCTGTGAACCAACCCCCGGATCTGCTGGTGCTTGCTACCGATCTCGCTGGACTTGGCGGGTTGGATCTGGTCATCGAAGTCTCCGCCATCGATTCGTTCGCTGCGCTGGCCGAAGCACCAGAGCGACGGCTACATCTTGTCGGTAAATCCACGGTGAGCCTGGTCGACATCATGATCGGAAGAGAGCAACTTTGTGAGGTGCTGGATCGGTCCCGTGATGTATCCGAGTATTTACTAGACCGGGTCGACGAGTGGCTGGAATCGCCTCTCTAGGCAGCCGCCATCAGGCAACGAGACTCCACACAGCCCACAATCCCAGTGCGGAAGTAATACCGACAAGCAGATAGAAACCGACAACAGTCATCGGTTGCGGGGCTAACTCGTCGACCGTCGATCGTGTACCGCGTCGTGGGTTTCCGATGGGGTTTGCTGGTGAAGGTTCATTGAGGGCGTCAGCGAACGCCACAGGGTCGTCAGGTAAGAACGGAAGTTCTTCGTTCTCGGCCCTGATCAGATAGTGCCCGGTAGGATCAACGACGATCTCGCATTCGTCGCGTGTCCAGTCGCCGATCTCGCTACCATTGGAGTCGAGGCGAATACGATCGGCGTCGACTCTGACGCCAACAATAATCGGGTCGGCTCCGAGCGATATTGCTCCGTTATGTAGGGACATGGCAGTTACCCCCCAGGTATTACTACCAATCTAGGCGTTCCCGGCCTCCCCGTCTAAGGGATCAATAGGGAAGCCCGACTGCCTCGCAAAGGAACCGGTTGAATGCAACCGTTTTCTTCAATTGGCTGGCGAAGTTCTCGAGGAACGAATCGGATGTCACGAAACCCTGTGTCAATCGATTTCCGGCGATGTAAGACTTGAGCCGGATGTCGTCAGCATAAGGGTGATCCTGCTCGTAGAGCTTTGGTACACGCTGCAGCGACTCCTCGGGATGGCTGAGTGACCAATCTTGGGAGAACGACTTCAAGTGAGCAGCTTTCTTCCAGGCATCCGGTTCGTCGTTGATCTTCTGGCGGATCTGATGGGCGGTTTTGGTCTCGGGGCTCCAGAGCCCAACCCCGGCAAAGTTCTCCGATGGCTCGAGGTGGAGATAAAACCCCGGAGCATGGACATCCTTTCCCGCCTCATGCCTGAACTGGATCCCGACGTTGGTCTTGTATGGCGTTTTGTCTTTTGAGAACCGAATGTCTCGATAGGGCCTCATCAGCGACCCGCCTTGAGTCCTCGCATCCGCCGTGAAGTGAGGGGCAAATGAGCTGAGAGCATCGCCAAAGTCGGCGATGAAATGCAGTGCCGGTTCCCGGACCACCTCGATATAGCGATTCTTGTTGTCCTCCCACCATTGCTTATCGTTGTTCGATGCGAGTTCGCGGAGAAACTTGAAGAGTCCCGAGGTGAAATATTGCTGGCTCATTTAGTCTCCTTCTGTGATCAATCTGTTGGGTACCTGAATGTCGATTGACGTTGTTATCTGTCGACAATTAATCGACGCTGCCGCCGAAGTAAACCCCCATCAAGGTGAGAATCTGTGAAATTCAACCGCCCGCCGCAGCGGTGGCTAGCACGACTTTGGGAAGTTTCGGGTGCTGTAGGCATTGTTGTGACGGCAGTAGCCGCGGTCGTATACGCCATCTCGGTAGGTCCCTGGTTTGCCACTCTCGGCGACAGTCTCGCAGTAAGCGCTCGAGCCCTCGATGCCGTTGACCAAACCATCGAGGTGATTGACGAATCGCTCGGCATTTTTGAGGAGACGCTGGTCGGCGTCGACGGAGTGTTCAACCAGACCGAGGCCTCGCTAGAGGAGGTCAGCGCTGTCGTACTATCCACGGCCATCCTCCTGAGCGAGGATATTCCCGACCAGGTGACCGCCATTCAGGCTGCAATGGATGGGCTTATCGACACCGCCAATGTCGTTGACGGGATTCTGGGTGCGTTGTCTTTTGTTGGTGTCGATTACAACCCTGCCGTGCCTCTCGACGAAGCCCTTGTTGATGTGAACACAGAGCTTGGCGAGTTGGGAGGTACTCTTTCAGATAATGCTGACGATCTATTTTCGCTGACGGTTTCGCTGAATCGCCTCACTGAGGAAATTGGTTCAACGAGTAATTCTTTGGCGGGGATTACGGGGCAACTGGAAGAGTCGCGTAGTTTGATCGCTGAATACCAGTTGACATCGGGTGATGCTCAAATCCTCCTCGAAGAGGCGTCGACGCGTCTCGCCGGCCAGGTCTGGATAATTCGGATTCTCGGAGTAGCGCTGTTGGTATTTCTCGGGATCGCACTCAGTGCTGTTTGGTGGTTGGGTAGGTCGCTGCGGCCCGCTGGAGCGGTCGCGATCGAAGATCAAGTCGGGTGAGACTCTTCTTCGAGTTCTGACCACGGTGCCCGGAGGCCATCGCTGAGTACGCGGCCGAACAAACTGAAGTGGCCCCTCAGAACGAACAATGCAGCGAGGAGGAACATCACCCCAACCCCGATCCGGGCGCCGGCCGAGATGCTCGCGGAGATAACACCTGTTGCGGCCAGCCACGATTCGGCAAATTGGACACCGAAGAGTGTCAACATGGCCCACGCCTCTTTACGGCTAACCGAGCGACTTGCAATGATGGCCACTGCGAACACCGACTGAGTGGCGGTGACCCACAGTTCATCACGCTGGACTTCGTCGAGGGGGAGTCCGTGTATTTGGCCTGCGAAGATCATGAAGACGATGGGGAGGGTTCCAACCAGCAGTGTCCATTGGTTGACTTTCGAGGAGATCAAAGCGCCGATCCCGGTGCGCGCCGCTAAACGCCAGGCGAACAGAGTCGCGATAATCAATTCCGGGGCTTCGGAAGCTAACGGAGCTAACCACTTCAGAAGTAGGAATTCATCGATTCCGGTCTTTTCGCCCAGTTCGATTAATGACTCGGCAAATGGATGGGCGACCAGAATGATCACAGCTCCCGACAGGGCGAACAGCGCGTAGTTGACGATTCTTCGAGTGATTTTGGGGAGTAACGCGATGTATGCGCTCGGTCCGACCAGGTGTGGGGCTCCAGGCTTGGCCCCCGAAAGCCTGACCATATAAGCGATGTAGATACCGACGAGGACCACCGCATCGAAAGGGCTCAAGGTGTCTTTCAAGAAAAGAGTCATGCCGTAGACGGAGGCGATAGTCAGGTATGCAATGTCAACAGATTGGGTCCGGTCCAGGTGGATCGTTGACGCCGTAGCCCTCTCGGCCTCGGCCGGTGAGGCCTTGGTTTTCTTGACCCGCCATGTTCCGAGCAGGATGACCAGCGGCCATCCCACACCGATCAACAACTGATTGGCACCGGTCATGTTGGCCAGGGCCAGCGGCCCAAATCTGTCAGCGGCACCGGTCTCGGCGAATTCCCGGCCTGCCTCGGCGGTCAGCACGAAGTCGACCGCGTATTCGGGCAGTACCGCGATCAAGGCGAGAATGGCAAGCGCCAGACCACCCCCGACATCTAGCTGGATGACTTCGGCGGCCCAGGAAATCATGAAGGCCGCACCCACGATGGCAACCCCGTAAAGAATCGAAGCCAGGACTGGATCGGGATGCTCCACGAACAACTTGATATAAATTCCGGGAAGCGTCGCCCCGAAGGCAGCTGCCATAAGAGAAAATTGACGACCGCGATGCGGCTGGTGCGTTTCCATGATCGGTGGGAGTGTAAATGGCCCTGGGGGGCCAACCTACATCAATAGAGGACCCGTTTACAGCTCCACGCTTCCCAGTAATACTGGCCCAAATCCTGATAGAGATTGGCCAACCAGGCAGCCGAAGCGACATTCGCGGTCGCATTGAAGACGCTGGATCCTCCGTAACCCGCGGCCGGAGCGGTGGTCGCCCAGGTTGAGGGGAGGAATTGAAATAGGCCTGATGCCCCCGAGTAAGGGTTGTAAGCGTCGGGGTCGCCGCCGCTCTCGCACCACATGATGTGGAGAGCTTCATCTACCCGGTTTGCCGGGAAATGCTGTGAAACCAATCCCCGCCACTGCTCGACAGCGGGCGGTGGGGTCCACGGGTAGTCGCCGGGAGTCGTGGTCGCGGTCGGGGTAGTCGTGGTTGGCGAGGTGTCACCGGGTGACGTTGTCGGAGGTTGGGTCGTGGTCGACGGTTCGTTCTCGTCCTGCCTTTCGGCGGTCGCCGCTTTGGCCTGAGCTGCCTCAATGCCAGCCAGGGCCGCCCTGTGTTGCTCGTCTGCGAGATTGGCTTCCCGGATTGCGTCGGCAACGTCGTTGCTCGCCTGGGCCATCAGATCGGCAAGACGTTGGTTTTCACTGTCGAATTCTGCTTTCTTGGCTGCGACCGCTTCTTGCTGGAGCGCCAGATCTTGCTGCAGTTGCTCCAGGCTCTTCTTTTGATTCACCAACGAATCAATCGCCTCCTGGTCTGAGTTGATCAGGTCGCTCACAACCAGGCCGGTGACCATCGCCTCCTCGACACTGCCCGAATTGACCACGGTCATTCGTGTGCCGCCCAGTGCGCTCATATATGCGTCCACCGCTCGGACCTCGATGTCGACCGAGATACCTTCAAGTTCGGCATCGGCGAACTGGAGTTTCTCGACAATTCGATCGAGACCTACGGAAAGACTTGAGAGTTCGCTGGCGAGTTGGTTGACCCGGGCGATCGACTCGACCAGATCGAGCTCGATAGCCGTTCGGTTTGCGACAGCCGCATCGACCAAACCCTCGGCGGCCTCGACGCGGGCTCCTGCCGACTCGGCGGCATCCTTGGCATCGTCGACCGATTGCGCGCGGGCGTTGGTTCCGCCGAGAAATGCGACGGATAAAGCCAGAAGGGTGGCGAGAACGAAGGACAGGGCGCGGTATGGCCTCATGTAGAACTTGTCAGGGTAATCCGATCCCGGATTGAGGGGAATTGGAATGCTGCGACGTGGGGTTTTGTTTCAACAGTTGATGAAAGAAAACAAAGGCGCATTCATAATCCCCGATTCAGTTCTTGATCTGGTTTCTTGGGAAACCAGATCTTTCGCGCACGTTGCCACGATCGGCCCCGAAGGGGAACCCCAGTCCAGTCCGGTCTGGTTTGAATGGGACGGCACCCATATCAAATTCAGTCTCACCAAGACGAGACAGAAGTATCGGAACCTGCAACGCGACAAACGGATTTCAATGTCGATAATGGATCCGGAGGACCACTACCGGTACCTGGAGATCCGCGGCGAACTCGACGAAATCGAGCCCGACCCCAACATCGATTTCATTTCGCGGATGGCCAAGAAGTACATCGACAAGGATCGGTACCCGTATTACCGAGAGGGTGACGAGCGGGTCATCATCAAGATTCGTCCGACCAAGATCTCAGGTGGCGTCTGAGGCGCGCCCGTCTTTAAGGACAATTGATTTTTTCAAGGGGTGTTTAATAACGTCATAGGAGGTTTCTATGTTTGGAAGTAAGAAGTTAGAAGTGCCAGAGCCCGGGTCGGCTTTGCCGGGCAGGGATCACGCGGTGGAAGTTCCGGAAACCCACTTTGTCAACGGAAATCCATTGCAAAGTCCGTTCCCCGATGACACCAGAGTGGCTGTTTTCGGGATGGGTTGTTTCTGGGGAGCCGAGCGAAGGTTCTGGCAATTGCCGGGCGTTTACACCACGTCAGCCGGCTACGCCGGTGGTTACACGCCGAATCCGTCGTATGAGGAAGTCTGCAGCGGCCGAACCGGTCACACTGAAGCCGTAATGGTGGTGTACCGGCCAACCGAAGTCACCTATGACCAGTTGCTCAAGGTGTTTTGGGAAACCCACGACCCGACGCAAGGGATGCAGCAGGGCAATGACATCGGCTCTCAATACCGCTCGGCTATCTACACCACCACCGATGAGCAACTCGATGAGGCGAAACGATCTCAGGACATCTACCAGGAGATAGTTTCAGCCGACGGACTTGGTGCCATCACGACCGAGATCGCTCCACTGGGTGACTACTACTTTGCCGAGGACTACCACCAGCAGTACCTGGCGAAAAATCCCCACGGCTACGACTGCCATGCCAACACCGGCCTGGCGTATCCCGGCTTGGGGTAAGACGCCGGACTATCAGTCTTTCTTAACCCTCCGACCCTAAATCGGCATGCTGATCTGTGCACGATCTGGATCGCAAAACACGCGTGGTGATCTGTGCGCGATCTTGACATCCACCCTCGTCATCGCCCCTGTTCGGGACGATGCCACTCCCTCCGCTAGCGGAGGGAGAGTAGGTGCGAGGGAGGCCTCCCGGGTTCTTGCTCTCCCTCCTTTGGAGGGAGTACCCGAGCGCAGCGAGGGGGAGGGTGGACCGCAAAACACGCGTGGTGATCTGTGCGCGATCTTGTCCTCCACGCTCCAGCCGCTGCGAGCGGAGAGAAGAAGGGGTCGGTTAGTTCAGTGAGGCCGCGAGACGGGCGATGGCTTCCTGATCGAGTTCGGGAGCGAATTCCTGCTCGATATCGGGAGTGACGCCACCGCCACCGAAGTCGAGGCCTTCCGGCGTCAGCCACCGGGCGATGGTCACTTTGAACGCTCCGCCATTGGATAGCGAGAAACGTTGTTGAACCGTGTTCTTTCCAAAAGAGTTCTCGCCGACAACCGTTGCCCGGCCCCTCTCCTGAAGAACGGCTGACACCACTTCCGATGCCGAGGCGGAGCCTTTGTTGATGATGATGGTCACGGGTAGGGATTCAGGTACGACGATGTTTCCGCTCACCTCAAATCTGCGGTTGTCGTGGGGGCCCTCGGTGATAACCACTTCGCCATCGGGCAGGAACAATGAAACAACCGCGATCGACGTGTCCAACAGTCCTCCCGGGTTGTCACTGAGGTCGAAAACGATTTCTGTCGGATTCTGTTGGATCAACTCTTCAAGGGCCATCTCGAGCTGTTCGTCGGCGTTCTCGCTGAAGAGGTTTAGCTTCACGTACCCGACTCCGTCGTAGAAGGCACTGTCGACAACCGGGATCACTACGGCCGCCCTGGTGATAGTGATCTCGAACGTATCCTGGGCCCGGAGAACGGTCAGTAATACGTCGGTCCCGGACGGGCCACGGACAGTTGCGGTCACTTCATCAAGAGTCCAACCACTTATGTCCTCGCCATCGACACCCACAATCCGATCGTCCTGTTGGATACCGGCCGCTTCAGCTGGGCTGTTGCTGATAGTCGAAACGATGATTAGTTGACATGTCGCTGAGATGATGGAGCACTGCGGGTTTCCCTCGGTAATTGCAGAGTCCTCAGCTGTTACCAGGGCTCCGATACCTTCGATCTGTCCTTCCTGCTCTTCCTCGATGAGCGCCACCGATTCTTCATCCAGATAAAGGGAGTTGGGGTCGAGGGCCGCGGCCATACCCCGCACAATGGCTTCAGCCCCTTCCACACTGCTCTCTGCTTCATCGGCAAGGGCGACGCAGGCGGCTTCGAAATCCGAGGAAGGCAACGCGCATGTCAGATCGGAGGTCGACGTGGAGCCGTCGAGGTCTGTGACTGCGGCAGTGGCAAATTCCGCCAACGTGGTGCCAGCGATCTCGTCGACGTATCGCTGTTGGATCAGATCAAAGACTTCACATACGATCGATACGTCATCGGGAGCGTCTTCGCATCCCACCGTCTCGATCGACCGGCCATTTATGGCAACTGTCGACCCGGTGGTCGATGGGGAATCCGGTGGGGGCAATGGCTGGGTCGTCGACGCCGTTGTCGCCGGAACGCACGCCGAAAGAATGAGGGCGAAACCAATTATGAGAGGTGTGAGTCGGTGTTTCATCATGAGTTTTGCAGTGCGAATTCGACCAGCTCTTCGATTGTCGGGTTATCGGGAAAGTCGACGAGTCGGTCGGGGATAAGACCGGTGTCAACAACCGAGGTACCGTTCGGGGTGTTCCAATGGGCAACCGCCACATGAAATTCCCCACCATTTCTCAAAGGGAATGGTATCTGCACCGCGTTCTTACCGAAGGTGGGTTGACCCAGAATTAGGGCATCGCGACGGTCCCGTAAAGCCCCCGCCAGTATCTCCGCGGCCGAGGCCGTCCCTCCGTTCACGAGCACGATCAACCGTTCCGAAGTAGCGCTCGATCCACCACGGCTCAGATATGCAAGATCCTCATCGGGCCCGGTCGTCTCCACGACAACTCCATCGGATATGAATTCCGATGCGACGTCGAGCACCGCGTCGATATACCCGCCGGGATTGTCGCGAAGGTCGATGACGATTGTCCCCGGGCCGGCGGCGAGGAGAGACTCGAGTGCGCTGCCAACGATTGATGGAATGTCGAGGTCAAAGTCAGGGATCCGGAGGTACCCAACTCCCGCAACCGGCAGATCAACCTCGATATTGGGGAAATTCAGTTCCATCCTGGTGATGGAGAACTCGAGTGTTTCTCCGGCTCGATCGACTCTGAGAGTGACCACCCCGGTTTCATCGCCCCCAATACGGGTTGCGACATCGACAAATCCCTTTCCATCAACCGGCTCTCCGTCGATAGCAGTAATGAAATCTCCGGCCAACAAACCGGCATCGGCGCCTGGATTGTTTTCGATCACCAACGAAATCTCCAGGGGGCAAACGACGGCGATCTTGGTGCATTTGGAACCAGCGGCATCGGTGGCGTCAAGAACGATGCCAACGCCTCCCACTATTCCGTCGGAGCGGAATCCGTCCGCTAGGTCTGGCGGGATGTACCACGTGAACGGGTCGAGCCCGAGGTCGACCATGGTGAGGACGATTTCTTCCATGGCGGCCGCAACTGGAATCTGATCGGTCCTGATCCTCTCGGCGAGGGTCTGACAGAGTGTCTCAAAACTGATATCGGGAATGGCACAGAAGAACGTCCTGGGTGGCTCTTCGGTTTCTTGGGTCGAATAATCCGAGGCCGCCTGGGTTGCGATCGCGGCGAGTTGAGCGACATCGATCGGTCGGTCGACATGCCACTCATCGAGTAGCTCGATCGCTTCGCAAAGGGTTTTGAAAGTCACCGGCGGGGCACTGCAATCCTGGAGCTCGACCGGGATCTCCGGTGCGGTGGTTGTCGGAACAGCAGTGAGAGGCGGAATCGACACCACGGTGGTGGTTTCGAGGACAATCGGACCGGAACAAGCCACCCAGATTACCAGGAGAAATGGAAGCAACCTTCGAGCCATCTATGCGACATTATGCGTTGCCATCTCGGTTACCGTCCCTTGCTGTGAGAATAAGAGCCCACCTCCGCACGCCCGCAAACGACGCCATCGTCCGTGACATCGCCGACGGTGTCTGGGAT